>CASFCW010000068.1 GCA_949293165.1 uncultured bacterium
CCTTACGGAAAAGTCGGCCCATCCTGCGCGAGAAGTGTCATTTCCCAGGTACACGCCCCCGGAAATGACGGGATTTCATGTTATTCCGTCGCCTGCGGGTGCCGGAACTCCTTGCAGGAGGGCTTTTTTGACAAACTAAACCACGCCGTGGATTGCTCCACGGCGTGGTCTGCTTGAAAGGAAAATCCCAGGGGGTGAATTACTTCAGCTCCACCTTGGCGCCGGACTCCTCCAGCTTCTTCTTCAGCTCCTCGGCCTCGTCCTTGCTGACAGCCTCCTTCAGGGTCTTGGGAGCGCCCTCAACAATAGCCTTGGCCTCAGCCAGGCCCAGGCCGGTGATCTCGCGGACAGCCTTGATGACCTTGATCTTGGCGGCGGCGTCGAAGGAAGCCAGAACCACGTCGAACTCGGTCTTCTCCTCAGCGGGAGCAGCGGCAGCGCCGCCAGCGGCGGGAGCGGCCATAGCGGCGGCGGAAACGCCGAACTCCTCCTCCAGAGCGTGAACCAGCTCGGACAGCTCCAGAACGGTCAGGGCCTTAACTTCCTCAATGAGAGCGGTGATCTTCTCGCTAGCCATGATAAATTACCTCCTAATTGATCGTAAATCGTTTTATTTGTGTGGTGCCGGGAATTACTCGGCGGGAGCAGCCTCGGGCTCGGCAGCGGCCTCGACGAAGCCGCCCTTCTCCTCGGCAATGGCCTTCAGGACGATAGCCAGGCTGGTGATGGGGGCCAGCATGGTACCCAGGACCTGGGCCTGCAGCACGTCCTTAGAGGGCAGATCGGCCATGGCCAGGACCTCGTTCAGGGGCAGGACCTTGCCATCCATGAAGCCGGCCTTGATGGCGAACTTGGCGCCATTGAACTGCTTGGCGTACTTGTTGATGATTCGCATGGGAGCGATGGGGTCCTCGGCGCTGATGGCCAGAGAAGTGGTGCCATTCAGGCACTCGGTCAGCTCATTCAGACCGGCGCCCTCGGCGGCAAAACGGGTGAGGGTGTTCTTCACAACGGCGTACTCCACGTTGTTCTGACGCAGCTCGTTACGAAGAGCGGTATCCTCAGCCACGGTGATGCCCTTGTAATCCACCAGCACGCCAGAGGCGGCGTTCTGCAGCTTCTCAGTCAGCTCGGCGACAATGGCCTTCTTCGCTTCCAGGACACTTGCGTTCGGCATTTGGGATTCACCTCCAGAGAATAAATGGGTCAAAAAAACACTGCTTTGTGCGCACAAAGACACAAAACAGCGTAACAAGAAAAATCTTTCATTACTCTGCACTCTCGGCAGGACTTCCGCCTGTGGCAGCCTGCTGTCTCTGAACGCAACACGCATTATATCATTTTAACCCGAATGAGTCAAGTGTTTTTTTCAAATACCTGACCTAGTAAAAACGGCCGCAGCCCGCAGGGGACTGCGGCCGTTTGTACCCAGGGAATTACACCAGCTTGGCGCTGTTGACCTTCACGCCGGGGCCCATGGTGGAAGCCACCACGCAGCTCTTGATATACTGGCCCTTGGCGGCGGCGGGCTTAGCCTTCACAATGGCGCCCATGATGGCGGTGAAGTTCTCAGCCAGCTTCTCGGCGCCGAAGGAAACCTTGCCGATGGGGCAGTGGATGATGTTGGTCTTGTCCAGACGGTACTCCACCTTACCGGCCTTGATCTCGTTGACGGCCTTGGTCACGTCCATGGTGACGGTGCCGGCCTTGGGGGAGGGCATCAGGCCCTTGGGGCCCAGAACCTTACCCAGACGGCCCACAACGCCCATCATGTCGGGGGTAGCCACGACCACGTCGAAGTCGAACCAGTTCTCCTTCTGGATCTTCTCCACCAGGTCCATCTCGCCAACATAGTCGGCGCCGGCGGCACGGGCCTCGTCAGCCTTGGCGGCCTTGGCGAACACCAGTACGCGCTGGGTCTTGCCGGTGCCGTGGGGCAGCACGATGGCGCCGCGGACCTGCTGGTCGGCGTGACGGGAGTCAACGCCCAGCTTCACGTGCAGCTCGACGGTCTCGTCGAACTTGGCGGGAGCGGTCTCCACCACCAGGCCCATGGCCTCGGCGGTGTCGTACAGAGCGTTCTTGTCGATCTTCTTGGCGCTCTCCTGATACTTCTTGCCTCTAAACATTCCTAAACCCTCCTTACTCGCCCACGACGACGCCCATGGAGCGGGCAGTACCGGCGATCATGCTCATAGCGGCCTCGATGCTGGCGGCGTTCAGGTCGGGCATCTTGGTCTCGGCGATCTTGCGCACATCTTCCTTGCTGATGGTGGCAACCTTGGTCTTGTTGGGCACACCGGAGCCGGACTCGATGTTGCAGGCCTTCTTGATCAGCACGGCGGCAGGGGGGGTCTTGGTGATAAAGGTGAAGGAGCGGTCGGCGTAGACGGTGATGATGACGGGGATAATCATGCCCACGTCGTTCTTGGTCCGCTCATTGAACTCCTTGGTAAAGGCGGCGATGTTCACGCCGTGCTGGCCCAGGGCGGGACCAACAGGGGGGGCGGGAGTCGCCTTACCGGCGGGAATCTGCAGTTTTACATATCCAGTTACTTTCTGTGCCACGAATGAGCACCTCCATATGAAAAAATGTGGTTGTGTTGAGCCGTCGGCTCATTTGGCGGAACGGACGGCGCCGTCCCTCCCACGGTGCGGCCCCAGGCCGCGGGGATTGCTTGTCCGGCAGGTCAGCCCTCCACGGGCTCGACCTGATCCAGCTCCAGTTCCACGGGGGTCTCTCGTCCGAACATGGACACGACCACCCGAACCATGTTGTGATCCAGGTCAACTTCCTCCACGGTGCCCAGGAAGGACTCCAAAGCGCCGTCGATGATTTTCACGCTGTCGCCCACCTGGTAGGATACGACCACCTCGCGCTTTTCCACGCCCAGGGCGGCCACATCCTCCTCAGACAGGGGAATGGGGTTGTTTCCTTCCCCCAGGAAACCGGTGACGCCGCGTACATTCCGTACCACGTGCCAGGTCTCGTCGTTCATGACCATCTTGACCAGCACGTATCCGGGGAACACCTTCTGAACCACTTCCTTGCGGCCCTTGTCGGTGATCTCGGTGACCGTTTCCAGCGGGATGCAGATCTCATGGATCACATCCTGCAGGCTCCGGTTTTCCACGTACTTCTCGATGGTGGCCTTCACCGTATTCTCATAACCGGAGTAGGTGTGAACCACATACCATTGTGCATTGCCTGCCATCCCGATCACCTTACCCCTGTACCAGGTGAATCAGCGCCTGAATCAGGCCGCCGGCAATGGCGTCGAAGATCCAGATGAAGACTCCCACCACAAATACGCTGGCGATGACCACCAGGGTGTTGTTCACGGTCTGCTGTCTGGTAGGCCAGACAACCTTTTTCAGCTCGATCCTCAGTTCATGGAACCAGCGGCCGATGCGGGCAAACATGCCGGGCTTGCCGCTTTTCTTGTCCTTTTTGGCCTTGGCAGCCTTGGCAGAGGCGGCAGAGGCGTTCTGCGCCATCTTCTCGTTGTCAGCCATTCTGATTACCCTTCTTTCCTTTCATTCCGCGCGAAATCACTTCGTCTCGTTGTGGACAGTGTGCTTTCTGCAGAAGGGGCAGTACTTGTTGAGCTCCAGACGGTCGGGGGTATTCTTCTTGTTCTTTTTGGTGTTGTAGTTTCTCTGCTTGCACTCAGAGCACCGCAGGGTGATCTTAATGCGCGCGCCGGCTTTGCTTGCCATACGTTCGGCACCTCCTTATTGTTTTGCGGCGGCGGGGCCGTCGCTGTGAACGCCGCGAAAAAGCGAAAATCGCTGGACGCGGCCGATTGCCGAATCCAGCGACGCTTGGGCGCGGACCAACCCGCACCGGGGCGTTACGGTGGGACTCGGCGATTGCCTCCCTGTGTTCCGGCTGGATGAGGGGGTCGGAGGTCACACACCGTAAAAATGCCCACGACAAAAGCCCCTTTTCACAGGTAATAGGTACTATACCATAGTCCCGTTGGAATGTCAACACCCTTTTCGCCCTGATTTTTTAGAAATCGCAGCAGCGGCGGTCGCAGAAATACTCCCGCACCAGGGGAAGCACCGCCTGATGGGCGGGGTGGTTCTGGTAGGCGGGCAGATCCTCCGCGTTGTCCACCTCGGAATAAAGCACCAGGTCGCAGTTGCTGCTGTCCAAAGGCGGGCAGCAGGCCAGAATGTAGCGCAGGCAGGGGATCTGACCCTGGAGGGCGTTGAGCTGCTCCACCGCCTGGGCGGCGGCGGTGTGCTGCTGCTGGGGGGTCAGGCCGGGCTTGAAGTTCCAGGACACAATGTGACGGACCATAAAATCATTCCTCTCATCTCTTATAATTACCTCTATTATAGCGGACTGCCGTCTCTCCGTCAACGGAGAATCCGGGCCTGCGTCCGGCCGGTGTCCGCCGGGCGGAGGGGGAGCAGGGGGATGGCGTCGGACACCTCCTCCCAGGCCCCCACCACGGTGTGGATGCCCAGGGACTGGGCCAGGGACACCTTCCGGGCCAGGGTGTCCGGGTCGTCGAACAGGACGAAGTGGGCCCCGGAGTCCCGGCTCATGTAGGTGAAGTACCGGGCGCACAGCTCCCGGGAGAAAAAGACGGAGGGCTGGAGCCGTTCCATGCGGGCGTGCAGCTCATCCTGGGTCAGGGCTGCCCCGCCGCCGGTGGGGGAGGGGAGGAAAAAGTCCTCCGCCGTCCGCTCCAGCCCCAGGGCCACCCGGTCCGGCCCAAAGCGTTCCAGCCCGTCCCGGAGCCGCTGGAGCAGGGAGCCGCCGGACAGGGCGGAGGAGAGCAGGACCTTCCCGTAGGGGGTGGAGCCGCCGTAGGGCTCCGGGACCAGCAGCTCCCAGCCCCGCTGCTGGCAGTGGGCGCCCAGGGTGCGGACGATCTGTTCCAGGGGAGGCAGGCGGCCCCCCTCAAAATCGCAGAGGATGCCGGTAAAGCCACGGGCAGAGCACTCCCGCACCACCTCCTGGCAGAAGGGCTCCGCCCCGCCAACGCCGTCGAACCCGCGGCAGTCCACCACCAGGAATCCCCCCCGGAGGGAGACGGAGCTTCCCGTGCGGAACAGGTGGGGCCCCCGGCCCATCCGGTAGGCCAGGTGGGCCGGCGTAACAGGCAGGCGCTGGACCTGCGACAGGCGGTCGGGTGTGACCAGAACGATGAGCTTGAGATTTGACATAGCTTGCTCCCCCTTGTCCAAATGGGCTGCTCATGGTACAATAGCCCGGGAGCGCCGGCTGCCTGTTGTATTCAGCCTGTTTTCCCGCCTGAGGCGGGACGCGCTCTTTGTTCATGACTATGTTTCGCCTGACCCTATCATTCCAAAAAGGAGGACGGTTTTGTGTCCTTTTCACCCATTCCACAGGGGGTCTATTCCTCTGTAACGCAGCTGGAGCCCAAGGCGCTCCGTGCCAGGGGGATCACCCTGGTCCTGGCCGACCTGGACAACACCCTGGCGCCCTACCGGGTAACCCAGCCCAGCCCCGAGGTCGTGGCCTGGAAGCAGGCCCTGGAGGCGGAGGGAATCCAGCTGTTCATCCTCTCCAACAGCCGCAAGCCCGGCCGGGCCCAGCGCTTTGCCCAGGCGCTGGGTGTGCCCTTCCAGGGCCATTCCGGCAAGCCCAAGCGGGGGGGCTACCTCCGGGCCATGGAGCGCATGGGCCGGAAACCGGAGGAGACGGTGATGGTGGGGGACCAGATCTTCACCGACACCCTGGGGGCCAACCGGGCGGGGGTAACCCCGCTGCTGGTGCGGCCCATCCGCCTGGCGGGCAATCCCGGCCGCTATATCCGGTATGCGGCGGAGACCCCCTTCCGCCTGTTGGGCGGCAGGAGGGCCTTCCTGTGAGGGCGGTGTTCGGCCCGGCGGGCAACTCGGAGTCCTTCTCCCGGACGCACAAATCCTCCCTGGCCGCGCCGGAGTGGATTGCCGGGCTGGGGCTGGATTGCTATGAATACCAATGTGGGAAGGGCGTCCATGTGGGGGAGGAGACGGCCCGGAGGCTGGGGGAAAAGGCCCGGCAGGCGGGGGTGACGCTGTCCCTCCACGCGCCGTATTTTATCAACCTGGCCAACCCGGAGGAGGAGTCGGTGGAAAAGACCATCGGCTATATCGTCGCCGCCTGCCAGGCGGCGGACTGGATGGGCGCCGGGCGGGTGGTAATCCACTCCGGGGCCCTGATGAAGCGCAGCCGGCGGGAGGCCCTGGACATCGCCAAAAGAGTGCTGCCCCAGGTGCTGTCCGCCTGTGCAGACGGTGGGTACGGGCACATCGCCCTGTGCCCGGAGACCATGGGGAAGATCAACCAGCTGGGGGACCTGGACGAGGTGCTGGAGCTGTGTACACTGGATGAAAGGCTGGCCCCCTGCATCGACTTCGGCCACCTGTACGCCCGCTCCCTTGGGGAGCTGGAGGGGCCGGAGGCCTGCGTCCGGATGCTGGACCGGGTGGAGCAGGTGCTGGGAAGGGAGCGGGCCAGCCGGTTCCACAGCCACTTTTCCCGCATTGAATTTACCCCTGGCGGGGGAGAAAAACGGCACCGCACCTTCGCCGACCACGGCGGCTTCGGCCCGGATTGGGCGCCCCTAGCCCGGGAGGTGGCCCGGCGGGGCTGGGGGCCCACCTTCATCTGCGAGAGCGCGGGCACCCAGGGGGAGGACGCGGTCACCATGCAGCGGTATTACCGGCAGGCCCTGGGGTGCATGGAAAATCAGGGAGAAAGGGAGGGTTCGGAATGAACCATCTGAAGGAGATCAGAAGCAGGCTGGCCCAGTACCGGCTGGACGCCATGGTTTTGACCAGCCGGCCCGGTGAGTATTATGCCGTGGGCTTTTACGGCGAGGGCACGGTGGTGGTTACAGCGGACGGCTGCCGCTATTTTACCGACGCCCGTTATATTGAGGCGGCGGAAAAGCAGGTGAGCGGGGCGGAGGTTACCATGACCACCCGGGAGAAAAGCCATATGGCCCTGCTGCGCCAGGCGGTGGAGGAGCTGGGCGTCCGGCGGCTGGGCTTTGAGGAGGGGTACACCACGGTGGCGGCCTATGAGCGCCTGGCCCAGCAGCTGCCCTGCCAGCTGGTGAACGCCCAGGAGCTGGTGGATGAGCTGCGGGCCAGCAAGGATCAGCAGGAGCTGGCCGCCATGGTTCAGGCCCAGCGGATCACCGATGAGGCCTTTTCCGCCATCCTGACGTTTATCCGTCCGGGGATAACGGAGCGGGAGGTGGCCGCCCGCCTGCAATACGAGATGCTGCGCCGTGGGGCGGAGCGGATGTCCTTCGACCCCATTGTGGCGGCGGGGGCCAACGGCTCCATGCCCCACGCCGTGCCGGGAGATACGGTAATCGGCCCGGGGATGTTTGTGACCATGGACTTTGGCTGCGTCTGGGGCGGATACTGCTCCGACATGACCCGCACCGTGGCGGTGGGCCAGCCGGACGGGGAGATGCTCCGGGTGTATGAGGCGGTGCTGTCGGCGCAGAAGGCCGGCATCGAGGCCGCCCGGGCGGGCATCACCGGCCAGGAGCTGGACCAGTCAGCCAGGCAGGTGCTGGAGAAGGCGGGCTACGGCCAGTGGTTCACCCACAGCCTGGGCCATTCCCTTGGCCTGGAAATCCACGAGGCCCCCAACGCCGCCAGCAGCAATGTCCGCCCGCTGCCTGCGGGGGCGGTGCTGTCGGTGGAGCCGGGCGTGTACCTTCCTGGCCGCTTCGGCGTGCGGATTGAGGACGTGGTGGCCCTGAGGGAGGGCGGGTGCCAGGTGCTGACCCAGTCGCCCAAGGAGCTGATTGTCCTTTGAAATTTGGAAAACCCCCTTGTCAAAACCGGCAAAACGGGGTAAAATGAGTCAGTTACTAAACATATACAATGGAGGATGATTCCTATGGCAATGATTTCCGCCAGTGATTTCCGCAACGGCGTGACCTTCGAAATGGACGGCAAGGTTATGCAGGTCGTCGAGTTCCAGCACGTGAAGCCCGGCAAGGGCGCCGCCTTTGTCCGCACCAAGATGAAGAACATCATCACCGGCGGCGTGACCGAGACCTCCTTCAACCCCACCGCCAAGTTTGAGCAGGCCTTTGTGGAGCGCAAGGAGATGGAGTACAGCTACAACGATGGCGACCTGTACTATTTCATGGACATGGAGACCTTCGATATGCTGCCCATCGGCAAGGATCTGCTGGGTGATTCCTTCCGCTTTGTGAAGGAGAACATGCCCTGCAAGGTGATGTCCTATAAGGGCAGCGTCTTTGGTGTGGAGCCTCCCACCTTTGTGGAGCTGGAGGTCACCGAGACCGATCCCGGCTTCAAGGGCGACACCGCCACCAACGTGACCAAGCCCGCCACCCTGGAGACCGGCACCGAGATCAAGGTCCCCCTGTTCATCAACCCCGGCGACAAGATCAAGATCGACACCCGCACCGGCGAGTACCTGGAGCGCTGCAAGGGCTAAGCGTCCGAGCCTCCGAACAGGGGAGCTAAGGAAGCACGGAGACAAAAAACAGGGCGGGCTGGAGGCCCGGCGGATTTTTTGCAACGTGCGGACTTAGCGACCTGGCCGTGAGGGGAGCGAGGCGTGATAAGGCTAAGCGTCCGAGCCCCCGGAGCAGGCGTACAGTGAGACCCGGAGGCAAAAAAGCAGTTGCGCCAACGGCGCAAGGTGTTTTTTGCGGAGGGGCGAGCAGTGCGCCGCAGCGGAGGGAGCGAGGCGTGATAAGGCTAAGCGCCCGGGCCCCGCGACAGGCGCACGCACCCATTTCAAGCAACTACCCAACTGAGGCATAGCCAAAAGGAGGAGCATACTATGACCATTTCTGAGAAAGTCGCGTATCTGAAGGGACTGGCCGAGGGCCTGAATCTGGACGTTGAGAAGTCCAAGGAGGGCAAGCTGATCTCTGTGATGATCGGCATTCTGGAGGAAGTCGCCATGTCCATCGAGGATCTGGAGGAGAACGCGCTGGCCCTGGGCGAGGAGATCGACGTGTTGTCCGACGACCTGGCCGACGTGGAGGAGGTCGTGTTCGAGGACGAGGATGACGAGGACGAGGACGATGATTTCTTCGAGGTGGAGTGCCCCAACTGTGAGGAGCCTCTGGTGATCGACGACGAGGCGCTGGCTGCCGGTGAGATCCAGTGCCCCAATTGTGAAACCCGCTTCGCCCTGGATCTGTCCGACGACACTGTGGACGGAGAGGACGAGGAGTAAGTTCCAGACACGGCTGAGGGCCGGCGGCGCGAATGCGCCGCCGGCCCT
>CASFCW010000069.1 GCA_949293165.1 uncultured bacterium
CATTTCCGAGGTACACGCCCCCGGAAATGACGGATTTCATGTTATTCCGTCGCCTGCGGGCGCCGGAACTCCTTGCAGGAGGGCTTTTTTGACAAGCTGAACCCCCGTACCTTCTTCACGAAGGTACGGGGGTCCTTTTCTATCTCAGGCTGGAAGCATTGCTTCCGCCAGGCCGCGTCCCGGGAAGGCATCCCGCGGGAGACGGACCTTACTTGCCCTCCTTGATGGCAGCCTGAGCGGCAGCCAGACGGGCGATGGGCACACGGAAGGGGGAGCAGGACACGTAGTCCAGGCCCACGCGGTGGCAGAACTCCACGGAGGAGGGATCGCCGCCGTGCTCGCCGCAGATGCCCAGGTGCAGGTGGGAGTTGGCGCCCCGGCCCAGCTTAACGGCCATCTCGATCAGGCGGCCCACGCCGATCTGGTCCAGCTTGGCGAAGGGATCATTCTCGTAGATCTTCCGGTCGTAGTAGGCGTCCAGGAACTTGCCGGCGTCGTCACGGGAGAAGCCGAAGGTCATCTGAGTCAGGTCGTTGGTGCCGAAGGAGAAGAAGTCGGCCTGCTTGGCGATCTGGTCGGCAGTGAGGGCGGCGCGGGGAATCTCGATCATGGTGCCCACCTTGTACTTCATGTCGGAGTGGACGGAGGCGATGATCTCGTCAGCGGTCTTGACCACCACGCTCTTGACGAAGGCCAGCTCCTTGACCTCGCCCACCAGGGGGATCATGATCTCAGGAACCATCTTCCAGTCAGGGTGCTTGGCCTGGACATTCAGCGCGGCCTTGATGACGGCGCGGGTCTGCATGGCGGCAATCTCAGGATAGGTGACAGCCAGACGGCAGCCGCGGTGACCCATCATGGGGTTGAACTCGTGCAGGCCGGCGATGATGGCCTTGATGTCGGCCACGGACTTGCCCATATCCTCAGCCAGCTTCTCGATGTCGGCCTCCTCAGTGGGGACGAACTCGTGCAGCGGGGGGTCCAGGAAGCGGATGGTAACGGGGCAGCCCTCCATGGCCTCATAGATGCCCTCGAAGTCGCCCTGCTGCATGGGCTCCAGCTTGGCCAGAGCGGCCTCCCGCTCCTCCACGGTGTCGGAGCAGATCATGCGGCGGATGGCGGGGATACGATCCTCGTCGAAGAACATGTGCTCGGTACGGCACAGGCCGATGCCCTCAGCGCCGAACTTCCGGGCCTGGGCGGCGTCGTGAGGCGTATCGGCATTGGTGCGGACCTGCAGCCTGCGGTACTTGTCGCACCAGGCCATCACACGGCCGAACTCGCCGCCGATGGAGGCGTCCACGGTGGGGATGGGGCCGTCATAAATCTTACCGGTGGAGCCGTCCAGGCTCAGCCAGTCGCCCTCATGGAAGGTCTTGCCGGCCAGCTCAAACTGCTTGCCTTCCTCGTCCATCTTGATCTCGGAGCAGCCGGAGACGCAGCAGGTGCCCATGCCCCGGGCCACCACAGCGGCGTGAGAGGTCATGCCGCCGCGGACGGTGAGGATGCCCTGAGCAGCCTTCATGCCCTCGATGTCCTCGGGAGAGGTCTCCAGACGGACCAGGACCACCTTCTCACCCCGGGCAGCCCAATCCTTGGCGTCCTCAGCGGTGAACACGATCTTGCCGCTGGCGGCGCCGGGGGAGGCGGCCAGAGCGTTGCCGATGACGGGGGTTCTCTTCAGAACCTCGGCGTCGAACTGGGGATGGAGCAGGGTGTCCAGAGAGCGGGGCTCGATCATGGCCACGGCCTTCTTCTCATCAATCATGCCCTCGTCCACCAGGTCGCAGGCGATCTTCAAAGCGGCGGCGGGGGTGCGCTTGCCGTTGCGGGTCTGGAGCATGTACAGCTTGCCGTTCTCCACGGTGAACTCCATGTCCTGCATGTCGCGGTAATGATCCTCCAGGATCTTGCACACGTCCTTGAACTGGGCAAACGCCTCAGGGAACTTGTCCGCCATCTCCTGGATGGGCATGGGGGTACGGACGCCAGCCACCACGTCCTCGCCCTGGGCGTTGGTCAGGAACTCGCCGAAGAGCTTCTTCTCGCCGGTGGCGGGGTTACGGGTAAAGGCCACGCCGGTGCCGCAGTCGTCGCCCATGTTGCCGAAGGCCATGGACTGGACGTTGACGGCGGTGCCCCAGGAGTAGGGGATGTCGTTGTCACGGCGATACACGTTGGCGCGGGGGTTATCCCAGGAACGGAACACGGCCTTGATGGCGCCCATGAGCTGCTCCTTGGGGTCGGCGGGGAAGTCGGCGCCGATCTTGGCCTTGTACTCGGCCTTGAACTGGCCGGCCAGCTCCTTCAGGTCCTCAGCGGTGAGCTCCACATCCTGGGTGACGCCCCGCTCCTCCTTCATCTTGTCGATGAGCTGCTCAAAGTACTTCTTGCCCACTTCCATAACCACGTCGGAGTACATCTGGATGAAGCGGCGATAGCAGTCCCAGGCCCAGCGGGGGTTGCCGGACTTCTTGGCCATGACCTCCACCACTTCTTCGTTCAGGCCCAGGTTCAGGATGGTGTCCATCATGCCGGGCATGGAGGCGCGGGCGCCGGAACGGACGGAAACCAGCAGAGGATTCTCCAGATCGCCGAACTTCTTGCCGGTGATCTCCTCCATCTTCACGATGTACTCCATGATCTGGACCTGGATCTCATCGTTGATCTTCTGGCCGTCCACATAATACTGGGTGCAGGCCTCCGTGGTAATGGTAAAGCCCTGGGGGACAGGCAGGCCGATGTTGGTCATCTCGGCCAGGTTGGCGCCCTTACCGCCCAGGAGCTCCCGCATGTTGGCGTTGCCCTCGGAGAAGAGATATACGTATTTTTTAGCCATATTCCTCATTCCTTTCTGTTGCATACGAAACGGCTGTTACGCCCGGGACGCCCCTCTCACCCAGGCCGTCCGGGCCGGAGCGCAGCGCCGCTCCCGTTGCCTACCCCGACCGCAGCGCCGAGGCCGCCGTCAGATTGCTCAAATATTATACCTTTTTGACGGAAAAATTGCAATATCCTTTTGTATAAAATTACGATTCTATTTTTTATTTCCTTCCCTTTTTTGATCCATTGATATAATTCCTTGTTTCTCCCCTGTTTTCTTCAGTTTTTAGGGGAATTCTCCCATTTTTTCCTGCACAAAAGGGGAGCCCCACGTCCCGTTTCCAGGTCGTGGGGCTCCCCCCTTTGTGGTCGGCATTCCGGACGCCGCCGGGAATCAGCCCTCCTGAAGGGCCTGGGCCAGGTCAATCTCCTCCGCGTCGCTCCACAGCCGCTCCAGGTCGTAGAACTTCCGCGCCTCGTCGGTGAAGATATGCACCACCACAGCGGAGAAGTCCATCAGCAGCCAGGTACCGCCCCGGTGCCCCTCGATATGGTGCACCTGCTCCCCATGGCTCTCCATGGCTTCCTCACAGGCGTCGGACATGGCCTTGACCTGGGTGTTGGAGGTGGCGGTACAGATGACAAAATAGTCCGCCAGGGTAGTCAGATGCTCCGTCTTGAGCACCTTCAGCTCCTCCCCCTTTTTGCTGTCCAGGGTTTTTGCCAGTAGCATTGCGCTTTCATAAGAAGTCACGTTGTTTGCTCCTTTCCTCCGGGTTTCCCGGCTTTTCAGGCTGCCGCGTCTTGGGCAGGCTGCTTCTCATTGCTTTCCACGGGGGTGTCCCCGCCGCCCGCGGCGGGGGGCTGGGTCTGGCCGCCCCCGCCGGTTGTTCCTGTCTCACCGCCGCCCTCGCCGGGCTGGGTAGTCTCCCCGCCGGCTTGGCCGCCCTCGCCGGGCTGGGTGGTCTCCCCGCCGGCCTGGCCGCCCTCGCCGGGCTGGGTGGTCTCCTCACCGGTCTGGCCGCCCTCCTCCGGCTGGGTGGCCTCCTCAACCGTCTGACCTGTACCGGAGCCCTCCGTGCTGCCGCCGGACGAGGAGCTGCTGCCCCTGGGCCTGGCCAGGTTGGGATCTTGCAGCGTTCCGCCGGTTACGCTGTAGCTGCCGTCGCTGTTGCGGTATAGCACCTGGAGATCCCGCTGGGTGATGTTATCCTGGTAGGGGTTAAAGCTCTCGTTGAGCACCTCCAGCAGCTCATCCACCACCGGCAGCACCATGGACACGCCGGGATACCGGGCGTCCTGGTTGGGCATGGTGACAAAGTTAACGTCCTCCTCCGAGTCCATCCCGATGGCCAGCTGGGCGAAGGCCAGCAGGTTGCCCAGGCTCAGGTCGGTGGAGACATTCTCCATAAAGATGCCGGCCAGGGTGGGCACCTTCAAAAAGATCTCCGGGGTCAGGCACTCCGCGGCCACCGCCTTCAAAAAGGCCTGCTGGGTCTGAATCCGGCCCAGATCCCCGGTGGGATACTGGACGGTATAGTCGTTGTTGTGCCGCCAGCGGATCAGGCCCATGGCCTCCTCGCCGTTGAGCACCCGTTTGCCCGCCTCCAAATGGATATACAAATCCTGGGCGGGATCTTCATAGTCCATATCGAAGGGGACCTCAAACTCCACCCCGCCGATGGCCTCCACCAGCTCACCCACGGCCTCCCACTGGACCACAATGTAGAAGTCGGGGACAATGCCGGTGAGCTTGCCCACCTCCCGCTTCAGGGCGGTCATACCCTTTTCCACCTGGGTGTCCTTGTCGGAGCCCTTGTTGTAGTTATACACGGAGTTGAGCCGCTTGCCGCTGGTACTGACGTTAATCATGGTGTCCCGGGGCAGGCTCATGCCGTCAATGGTCTTGGCCTTGGTGTCGTAGGTCACCAGGATCATGGTGTCCGTCAGCCCGCCGCCGCCGGTGTCCTGGCCCACCACCAGGAAGGTATATACCCCGTCCTTCCGGCCGCTCTTGGCCACCTCCGGCAGTTCCCCGCCAAAGTCCACGCCGTTTCCCTGGCCGTCGCCATCCCAGGTGGGGATGGCAGGCATCCGCACCCAGGAAGCCAGGGCCAGGCAGACCGCAATGGCCACCGCGGCCAAAATCACCGCCGCCTGGAACAGGCGGTAGCGCAGCCGCTGCTGCCGGTTCAGCCCGGACACCCATGCCCGGTGCTGACGCCAATACCGGGCCAGCGCCCCAGGCTGCTTGTACTCTCTTTGTCCGTTCATGGATTACCTCTTTTGATTGCTTCCTTCAAACTGTCCCTGGCCGCCAGCGTATTGGAGTGGATGGGCACCCCCCGCTCCTCCATCTCCTGGATGGTGGTTTCCACCCCCAGGAGCATCGCCCGGTCCAGGTCGGAGTAGGCCAGCCGCCGCAGCTCCTCCACCCCTTCGAAATCCCGGTTGGGCTCGATGTAATCGGCCATGTAAAGGATCTTGTCCAGCAGGGTCATGTCCGCCTTCCCGGTGGTGTGCCACAGGATGGCCTGATAGACCTCCTCCGGCTCCCCAAACACGTACTTGGCCACGCATGCCCCCGTTTTGGAGTGGAGCAGCTTCACCGCCCTGCGCTCCAGATCGTCCAGCTCCATCCCGTATTTCTCACACAGCGCCAGCTGCTCGTCCAGCTCCAGATATTTGGTGCAGTCGTGGAGGATGCCCGCGTGGCGGGCCAGCTGGGGGTCGGCGCCCCAGAACTTGGCCAGGCGCACCGCCTCCTCCTCCACGCCCATCACATGGGCCACCCGCTTGTGGCGGATCATGGAGTAGGAGCAGGCCCGCAGCTGGGCCACGCTCAGCCCCCTGAGGGGGACGTCGGTGCCGTACAGCCGGTTCATCAGGATATAGCCGTACACCGCGGGCAGCAGGTATTCCCCGCCCCTGCCCCGGCTCAGCTCCTCCCGCAGGCGGGTGGAGGAAATATCCACCAGGTCGGGGATGGTCACCTCCGCCACCCGGGCCCCGTACTCCCGCTCCAGGAACTCCCGCTGGGCCCGGAAGGTCTCCTCCCCGTCCCCCGGCGTCCGGCCGAACACGCAGATCCCCGCCAGCCGGGTCACGGTGGCGGTGTCGTGCCACTGGTGGAGGGTGAGGAACATGTCCGTGCCCATCAGCAGCCACAGCTCATTCCCCGGGTGGCGCCGGGTCAGCTCCTCCAGGGTCTCGGAGGTATAGCTCTTGCCCGAGCGGGCCAGCTCCATGCCGGATACCTCCACCACCCCCGGCATGGCCAGGGCGTCGGCCATTTTTTCCACCATGGCCAAACGGTGGCTTTGGTCGGGGGTGCCGTCCGGCAGCCGCTTGTGAGGGGGCACCGCCGCCGGTACCAGCACCAGGCGATCCAGCTTCAGCCCCTCCACCGCGGCCCGGGCCGCCGCCATGTGCCCCAGATGGGGCGGGTTATAGGTTCCGCCGTAAATTCCGATTTTCACAGTTTACCGCCGCCTTTCCCCGCGGCGCCCTCCTTGTGCAAGGTGGGCCGCGGCGTACTGTTCTTCCTCCGGGTGTTTCCGGCTTACCGGCCGTTTTTCTTCCGATCCTCCACCAGGACAATCTTGTCCTTTTTATCCTTCCGATGGCTGGGCCGATAGAGGACAAACTTGGTGCCGATCACCTGCACCACCACGCTGCGGGTCAGGGGGGCCAGGGCCTCCGCCGCCTCCCAGGGGGACAGCAGCGCGTTCTCCAGCACCTTTCCCTTAATCAGCTCCCGGGCCTCCAGGGCGTCGTCCGCCTGCTTGACCAGGTTGTCGCCGATCCCGTCCTTCCCGATAATCAGGATGGTGTCGATGGTGTTGGCCAGGCCCCGCAGCTGGGCCCTCTGCTTGCTCGTCAATTCCATTTTGTAATAATACCTTTCAAATATTCATTTTGTACCTGCACAGCCCGGTTATTTCCCCGGCTGGGCAGCCAGATAAGCCTCCAGCTTCTCCTGGAAGACGGCCAGCGCCTTCCCCCGGTGGGAGATTTCATTTTTCTCCTCCGCCGTCAGCTGGGCAAAGGTTTTCTTCCGCTCCGGCAGGAAGAACACCGGGTCATAGCCGAAGCCGCCCTCCCCCATGGGGGCGAAGGCGATGGTGCCGGGGCACTCCCCCCGGGCGGTAATCACATCCCCATTGGGGAAGCAGCAGGTAATGACGGAGACAAACCGGGCGGTACGGGGGCTTTGCCCCCGCATATTCTCCAGCAGCAGGCGGTACCGGCCGGTGTCGTCCAGCCCCTCCCCGCCATACCGGGCGGAGTACACCCCGGGGGCGCCCCCCAGGGCGTCCACGCACAGGCCGGAGTCGTCGGCGATGGCGGGCATTCCGCTGGCCTCCATCACCGCCCGTGCCTTGAGCAGGGAATTTTCCTCAAAGGTGGTGCCTGTCTCCTCCACCTCCACGTCCACCCCGGCCTCCGCCTCCGAGCAGACCTGGACCCCCAGGCGGGACAGGATGTCGTTCATCTCCACCAGCTTTTTCTTGTTCTTGCTTGCCAGCACCAGCTTCACTTCTCAGCCCTCCAAAATCTCTTTCTGAATGGCCTGGAGCTGGGCGATGCCCTTGGCGCACAGCTTCACCAGCTCCTGCTGCTCCTCCAGGGTGAAGGGGCGCTCCTCCCCGGTGCCCTGGATTTCGATGAGACGGCCCTGGTCGTCCATGACGCAGTTGAGATCCACCATGGCGGCGGAGTCCTCCTCATAGCACAGATCCAGCATGGGCACGTCGTCCACAATCCCGGCGGACACGGCGGCCACATAGCCGCTGATGGGGTACTCCGCCAGCTGGCCGGCCTCCATCATCTTCCGGAAGGCCAGCATCATGGCCACAAAGCCGCCGGTGATGGAGGCGGTGCGGGTGCCGCCGTCCCCCTGGAGCACGTCGCAGTCGATGGTGATGTTCCAGGGCCCCAGCTTCTTCCGGTCCACCACAGAGCGCAGGGCCCGGCCGATGAGCCGCTGGATCTCCGCGCTGCGGCCGTTGAGCTTCAGCTTGGAGATGTCCCGGCGGGAACGCTCCCGGTTGGCCCGGGGCAGCATGGAATACTCGGCGGTGACCCAGCCCTCCCCCTCAGGGACATGGCGGGGCGGCTTATCCTCCACGCTGGCGGTACACAGCACGTGGGTGTTGCCGCAGCGGATCAGGCAGGAGCCCTCGGCAAACTTGTTGATATTGGGAATGATTTCCACAGGCCGCAGCTGATCCTGGGCCCGACCATCCATTCGGGGCATAGGTTTCATCCTTCTTTCTCTGTTGCGCCTGGGAATGGCGCGTCCTATCCTGTTTATTTTATCACACATCCGGCGGTTTTTCGTGGCCAGAGTGTAAATTTCTTGCCGGTTTTACAGCAGAGCCTGGGCAAACTCCATGGCGTCGAAGGGCTGGAGATCGTCAATCCCCTCCCCCACTCCGGCGTATTTCACCGGCACCCCCAGCTCCTTGGCAATGGCGATGGCGATGCCGCCCTTGGCGGTGCCGTCCAGCTTGGTGAGCACGATGCCGGTGATGCCGGCAGCCTCCTTGAACTGCTTGGCCTGGATCAGGCCGTTCTGGCCGGTGGTGGCGTCCAGCACCAGCAGGGTCTCCCGGGCACAGCCGGGCAGCTCCCGGTCGATGACCCGGGAGATCTTGTTCAGCTCGTTCATCAGGTTCTGCTTGTTGTGCAGCCGTCCCGCCGTATCCACCAGCACCACGTCGGTACCCCGGGCCTTGGCGGCAGAGGCCGCGTCAAAGACCACGGCAGCGGGGTCAGCCCCCTCATGCTGCTTGATGATGTCCAGCCCGGACCGGTCGGCCCAGATGGTCAGCTGCTGGGAGGCGGCAGCCCGGAAGGTATCGGCGGCGCACAGCAGCACCTTTTTCCGCTCCTTCTTCAGCTGGGCCCCCAGCTTCCCGATGGTGGTGGTTTTCCCCACCCCGTTGACTCCGATAAACAGCACCACGGCCGGTTTGGTGGACAGGTCCAGGTCGGGCCGCCCCACCGTCATCATCTCGGCGATGCACCGGCACATGCAGGCCCGGGCCTCCTCCATGGTGCGGATGCCCTCCTCCTTCACCCGGCGGCGCAGCTGCTCCACCAGCTCCAGAGTGGTGTCCATGCCGGTATCGGCCAGGATCAGGGATTCCTCCAGCTCGTCGTAAAAGTCGTCGTTCAGCTCCGAAC
>CASFCW010000070.1 GCA_949293165.1 uncultured bacterium
GCCCGGGAGACGGTGGACGAATTCCTCACCCGGGCGGCCGGGCTGGGGGTCAAAACCGTGATCTGCACCGACGTGTCCAAGGACGGCATGCTGGGTGGCTCCAACGTGGAGCTGTACCGGGATTTGAACCGCCGCTATCCCCTGGACTTCATTGCCTCCGGCGGCGTCACCGCCCTGGCCGAGCTGCGTCAGCTCAAGGAGATGGGCCTGTACGGCGCCATTTTGGGCAAGGCCCTGTATACCGGCGCCCTGGACCTGAAACAAGCCCTGAAAGAGGTGGAATAAGCCATGGTAACAAAACGAATCATTCCCTGCCTGGACATCAAGGACGGGCGGGTGGTCAAGGGCGTTCAGTTCCAGAACGTCCAGGACGTGTCCAATCCGGTGGAGCTGGCCCGGCACTATTCCCAGTCCGGCGCCGACGAGCTGGTGTTTTACGACATCACCGCCTCCTTTGAGGGGCGGGCCCTGTTTACCGACATCCTCACCCAGGTGGCCTCCTCCATTTTCATCCCCCTCACCGTGGGGGGCGGCATCAGTAAGGTGGAGGACTTTGAGCGGGTGCTCACCCGGGGGGCGGACAAGGTCTCCGTCAACTCCGGCGCCATCCGCCGGCCCCAGCTCATTGACGAGGCGGCCAAGCGCTACGGCGACCAGTGCGTGGTGCTGTCGGTGGATGTGAAGCGGGTGGACGGCCAGTTCCGGGTCTTTCAGAACGGCGGCCGGGTGGACACCGGCCTGGACGCCCTGGAGTGGATTGTACAGGGGGTGGACCGGGGCGCCGGCGAGGTGGTGGTCAACTCCATGGACACCGACGGCGTAAAGGGCGGCTTTGACCTGGAGCTGCTGAGCCAGGTGTGCAGCCGGGTGAAGGTTCCTGTGATTGCCTCCGGCGGCGCGGGCTGCAAGGAGGACTTCCTTACCCTGTTCCGGGAGATCCCCAACATGTCCGCCGGTCTGGCGGCCAGCATCTTCCACTTCGGCACCGTCCCCATGGGGGAGCTGAAGGCCTATCTGGCGGAGAACGGAGTGTGCGTGCGGCGATGAGCAGTCTGGAAACGCTGAAATTCGACGAAAAGGGTCTGATCCCCGCCATCGTCCAGGACGCCAAAACCGGCCGGGTGCTCACCCTGGCCTACATGAACCGGGAGTCGCTGGGCATCTCCCTGGAACGGAAGCTCACCTGCTTCTGGTCCCGCTCCCGGCAGGAGCTGTGGCTCAAGGGGGAAACCAGCGGCAATTACCAGCACATTGTCTCCCTCCAGGCCGACTGTGACGGGGACGCCCTGCTGGTGCTGGTGGAGAAGGACGGCCCCGCCTGCCATCTGGGCACCGACTCCTGCTTCGACGCCGCCGTACTTTATGAAAGAGAGGACAAGACCAATGGCTGAATTTTCCTATGAACAGCTTTACCAGCTCCTGGAGGAGCGCAACCGCCTCCGTCCGGAGAATTCCTACACCACCTACCTGTTTGAGAAGGGCCTGGACAAGATCCTGAAAAAGGTGGGCGAGGAGTGCACCGAGGTCATTATCGCCGCCAAGGATCAGGACCGGAAGGAGACTGTGTACGAAATCGCCGACCTGGCCTATCATGTGATGGTGCTCATGGTGGCCCAGGGCATCACCCTGGAGGAGATCCGCCAGGAGCTGGCCGGCCGCCACGTCATCGACCACAAGGTCAAGCAGGAGAAGATGGCCTCCGACCAGGATGGAGCGGCCCAATGAGGACGCTGGGGGACTACCACACCCACTCCACCCTGGACGACGGGAAAAACACGTTGGCAGAGATGGCCCAGGCCGCCCTTGACCTGGGCCTTCCCTGCCTGGGCTTTTCCGGCCACAGCTACGGCCCCCAGGACGCCGACTTCTGCATCCCCCAGAACCAGATCCCCCTCTACCTGGCCCAGGCCCGGGCTCTGGAGGCGGAATACCGGGGGCGGATGGACATTCTGGTGGGGCTGGAGCTGGATTATTTCGGCCAAAAGCCCCAGGGGCTGGACTATGTCATCGGCTCCGTCCACTCCGTGGAGCGGGACGGGGTGTACTACCCTGTGGACGGCAGCCCCCAGGCCAGCCGGAAGGCGGTGGAGGAGGCCTTCGGCGGGGACTGGTACCGGCTCACCGACGCCTATTTCGACCTGGTGGCCGACCTGCCCCGGAAAACCGGGTGCAGCTGGATCGGGCACTTCGACCTGGTGACCAAGTTCAACGAGAAGGAGCCCGCTTTCGACGAATCCTCCCCCCGGTACCTGAACCGGGCCAAGGAGGTGATGGCCGCCCTGGTGGAGCAGGGGGTGCCCTTCGAGGTGAACACCGGGGCCATCTCCCGGGGATGGCGCACCCTCCCCTACCCCGGTCCCGCCCTGCTGACCCACCTGCACCAGCTGGGTGGGCAGGTGATCCTCACCTCCGACGCCCACACCGCCCAGACCCTGTGCTTTGCCTTTGACCAGGCGGCGGAGCAGCTGCGCCGGGCGGGCTTCCCCCACACCCTGGTGTGGGGCAAGGACGGCCCCAGAGAGGTTCCCCTGTGATCCAGGCGGAAAGCCTTTGAATTTTCCCTCCTCCTATGGTACAATACCCCTTGGGCTTCGGCGCCGCCGAAGCCCGTTTTTTTCACGACTTGATAAGGTGGGATACCATGAACGAAAAAGAAGTGGGCGAGCTGCGCCGCCGTTTCCGCCAGGACCGCACAGGCATCTCCCATGTGCGTGGGTGTTATGTCAATGAAGCTGGGGAGATCATCTCCCAGTTCAACCAATCCCTGGGGGTTATGACCCAGGAGGAAAACGAAAAGATCCTGGGGCTGCTGAAGAAAACGCTGTCCGGCGGTCTGGGCCGGAACCTGATGGACATTGCATTTGAAACCCGGCAGGTGGTGGATGGGCCGGAGCACAAGCTGCTCATGGCCCTGCGGGACTCGGAGCTGTCCGACGAGCAGGCGGTGGAGACCTTCTTCCAAACCGTCATCGCCTCCGTGGCACTGGAGGGCAACTACATGATCCTGCTGGCCCACGACGCCTATGACGTCCCCTACCGGGGCAAGGACGACCGGCAGCTGGAGGACGCCGGCGAGGAGGTCTTTTCCTACATCATCTGCGCCGTGTGCCCGGTGAAGCAGACCAAGCCCGCCCTGAGCTACTACGTCCAGGAGAGCCAGTTCCACAACCTGTCCTCCGACTGGGTGGTCTCTCCCCCCCAGGTGGGCTTCCTCTTCCCCGCCTTTGACCAGCGCAGCACCAACCTGTACGGTGCTTTGTACTACACCAAAAGCACCCAGGACGTCCAGGAGGCCCTGGTGGACGCGGTGTTCCGCACGCCCCCACCCATGCCCGCCGCCCGGCAGCAGGAGAGCTTCCAGGCCCTGCTGGGGGACAGCCTGGGCCAGGCGTGCAGCCTGTCCGTGGCGGAGGGGGTGCGGGAGCGGCTGTGCGGCATGATTGAGGAGCACAAGGAAAGCCGGGACCCTGAGCCCCTGACCATCCAGTCGGGCACCATGAAGCAGGTGCTGTCCGACTGCGGCGTGGAGGAGGAGCCCATCCAGGCCTTCGCCCGCCGGTACGAGGAGACCTTCGGCCCCGATGCCCAGCTCAGCCCCCGGAATCTGGTGGATACCCGCCAGATCCAGCTGGCCACCCCCGATGTGGCGGTGAAGATCAGCCCTGACCGGGGCGACCTGGTGCAGACCCGGATTATCGACGGGGTGAAATATATCATGATCCGCGTGGAGGGTGAGCTCACCGTCAACGGCGTGGAGGTCAGCATCCAATAATCCATGGAAAACACCCCGGGGCGGAACCGTTTGGTTCCGCCCCGGGGTGTTTGTGTCAGTATTGTCCCAGTCCACGCAGGACGCGGCGCTTATAGGCAAGGAATTCATCCGTCAGGGCGAATTCCGGGCTTCTGGGCCTGGGCTTGTCAATGACAATCTCCTCCCGGACGGTGCCGGGCTGGCCGGAGAGGAGATAGATCCGGTCGGACAGGAGGATGGCCTCGTCCACGTCATGGGTGATAAACAGGGTGGACAGGCGGATGCGCTCCATGACCTCCAGATACCACCGGTGGATGGCGCTTTTCGTCAGGGTATCCAGGGCGGAGAAGGGCTCGTCCAGCAGGGCCACATTCTGGGAGAACAGGTAGGTGCGCAGCAGCGCCGCCCGCTGCCGCATTCCGCCGGACAGCTGGCTGGGCCACAGCTTCTCTGTCCCCGCCAGGCCGAACTCCTCAAACAGGGCGGCGGCCCGGCTGCGGGCCTCCCTCTTGGGCACGCCCTTGAGCAGCAGGGGCAGGGCCACATTGTCCTGGATGGTGCGGTGGGGCAGCAGCAGATCCTTTTGGAGCATGTAGCTCACCTTCCCCGGCTGCCCCGTCACCTCCTCCCCTTCCAGGAATACCTGGCCCCGGTCGGGGAGCAGCAGGCCGGAGATGATGTGGAACAGGGTGGTCTTTCCCCCGCCGCTTACCCCCAGCAGGGAGACCAGTTCCCCCTTCCTCAGGGTCAGGGACACGTCCTCCAGCACCGGCCGGCCGTCAAAGGACTTGCTGACGTTTCGGACTTCCAGCAGCTCCATCTCAGGCCTGGGGCAGGTAGTCGTTGGTAAAGCCGGCGTTGGGGTCCACCGTGCCCTCCAGCAGCTGGTTGTCGTTGAGCCAGGTAAAGAAGCCGCTCCAACGGCCGGCGTCGAACACGCCCCAGCGGTCGGCGTCGGCGATGTACTGGTCAGCCATCCAGGCCTGGCTGGCGTAGACCAGCTCGGCGCTGTCCTTCAGCTCCGGGGCGGCCTCCATCAGGATGTCGGCGGCCTCCTGGGGATGCTCAATGGCATACTGATAGCCCTTTTCCACCGCGGCCAGGAAGGCCTTGGCCTGCTCCGGCTTCTCCTCCAGGTAGCTGTTGCTGGCGATGATGACAGGGGTATAGTAATCAAAGACCGGGTCGATGTCGGCAAAATCGAAGTAATCGGTGGCAAGGCCAGCCACTTCACAGGCCACGCCGGCCCAGCCGTAGTACACCCAGATGGCGTCCACCGCCTTGCTTTCCAGGGCGGAAACCTCGTCGGTGACGGTGGAGGGGATCAGCTCCACCTTGGAGAAGTCGCCGCCGTCGGCCTCCATCACCTGCTGGATGGTGGCCTTCTCCACGTCCAGGTCCCAGGTGGCGTACTTGTGGCCCTCCAGGCCCTTGGGGGTGTCCATCCCCTCCCCCTGGCGGGAGATGATGCCGGAGGTGTTGTGCTGGAGCACGGCGGCAACGGCGGTGATGGGCAGGGGGTCGTCCCCGATCAGGCCGGGGGCGATGTAGTCCTGGAAGGAGACGCCGAACTGGGCCTTGCCGGAGGCCACCAGCACCTCAGCCCCGTCCTCGGGGGGCTGCACCACCTCCACCTCCAGGCCGGCCTCCTCAAAGTAGCCCTGGTCAATGGCCACATAGACGCCGGTATGGTTGGTGTTGGGGGTCCAGTCCAGCACAAAGGTAATCTTCTCCAGCTCCTGGTTCCCCTCGCCGGAGCCGGACACGGAACCGGAGGAAGAACTGGTATCGCCGCCGCAGGCGGTCAGGCCGGCGGCCAGGGTCAGGGCCAGGGCGGCGGAAAGGCCGCGCTTGTACAGCTTCATATTCATTGGGCATCCTCTCTTTCTTCTTGCTTCACTTTGCGGTAGGGCATGGCCAGCCGCTCCAGGCCGTTTACCAGGGCCATCAGCAGCAGGGACACGGCGGAAATCAAAAAGATGACCGCAAACATCTTCTCGAAGGCGAAGGCGCTTTTCACCCGGGTCATGTACACCCCCAGGCCCCCAAAGCCCCCCAGCCATTCGCTGATAACCGCCCCCACCACGGAATAGGCGGCGGCGATCCGCAGGCCGGAGAAAAACTGGGGCAGAGCCGACGGGGCCTTCAGGTACCAGAAAATCTGCCTTTTGCTGGCCCCCATGGAGCGCAGCAGGCCCACGGCGTCCCGGTCCACCGACCGAAACCCGTCCAGCAGGCCCACCGTCACCGGGAAGAAGGTGACCAGGACAATCAAAATCACCTTGGGGGTCATCTCATAGCCGAACCACAGCACCAGCAGAGGGGCGATGGCCACGGTAGGGATGGTCTGGGTGATGACCAGGATGGGGTAAAAGGCCCGGTACAGCAGGGGCGAGGCGTCCATCACCAGGGCAAACAGGAAGCCCAGGGACACGCCGCACACCAGGCCGATCCCTGCCTCCTGCATCGTGATGAGGCTGTTGTCCCACAGGGCCCTCCGGTCCCTCCAGAAGGCCCGCAGCACCTCCACAGGGGCGGGCAGCATGTATCCAGGCACCAGCCCGGCCGCGGACACCCCCTGCCACACCAGCAGCAGGATGGCAACCGCCGCTACGGCAGGGGCCTTACTGCTGATGATGCTTCGTGGTTTTCTGGTCAATGGTCAGAATCTCCCCTTCCGGCTGGTAGACTACCTTGATGTAGGCGGAAACCTTGGGGGCGCCGGCACGGATGGCGATATGCTGGCACTCCTTCACAATGTCCATCAGCTGGTCGTAGTCCTCCCCCTCGATGGTGGTCTCAAAGGGCCCCACGTAGCAGCTCAGGCCGGTGCTTTTGATGTAGGCGATCACCTCGTCCACAATGCGTACCAGCTCCCGGTCGTTTTCCGCCGCGGGCAGGGTCTGAATGGCAACACTTGCTTTCATTTCTTGGTTCCTCCTTTGAAATACAAAAACACCCCGCCGGATTCATTCCCGGCGGGGTGCGACAGTGCACAAATACACAGACATTCTGCGCAATGCAATATGTTCCCTACGCTGGCATGATCCAGATCAGGTATATGGGTCACGGCACCACATCCGTTTCTCAGCCCGTCCCTCGGGCTCCCCGTTGTCAGGTACAGATTTTACCCCCATTTTTCGCCTTTGTCAAGATAGAATCATCCCATGCCTGTTCAAGCCCGGAAGCGCCGCCGCGGTGTGCAACACCCCATTTGAATCTCCACCCTGATTGGGGAACATCTGATATTACGAGCCAAATCCCTGTTATTTGGGAAACGCAACTGCTGGTTGACACATAGTTGGTCGATTGCAACCGGGATTTCGTGTATAATACGGGTACAACAAACGCATAGGGAGGTGTTTGCGATATGACCTTGGGGGAAAACATCAAAAAAAGGCGGGAGGAATTGAAACTGTCCCAGGAGTATGTAGCGGAACAGCTGGGGGTAAGCAGGCAGGCCGTATCAAAGTGGGAAACCGGCCAGTCAGACCCCACCGCAAGCAATCTGATCCGTCTGGCAGAGATTTTTGAGGTAAGCCTGTCTGAACTCGTTGAGCCTCACAGGGATGTTGGGGAGCCCTCTGCCCTTGAAGCGAAGCGAAGCCGGAAAAAGCCCAACCTGATTCTCCGGGCCAACCTGATCCGGATTGCGATTATCGTGCAGGCAGCGTGTCTGTTCAACTGTACGTCGGTCATTTACCAGCTTCGCCATCCGGATTTCCCAAATAAAGGTCTTTACCATGAGGCCCTTGTCTTTTCCCTCGTGCTGCTGGCGCTCAGTTCCATATGGATGGCGGCAAATCACCTGTATGAAGCGGATAAAACCCAGCGCAGGAAAAATGCGAATATCGAGTTGGCCTATTGCTGCGTTCAGCTTTTCGTGGGCTTGTTGACCATACGTTTTGGCATGGGCCTTGTGGGCGGAGCCATCATGATCGTTGTGGGCAGCGTCTATATTCTCTACATCAATCCCAGGTTCATGTCCCGCAGGCTGACAAAATAAAGGCAAACCCCAATCCGCCGGAATGGGCGGGCTGAAACGGGCGGGCCCCGGACGGGAACCTTGCTTTCCCATCCGGGGCCCCGTCCATCCCGATTATTTCGCCGTACCGGTCACGTCTCTTGCCCCGTCGGCCACATCGTCCATGGCCTGCTTCCCATCCTGCATCAGGTCGTCCCAGCTGTCCTGGATGGACCGTCCGATCTCCTCCCACTGGGTCAGGCCCGTGTCTCGGTCGGTAACCCGGCCCCTGGCGTCGGCGGTATACCGCCCGTCCGCCTTCAGGTCGGACATCAGGTCGTTGCCCCCCGTCACCGTCCGGCTGTTGATCCCCCCGTCCGTTGTGGTGCGGGTGGTTTTGCCCGCTGTGCCGCAGGCGGTCAGCGTCAGGGCAAGGGCGCCCGCAAGTCCCAGCGCCACCCATTTATCTCCCATGGTCTATCCTCCTCCCTATGGCTCGGCTGCCAGCCATGCCCCGCCATGATCCTCCTATCAGAATCATCAAACCAGGGCGCGGCTCACAGCGCGGGATGCTTCATCCATGGCTTAGTGTGCGCCGCCGGACGGAAATCATGGCCGTCAGTTTTTGTCAAAGCGGAAGAATTTGAAATATGAAAAGGGCCGGCGGCGCATTCGCGCCGCCGGCCCTGAGACTGTCGAAAAAGTGGCGCAGCCACTTTTTCGAGAAGGGCTGCACGCAAGATGGGCCTCGACTCCTCGCAGACACGACGGCCCATCTTGCGCGAGCAGTGTCATTTCCGCGGTACACGCCCCCGGAAAGGACGGGATTTCATGTTATTCCGTCGCCTGCGGGCGCCGGAACACCTGGCAGGAGGGCT
>CASFCW010000071.1 GCA_949293165.1 uncultured bacterium
AAGTCATGGCTTGCCATGACTTCTGCTCCCCGCGGACCCCCGGCGGTCTTTTGGTTTCTTTTCTCCCGCCGAGAAAAGAAACCCGCCCGCAGGCGGAACCCCCTTTCTTGATAGAAAGGAAGCAAAGAACTTTTGCGGAAAGCTGCCGCTTTCCTTCTCGCCGCCTATGACTTAAATGTATTTCCACGCCACAGTACAAAAGAGCATTAAACAGCCCACAGGGAAGGAAAAACCTTCTCTGTGGGCTGTTTATTACGGAAAAGAGAACAATCAGGTTTCCGGGATGTAGTTGGACAGCTTGATGACGATAAAGTCGCCCATCTGTTGGATATATCCTGGCTGGGGATAGCGGGGCATCTCCCTGACGGCGGGGTCCAGGCTGATGCTCTGCCACTGCTCCAAATCCTCCACCAGATGGATGGGGTATCGCAGCACGTAATCGAAATAGGCCCGGAAAAAGTCAGGCTCAGTAGGGCCGATGGAGTTATTGATGGACATACCGGCCAGGGCTTCATACCTGGAATAATCAATGGTGGTGGAGAACAGATCCCGCTGGCTGCCGGCAAAGATGATTTTTGATTCCCTGTAGGTGTAGAAATCCTGCTCCTCCAGGTCGCCCAGAATCCGGTTGAAGGCCATCTGAGTGGAATTGAACTCCAGCGTCCGCTTCATATACAGCACATTGGCGGTGATGACGTTATTCCACAAAATCATAACCACCAGCAGGCAGGAAGCGGCGGAAAGGGCCTTGACCGGCCCCATGCGGGCCCAACAGGCCTCCGCCAGCAGCAGGGCGAACACATAGGTCAGCCACATGGCGTAGTCCATCAGGCTGTGGCTGAAGCCCTGGGCCAGGATCTGGGCCAGATTCATGGCAAAGGGGGCCGCGCACAGCAACAGGAGCAGGAGCCCGATATGCTTCCAGCTTAGTTTGTTTACCACGGAAAGGTAGGCCAGCATCAGCACCATGGCGGTAACCACCAGGCCGTTTACTGTAAAGGACACCGTCTGGGGCACGGACTTCATGGAATCCAGTATGATGGAAAAGCAGTCCCGGATGCCCTGGAGGGAGGCGCCGAGGAAGGCTGCCAGATCCATGGGATTTTCTGAAAGGATGGCATTTCGCCCGTTGGCCACCAAATCAATCCCCATCATAGGTGGGATGTATTTCAGGCAGAGCACGTAAATCAGCCCGGATACCGCCAGCATGGCTATGGAGCACAGCCCCATGACGCAGACATTTGCAGGGCTTTCCCTGCGCAGCAGCCGAAGCATGGAGACCATCATAATCAAAACGATGGTGACGGAAATGTAGCTTTGGTAAATCCCCAGCAGAAGGACATTGGGGAGGATGCCGTATACAAAGCCGTACTTGTAATTTTTCCACACGTAAACGGAGAATACCGCGCACAGCAGCGCCAGGATGTAGCTGTCCATATCATGGATGTAGGTTGCCATCAGGGAGGTGATGGTGTTGTTGGAAATCAGCGCCACCGCTATCAGTGCGGCCACAGTTTTGGATTTGACATCAAAAAGACGGATCAGCAAAAAGAGGGTCAGGCTGAAAAAGAGGATGGAAATGATGCCGATTAACCAGACAGGGGTATAGGAGGTGCGAAACAGCATCCGGTAAAGGGGCACAAATACCCGCCCCAGCTCAATTTTCCAGTCATTTCCCAGGGTGACGCCGTAAAATTCCTTCAGGGAGTCGTGGTTGATAAAATTGTTGGAAATGAAATAGCCGTGAACCGCAAAGAAGCATACCGCACAGCAGATAAAGCTGAACGTCAGCTGCTTTTTCGCCGTTTCACTCCACCTGGCAGGGGTAACCTGTAAAAGCATGTCCGGCATAATCGTATCTCTCCCATATTCTTTGGTACGTCAAATCGTTTTTTCATAAGTGTCAGGCTCGGATTTGCTTTGCGGCAATGGAAAGGCAGTTTTTTGGGACGGCAGAAAACCCACGCGGGAAGGGAAATTCTTCCTGCATGGGCGCATGGACATGGTGTCTTTCGTGCTGCGGCGTGGAATTTCATTTAAGCCGTAGGCGGCGAGAAGGAAAGCGCAGCTTTCCGCGAAAGTTCTTTGCTTCCTTTCTTTCAAGAAAGGAAGTTCCGCCTGCGGGCGGGTTCCTTTTGTTACATGCCGACAAAAGGAACCAAAAGCGTGCCGGGGGTCCGCGGGGAGCAGAAGTCATGGCAGGCCATGACTTATCCCCGCTCTCCCCCCGGTCCCCCGTGGGAGGTTGAATCACCCTGGGAAAGAGGACAGTAGGTAACGCTCAAAAGACAAGAGCCTTTGTGCGGGGGTTTTTGCCGCATCCCTCCGGCCCGTTCGTAGGGGCGCACAGTGTGCGCCCGGATGGGAAAATTGTCTTTCGTGCGGGGCAGCAGCGGCGAGGAAATCTCCACTCTTCACTCTCAACTCTTCACTCTTTCCTAACGCGGCGCGGGCGAAACGCAGTTTCGCGGAAGGTTCTTTGCCTACTTTCTTCTAAGAAAGTAGGTTCCGCTCAAAAGACAAGGGGCTTTGTGCGGGGGTTTTGGCTGCATAACTTCGGCTTTTCCGTAGGGGCGCACATTGTGCGCCCGCGGCGGGAAATTGTCTTTCGTGCTGCGGCGTGGAATTAAATTTAAACCGTAGGCGGCGCGAAGGAAAGCGGAGCTTTCCGGAAGGTTCTTTGCCCCGCTTTCTTACAAGAAAGCGGGGGGTTACAGTTTGAAGTCGTCGTCCCTCAGGGCGCTGAAATCCACACGGGGCGGCCGGGGGGGCACCCGCTTCAAGGGGTCGTACCGGAAGGCGCGGCACTGGGAGCCGGCGGACATTACGCCCTCCCAGGGGGCGGCTGTGGGTGCAGTAAGCGCAGCGGGGCTCAATTTTACGTTGAAACAAGGCCATGGGATACCTCCATCGAAAACGGGCTGGTCGTTCCTTCCATTATACCCCACGGACAGTGGATTTTCCAGCACTTTTTTTCACGCCCCCCACCGCCAGGGCAAACAGCAGCAGGAACAGGCACCAGGCGGAGGCGGTGGAGATGGTCAGGGCCTGCTGAAATTCCAGGGCGGCCATGGACTCGGTCTGGTCGGCCAGGTAGGCGGACACCGGGGCGGGCAGGGCGCAGACCAGGGTAATGGCCCGCAGCAGCAGGGCGGAGAGCAGGCCGTGGAGGAGCTTCCCTGTGAGGTAGGTGCCCATAGACAGGCCGCTGTCCCCCAGAAAGGCCAGCACCTGGCAGTGGACGGACAGCCCCGCCCAGCCCAGCATAAAGGCGGCCATGGACAGCCGCCCGGACAGGGGGCCGTCGGTGAGGGAGGACACCCCGGAGGATACCTCCAGCAATCCGGTAATCAGCCGTCCCGCCCACAGCTGGGACAGGCCCAGGGGCTCCAGCACCAGAGCCAGCAGCCGGGCCGCCCCGGACAGGGCCCCCGACAGGGCCAGCAGGCGGATGAGCACCGTAAAGCACAGGACGAAGGCACAGATATTCAACGTGGCGGACATGGCCCCGGTGACAGAGCGGGTGAAGGCCAGGGAGAACCGGGCGGTCTGGAACTGGGCGCCGGGCCGGCAGCCCCGGCGGGGCCCCTCCCCGGGGCGGTAGAACCGGAACAGCAGCCCCACCAGCAGGGAGGCCAGGATATGCACCAGATACAGCAGCAGCCCCATCCGGCCGCTGCCGAAGATCCCGGCCCCCACCACCCCCAGGATGAAGGCGGGGCCGGAGTTGTTGCAGAAGGCCAGCAGCCGCTCCGCCTCCGTCTTGGAGCACTGGCCGTTTTCATACAGGGTGATGGCCGTCCTGGCCCCCACAGGGTAGCCCCCCACAAAGCCCAGGGCCACCGCCGAGGCACAGGCCCCGTTGACCCGGAACAGGGGGGCCATCAGGGGCTGGAACAGCGCCCCCAGGTACCGGGACATGCCCAGCTCCACCACCAGGGAGGACAGAATGAAAAAGGGGAACAGGGAGGGGACAATCACGTTGCCGCACAGCGCCAGCCCCTCCTTCATGGCGGCCATGGCCTCCCCCGGCCACAGCACCAAGGCCAGGGCGCAGCCCAGCAGGCCCAGACCCAGCATGGCGTCCCGGTAATAGGGATGCCGCAGCAGCCCACCCATGTTCATCCCTCCCCAGAGGCAGATTGTGTTACGGGGGAGTGTATGCGGCCCCGGGGGAAAACTTGCCTGTCCGGACCCATTCTGGTACAATGGGCGGGAGAATGAGAGGGGGGAAAAGGCAGATGGAGACCATACGCAGGGTGGACACCCCACACGGCCCCATTACCTACCGGCTGGCCCGAAAAAAGATCCGCCGGCTCAACCTCCGGGTGGGCCTGGACGGACAGGTGCGCCTGTCCGTGCCCTGGCGGGTACCGGCGGAGGAGGCTGACGGATTTGTGCGGGAAAAAAGCGGGTGGATTGCCGCCCATCTGGCGCCGCCCCAGCCCCGGCAGACGCTGCCGCCCCCGGTGGAGGAGGAGGAATGCCGCCGCTGCCTGGAGGAGGCGGTGGACCGGGTTTACCCCCTGGTGGCGGGGGCGGGGGTGGCACGCCCGGCGGTGAAGCTCCGGGCCATGACCAGCCTGTGGGGCAGCTGCCACCGGGGGAAGGGGTACATCACCCTGAACACCGCCCTGGCCCGGTGCCCCCGGGAGCTGCGGGACTATGTAGCCCTCCACGAGCTGGTCCACTTCCTCCACCCCAACCACGGGCCGGGCTTTTACGCCGCCATGGACGCCCGGATGCCCGACTGGAAGGGGCGCAGGCGGGCTTTGCAGGCGTATGGCCGCCTGCTGCTGGCGGACAGTCAGCCGCCGCAGCCGGGGCAGCCCCCGGAGGGGGGCGAAGCCTGACGGCGCTTTCTCAGCCGGAGGGCCAGCAGGTCGGCCAGAATCAGCACGACGCACCACAGAACCAGCAGGGCCAGGATCAGCAGGGCGCAGTTGCGGAAAAAGTCCTGGGGCAGGAGAAGGATGATGGGGTCGGTCTGCCAGTCGAAGATCCAGTTGGTCTTGCCGGGGAAGAACAGGGCGTGGAAGATCACGAAGGCCCGGTCAAAGTCCAGGGCGGCCAGGCCCCCGATGACCAGGAAGGCGGCGCCCAGCCCCACCGCGGCCCAGAAGCCGGGGCCGTGCCCCGCCGCCAGGGCGGGGCGCACCTTTTTTACCCGGCCCAGGATAAACAGAAGGGCCAGCCCGGCCAGGGACAGGGCCAGCACCCACAGGTCCAGCCGGAACAGCACCCCCACGTCGGCGAAGTGGTCCCGGCCGGAGGCCGACCAGGCCAGCACCCCGGCGGAAAAATCGGGCCGCAGGCCCAGGCAGAAATCCATCATCTGGTCGAAGGCCTGGCGGATCTGGGCCTCGGTCAAACCGGTGGCGGCGGGCAGGCCCATGGCCTGGATATGGGCGTAATAGAAGGGCCGGCACAGGATGGGCACGGCGATGGAGCCCGACAGCACCGCCAAAGCGGTGAGCAGGGCGGTGAACAGGGCCAGGGGTTTACTTCCTTTCACAGCAGGGGACACCTCCAAAAGCATAGTCGGCGCAGGACAGGGTGATGAGCACCTGGCCCGGCAGATAGAATAGCCACATCCCGGTCAGGACAAACGGCTGGGCCGGGGGCGGGACCAGCTCCGGGCAGTGGAACAGGCCCACGCACAGGTCGCAGCAGAGAAACAGCCACAGCCCCAGGGAAAACAGCCGCATGTGCCGCCCGGGGCAGCCCAGGCTGGCCAGGGCGTTGCAGAAAAAGCCGGTGAAGTAAAACAGGGCCAGCAGGTTCAGGGGGGCCAGCAGCCCCAGGCGGGCCAGCAGCAGCGGGCTCAGCACCAGGGCTGCCGCCCTCAGCCCCCACAGCCCCCGGCCCCCAGCCCGGAGAATCCGCAGGAGGTACAGCCCCTGCACCAGGCAGAACAGCAGGATACCCAGGGCGTAATGGGCGTCCAGCAGGAGCAGGAACACGTCGGCCAGGGCAGTAAGGGCCAGGGCGGCGGGCACCAGGGGGCTGCCGCCCCGGCGGGCCAGGTACAGGGCGAAGGCCAGGCACAGCAGGATGCCGGCAAATTTGATGGGGTTGGAGCCCCGGCCCCCAAAGACCGCGTCCCACCAAAGGAAGGCGGCGTAGAGGGCGGACTCCAGGCCCAGAAACAGGATCAGCGGACGGTGGGCCAAGGCGATCCCCCCTTTTTCTGAAATCAAGGCGGCGCGGCGCCGCGGGGTTATTCTACCACAAATGACAAAAAGGGACAAGAAAGAGGAATCCGGCGGGAAGCCGGATTCCTCTTTTTGGATGGAAAGAATGGTCGGCAGAGCTTAGGCCTTGGCAGCCTTCTTCTTGCCGAAGATGGTCTGGAAGCCCTCCACGGCCAGCACGATGGCCAGCACGAACAGCAGGGCGCCCAGCAGAGCCTGGGCATAGGGGCCCCAATCGCCGGCGGCCACGGCGCCGGAGGTGATAGCGGTCACCTTGGCGCTGACGGTCTGAGCCAGGGAGAACAGGGTGACGATCAGCATAAAGACCATGGGGAAGTAGAACATCTTGTTGTTCTTGCCGATGTTGCCCAGCCAGGCACACACAGCCAGCAGAGCCAGAGCGGCCAGCAGCTGGTTGGCAGCGCCGAACAGAGGCCAGATCTTGGAGTAGCCGGTCATGCCCAGACCCACGCCCAGCACCACGGTGATGGCGGTGGAGATCACGGGGTTGCACAGCACGGCCTTGATGCCGGTGGCATCCTTGGGGGTCTCGCCGGGCTTGAGCCAGAACTCCTGGAACATGTAGCGGGCCAGACGGGTGGCGGTGTCCAGAGAGGTCAGGCAGAACACGGACACGGTCAGCACCAGCAGGGAGCTGACGGTGGCCTGAGTGCCGGCCAGGCCGGGGATGGAGGCCACCATCCGGGAGATACCGGTGGCGAACACGTTGGTGGGGGTGACAATCTCGCCGGAGGCGTACTCGGTCCAGATGAAGGACACGGCGGCCAGGGAGATCAGAGCCAGGGCACACTCGATGAGCATGCCGCCGTAAGCGATGGGCTTAGCGTCCCGCTCGCGGTTGAGCTGCTTGGCGGTGGTGCCGGAGCCCACCAGGGAGTGGAAGCCGGAGATGGCGCCGCAGGCGATGGTGACGAACAGGGCGGGGAACACATAGCCCAGGGAAGAACCGGTGGGGGCCAGGGTGTCATAGATGCCGGTGAAGGCGGGCATATCCATGTGAGCGGCATCCGCACCGGTGACGCCGGCGCCGATGACGCCGACAGCGGCAATGACCATCATGGCGTACAGCAGGAAGGAGCTCAGATAGTCACGGGGCTGGAGCAGAATCCACACGGGAGCCACGGAGGCGACCAGGATGTAAGCGCCGATGATCCACATCCAGGCGGTGCTGCCCAGGTAGATGGGGTGCCAGTTCAGGCCGATGGCCAGGCAGACCACGATGCCGATGACGCCGGCCACGGTGGCCACGGACAGGGGAGCGCCCTTCCGGTACACGAAGAAGCCGAACAGGATGGCCATGACGATGAACAGCAGGGAGATCATAGCCACGGAGGCGTTGGTCTCGTTCAGGCTGCCGTCGGCGTTGAAGCCCACGAAGGTGCTGGCCACGATGGAGGCGAAGGCCGCCACCACCAGGATCAGGGTCAGGTAAGAGAAGATCAGGAAGAGCTTCTTGGCCCGGTCGCCGATGTTCAGGGCGATGACCTCGCCGATGGACTGGCCCTTGTGGCGGATGGAGGCGAACAGAGCGCCGTAGTCATGGACGGCACCGAAGAAGATGCCGCCGACCAGGACCCACAGCACCACAGGCACCCAGCCGAATACGGCAGCCTGGATGGGGCCGTTGATGGGGCCGGCGCCGGCGATGGAAGAAAAGTGGTGGCCCATCAGAACGGGAGCCTTGGCGGGGACGTAGTCCATGCCATCCTCCAGCTCATGGGCGGGGGTGACGCGGGAATCGTCCACGCCCCACTGCTTGGCAAGCCATCCGCCGTAGAAGATGTACCCTACGATCAGAATGACGATGCCAACGATGACAACTAGCATTGCATTCATTGTGTTTTCTCCTCTCCTTTATCTTGGAAGATCACAGGCTCCACCATCCGCCGCAGGTCCTTTGCCAGGATCTTTCCGCTGCGGTTGGTGGTGATTTCCGCCGTGGACATGTCCACGGCTGCTATACGAAACTCCATCCATCCATGGAGCGATAGCCGGTATTCGCGGCGCTTTTTCAGCTTTTTCAGCCGCTCCAGCGCCTGGGCATCGGCGCGGTCGTACAGCACGACCGCTGTGAGGTATGTATACATATGCTGAGCGTGGGGGCGGACCAGGCCCTCCCCCTGGGTAACCACCCGGGTGAAAATTTCCTCCACGGAGGCCTGGGTCAGCGCCTCCAGCGACCAGAGAAACAGGTACTCGTGGCTCTCCGCCGCCCATAGCTCCGCCTGCTTCATCAGCACGTACTGGCTGTCCCGCAGGTGGTAGGCGCACAGGACCTGGAGCGGGGTGCCGTCGTCCACGGCCTCGATGTCGTAATAGGCGGAATAGATCTTCTTCAGGCGCTCAACGGCGCGCTGACGCAGCGGACTGGACAAGGGGCCTGCCTTTCCCCCGCACTTGGGCGGGATGGGGCGGAGAGAACCCCGCGGATTCCCTAATCACCCCACTTAGTAAAATCTTAAGAAAATTTTCACCTTAATATAGCAGATTTTTTTCCGCTTTGCAAGCCCAAAGTGCAAAGAATTCCAACGGTTTTCCGCCGCCCGGACCGGGAGCGGCCCCCTTCATTGACATCCGGTACGGAAATCGGGTAAAATAAAGCTGTTCAACCGTCGGGACATGGGCCCGGCGGAAAGGAGGCCATGCATGGACGCTGAACTCCACAGGAACAGGGACGCTTGGCCCGCCCGGCTGTGGCGCCATCTCCGGCCGGCGGCGGGGCCCGCCCTGTATTTCCTGGCGGTGCTGTATTATGAGGAGCTGTTTCTCAAGCTGTACTGCTTCCGGGGGCTGACCCCGGCGGGTATGGCCTTTACCCTGGTATTCTCCATCCCCGTGGCCATGGTGGTGGGGCTGATCTGCGGCGCCCTCCGGCCCAGCCGGGCCAGATGGCTGCTGGCGGGGCTGATTGCCCTGCTGTCGATTTGGATGGGCACCCAGTGCATCTATTACCGCATGTTCAAAACCTTCGTCACCCTGTTCTCCCTGACCAAGATGGGCATGGTGGCCGGAGGATTCGGGGATATGGCCCTGGGGGAGATCCTGCTCAACTGGTTCCCTGTGCTGATGATGGCCCTGCCCGCCTTTGCCTCCCTCTACCTGGCCTGGAAGGGGCGCTGGCCCGTCCACGGCCCCATCTCCCGGAAAATGGGGGCGCGGTGGCTGCTGCTGGCCCTGGGGGTCCAGGGGGCGGGGATGCTGGCGGTGCTGCTGTGCGGCAGCGGCACGCTGTCTTTGCGGGACATCTACTACCAGGCCGCCGTCCCTGAGCTGGAGGTGCAGAACTTCGGCATGATGACCCAGACCCAGCTGGAGATCCGCCGGGTGATCTTCGGCATCGACCCGGACCGGGAGGCGCCCGCCAAGCTGGTGCTGGACCAGCCCAGGCGCTACCTGCTGCTGGAGGAGCACCCGGAGGAGGAGCCCCAGGTGCTGGAGATTGACTTCCCCGCCCTGATGGAGCGGGACGGGGAGGACGAGCAGCTGACGGAGATGCACAAATACTTCTCCCAGGTGGAGCCCACCATGAAAAATGAGTGGACGGGCCGGTTTGCCGGGAAGAACCTGATGTGGATTGTGGCGGAGGGGTACTCCTCCCTGATCCTGGACCCGGAGCGCACCCCCACCCTGTGGAAGCTGTCCCACGAGGGCATTGTGTGCAGGAATTTTTACACGCCTCTGTGGGGGGTGTCCACCTCCGACGGGGAGTATGTCACCACCACCGGCCTGATCCCCAAATCCGGGGTGTGGAGCTACTCCGAGTCGTCGGACAACGCCATGCCCTTCGCCCTGGGCAACCAGTTCCGGGCCCTGGGCTACAGGACCATGGCCTTCCACGACTACCTCTACACCTACTACGACCGGAACCTGTCCCACCCCAACATGGGCTACGACTATTACGGCCTGGGCAACGGTTTGGAGCTGGAGGAGGTCTTTCCCCCCTCCGACCTGGAGATGATGGAGGAGATCGTCCCCCGGTTCGTGGACGAGGAGCAGTTCATGGTCTACTGCCTGACGGTGAGCGGGCACCTGAACTACACCTACGACGACAACGCCATGTCCCGCCGGCACTGGGACGAGGTGGCCGACCTGGACTACTCCGAGCCGGTGCGGGCCTACCTGGCCTGCCAGATGGAGCTGGAGCTGGCGGTGTCCAGCCTGGTGGAGCAGCTGGAGGCGGCGGGCAGGCTGGAGGACACGGTGATCGTCCTGTCCGCCGACCACTATCCCTATGGCCTGACCGACGAGGAGTACAGCGAGCTGCTGGGCCATGAGGTGGACCCGGTGTTTGAGATCTTTGAAAACGGGCTGATCCTGTGGAGCGCCGACCTGAGCGAGCCGGTGTACGTGGACAAATACTGCTCCAGCCTGGACGTGATGCCCACCCTGTCCAACCTCTTTGGCCTGCCCTATGATTCCCGGCTGATGGCCGGGCGGGACATCCTGTCCGACAGCCCCGGGCTGGTAATCTTCTCCAACTACAGCTTCCTCACCGACCAGGGGGCCTATAACTCCATCGACGACACCTTCACCATGTGGGACGGCAGCCAGCCCAGCCAGGAGTACGTGGCCCAGAGCGTGGCGGAGGTGCAGAACCGGGTGGCCTATTCCGCCATGATCCTGGACCGGGACTACTACCGGGTGGTCTTTTCCCAATGGGAGGAGCCGGAGACATAAGCAAATAATCCCCGCCGGGCACATCCCGGCGGGGATTGAGACTGTCGAAAAAGTGGCGCAGCCACTTTTTCGAGAAGGGCTGCACACAAGATGGGCCTCGATTCCTTACGGAAAAGTCGGCCCATCTTGCGCGAGAAGTGTCATTTCCGAGGTACACGCCCCCGGAAATGACGGGATTTCATGTTATTCCGTCGCCTGCGGGCGCCGGAACTCCTTGCAGGAGGGCTTTTTTGACAAGCTGA
>CASFCW010000072.1 GCA_949293165.1 uncultured bacterium
CCGCGCCCCCCAAGGAGTACCCGCCTTTCCGCCGGAGCGGGGGCATCCAGGTTTTCCCTCCCTTCCCGGCGGAAACGGCCATTTTTCTCCCCAAACCGTATGCAAAAAAGGAAATGTGCCTAATTTTCGTTTTCCCACAATATATTGTGGTTTTCCTCTGGACAAGCCCCTATATAACATGCTATAATCTAATTCCGAAGAGTTACGGCCTTTTCTGCCCCGGCGGGACAGGCCCCCGATCCCAGGCCACGGCCCCGATTTCCCCTGGAAACCGAAGTTCCGTCGCCTCCGGACTGCTTTGATTTAAGAATGAGAGGGGAAGGTACAATGAAGGTTATCAAGCGCGACGGGTCTGTGGTGGATTACGACCGCAGCAAGATTGTCACCGCCATCCAGAAGGCCAATGCGGAGGTGGACGAGGCCGACCGGCTCAGCAGCGACCGGGTAGAGGCCATCGTGGACCAGATTGAGCACACCAAGCGTGCCCGCATCCTGGTGGAGGACATCCAGGACATGGTGGAGCAGGGTCTGGTGGCGGAGAACAAGTTCCATCTGGCCAAGACCTACATCATTTACCGGTACAACCGGGCGCTGGTGCGCAAGGCCAACACCACCGACGAGTCCATTCTCTCCCTGCTGCGCAACGAGAACCAGGAGCTGGCGGAGGAGAACTCCAATAAGAACACCATGATTGCCGCCACCCAGCGGGACTACATCGCCGGCGAGGTCAGCCGGGATCTGACCCGGCGGATTCTGCTGCCGGAGTACATCTCCAAGGCCCACGACGAGGGGGCCATCCACTTCCACGACGCGGACTATTTCATCCAGCCCATTTTCAACTGCTGCCTGATTAACATTGGGGACATGCTGGACAACGGCACGGTGATGAACGGCAAGCTCATCGAGTCCCCCAAGAGCTTCCAGGTGGCCTGCACCGTCACCACCCAGATCATCGCCTGCGTGGCCTCCAACCAGTACGGCGGCCAGAGCGTGGACATGAGCCATCTGGGCAAGTACCTCCGCCGCAGCCGGGACAAGTTCCGCAAGCACATCGCCTACGAGTGCGCCGGCCAGGTGGACGAGGCCACCCTGGACCGCCTGGTCAGCGACCGGCTGAAGGACGAGCTGAAGTCCGGCGTGCAGACCATCCAGTATCAGATCAACACCCTGATGACCACCAACGGCCAGTCCCCCTTCGTCACCCTGTTCCTCAACCTCCGGGAGGACGACCCCTACCTGGAGGAGAACGCCATGATTGTGGAGGAGGTGCTGCGCCAGCGCCTGGAGGGCATCAAGAACGAGAAGGGGGTCTACATCACCCCCGCCTTCCCCAAGCTGGTGTACGTCCTGGACGAGCACAACTGCCTCAAGGGCGGCAAGTACGACTACATCACCGAGCTGGCCGTCAAGTGCTCCGCCAAGCGGATGTATCCCGACTACATCTCCGCCAAGAAGATGCGGGAGAATTACCAGGGCAACGTGTTCTCCCCCATGGGCTGCCGCTCCTTCCTGGCGCCCTGGAAGGACGGGGACGGCAACTACAAGTTTGAGGGCCGGTTCAACCAGGGGGTGGTCTCCCTGAACCTGCCCCAGATCGGCATTCTGGCCAGGGGCGACGAGGAGAAGTTCTGGGCCCTGCTGGAGGAGCGGCTGGACCTGTGCTTCAACGCCCTCATGTGCCGCCACAACGCCCTGAAGAAGGTCAAGTCCGACTCCTCCCCCATCCACTGGCAGTACGGCGCCATCGCCCGCATGCCCAAGGGCGCGTCCATCGAGCCCCTGCTGTACGGCGGCTATTCCTCCATCTCCCTGGGCTACATCGGCCTGTATGAGGTCACCAAGCTCATGAAGGGGGTCAGCCACACCCAGCCCGGCGGCATTGAGTTCGCCCTGAAGGTCATGAACCGCCTGCGCAAGGCCTGCGACGACTGGAAGGCCCAGACCAACATCGGCTTCGCCCTGTACGGCACCCCCGCCGAGAGCCTGTGCTACCGCTTCGCCCGCATCGACAAGGAGCGCTTCGGCACCATCCCCGACGTCACCGACAAGGGCTACTACACCAACAGCTACCACGTGGATGTCCGGGAGCAGATTGACGCCTTCGACAAGTTCACCTTCGAAAGCCAGTTCCAGAAGATCTCCACCGGCGGCTGCATCTCCTACGTGGAGATCCCCAACATGCGCCACAACCTGGAGGCGCTGAAGGAGGTCGTCCGGTTCATCTATGACAACATCCAGTACGCCGAGTTCAACACCAAGAGCGACTACTGCCAGTGCTGCGGCTACGACGGGGAGATCATGATTAACGAGGACTTCCACTGGGAGTGCCCCTCCTGCCACAACACCGACCAGAGCAAGATGAACGTCACCCGCCGCACCTGCGGCTACCTGGGTGAGAACTACTGGAACGTGGGCAAGACCAAGGAGATCAAGGCCCGGGTCCTCCACCTGTAAGAATAGAGTTGAGAGTGGAGAGTGGAGAGTTGAGATATCTTCACTCTCCACTCTTCACTCTTCACTCTTTTTTTAGCCTCTCCCCTTTTCCCTTTGTACGCTGAACAATTGGAGGTTTTTCTATGAACTACGCAGACATCCGCCCCATCGACGTGGCCAACGGCCCGGGTATCCGGGTCTCCATTTTTGTCTCCGGCTGCACCCACGCCTGCCCCGGCTGCTTCAACCCGGAGGCCTGGGACTTCGCCTACGGCCGCCCCTTCACCCAGGGGGAGGTTGACGCCATTGTGGGGCACATGGGCAAGTCCTATGTCCGGGGCCTGTCCCTGCTGGGGGGGGAGCCCTTCCACCCGGACAACCAGGCCGCGGTGCTGGACCTCATCCGGCAGGTGCGGAAGGCCTGGCCGGAGAAGGACATCTGGTGCTACACCGGCTACCTGTTTGAGGAGCTGGCCGCCGGCAGGGTGGGGGCGCACAGCCGGGCCATGCTGGAGGAGCTGGATGTGCTGGTGGACGGCCCCTTTGTGGAGGAGCTGAAAAACCTGTCCCTCCGGTTCCGCGGCTCGTCCAACCAGCGGATTTTGGACGTGAAGGCCTCCCTGGCCGGGGGCGGCCCCGTTCTGTGGCAGGAGGAAGGGCAGTAAGGCTTGCAATCCGGGAAAAAATAGGGTATGATATTGTGTTGTGGCCCTGTTTTCGGGCCGCGAAAGGAGGGCATACCCTTGCGTCAGAAATCCATTCTCCTTCCCTTCCTGGCCTTTACCGGCGGGCTGGCCGGCCTGGCCCTGCGCCTGTGGCAGCGGAACCTGGCCTTTGACCCCACCGCCCAGCTGATGGACCCCGGCAGCCCCATTTCCGCGGCGATGCTGGTGTTCCTGGCGGTGCTGGCCGCCGTGGTGCTGGCCGTCAGCGTGACGGCGGGGAAGGCCCCTGGGAATCGGTTCCCCTTCCACTGCTCCGGCAAATGGTACCTGGGGCTGATGATCGCCGGGGCCTGCCTGTTTTTCTTCGCCGCCGCCGTGGGCGTGCCTGAGCTGCGGGGCAAGATCCAGCTGTGGCAGTCCACCATGCTGTATTCCGCCACCACCGCTCCCATGCCCATTGCCCAGGGTGTCACCCTGGCCCTGTGCCTGGCGGGCGGGATGGGGGCGCTGATTACCGGGCGGAACAACTGCCGCCTGACGGAGCCCGGCGCCACCCGGAATTGGAGCACGCTGCCCGCTTACGCCGCCCTGCCCTGGCTGATTGCCGTCTATCAGGAGCACTCTGTCAGCGCCGACCTGACCGCGGTCTATCTGCCCATCCTGGCGGCGTCCGCCCTGCTGCTGGCCCTGTATTTCCAAAGCGCCTGCTATTTTGACCGGCCCAATCTCACCGCGGTGCGGTTTTTCTCCACCATGGGCCCGGCCCTGGGCCTGGCCTCCCTGGGGGACGGCCTGACCCTGTTCCAGACCCTGTTCACCCTGGCCCTTACCGTCACCGCCCTGGCCGGCCTGGCCGCTGTGTCCTGGGGGACGGCCCCCGCCCGCCTGAACGCGTAATTTCCATTTTTGGGAGGAATCACCCGTGAAGAAATATTATATTACCACCCCCATCTACTACCCCAGCGACAAGCTGCACATCGGCCACACCTACTGCACCGTGGCCACCGACGCCATCGCCCGGTACAAGCGGCTCATCGGCTGCGACGTCATGTTCCTCACCGGCACCGACGAGCACGGCCAGAAGATTGAGGACAAGGCCAAGGAGGCCGGCGTCACCCCCCAGGAGTTCGTGGACAAGATCGTCTGCGGCCAGCGGGGCGTGCTGGACCTGTGGAAGCTGATGAATATTTCCAATGACCGGTTCATCCGCACCACCGACGACTATCACGTGGCCGCCATTCAGAAGATTTTCAAAAAGCTCTACGACAACGGGGACATCTACAAGGGCAAGTATGTGGGCAAATACTGCAAGCCCTGCGAGTCCTTCTGGACGGAGAGCCAGCTGGTGGACGGCAAGTGCCCCGACTGCGGCCGGGAGGTGCAGGACGCGGAGGAGGAGGCCTACTTCTTCAGACTGTCCAAGTACGCCGACCGCATCCAGCACCTGCTGGAGGACACCGACTTCCTGGAGCCCCGCAGCCGGGTCAACGAGATGGTGAACAACTTCATCAAGCCCGGCCTGGAGGACCTGTGCGTCTCCCGCACCAGCTTCACCTGGGGCGTGCCGGTGGACTTTGACCCCGGCCACGTGGTCTACGTCTGGGTGGACGCTTTGAGCAACTATATCACCGCCCTGGGTTACTGCAACGACAAGTACGACGACTACGGGAAGTTCTGGCCCGCCGACGTGCACATCGTGGGCAAGGAGATTGTCCGCTTCCACTCCATCATCTGGCCCGCCATGCTCATGAGCCTGGGGGAGCCCCTGCCCAAGAAGGTGTTCGGCCACGGCTGGCTGCTGCTGGACGGCGGCAAGATGTCCAAGTCCAAGGGCAACGTGGTGGACCCCTATATCCTGGCGGAGATGTTCGGGGTGGACGCCCTGCGCTTCTTCCTCATGCGCACCTTCCCCTTCGGCTCCGACGGCAACTTCTCCAACGAGCTGCTGATCCAGACCATCAACACCGACCTGGCCAACGACCTGGGCAACCTGGTCAGCCGCACCACCGCCATGGTGGGCAAGTACTTCGGCGGCCAGCTGCCCGCCGGCTGCGGCGCCACGGACGGGGAACGGTCTGTTGCCGCCCTCTGTGCCGCCCCCGACTGTGTAGGGGTGGTTCCGGAGCCGGACGATATTGCCTGTGACGTGGAGCTCATCGCCATGGCTTCTTCCCTCCGGGGGAAGTACGAGGAGGCCATGGAGGCCTTCGCCCCCCACAAGGCCCTGGACGAGGTGTTCAAGGTCATCCAGCGGGCCAACAAGTATATTGACGAGAACGCGCCCTGGGCCCTGGCCAAGGATATGGAGCAAAACGGCAAGCGCCTGGCCCACGTGATGTATAACCTGCTGGAGGCCACCCGCATCTGCGCGGTGCTCCTGATCCCCTTCATGCCCGACAGCATGGACAAGCTCTTTGCCCAGATCGGCGCCGGCGACGGCTGCCGCACCTGGGACAGCGCCGGCCGGTGGGGCAGCCTCAGCGACACCGCCGCCCCCACCAAGGGGGACAACCTGTTCCCCCGGGTGGATATGGAGAAGGCCCTCCAGGCCCTGGAGGAGGCCGCCGCCGCCGCCAGGAAGGCCGCCCTGCCCGACCTGGAGCTGGAGCCCCAGCTGGAGGAGCAGGTGGATTTCGACACCTTCTGCAAGTCCGACTTCCGGGCGGTGAAGGTGAAGGCCTGCGAGAATGTGAAAAAGTCCAACAAGCTGCTGAAATTCACCCTGGACGACGGCACCGGCGTGGACCGCCAGATCCTGTCCGGCATCGCCCAGTTCTACAAGCCTGAGGAGCTGGTGGGCAAGACCCTGATGGCCATTGTCAACCTGCCCCCCCGGAAGATGATGGGCCAGGAGAGCTGCGGCATGCTCATCTCCGCCGTCCACACCGAGAAGGGGGAGGAGCGGCTGAACCTGCTCATGCTGGACGACAAGATCCCCGCCGGGGCCAAGATGTGCTGATGGGCGTGCGCTTCGTTGACGCGGTGACGGAGGAGCACTTCGCCCTCATGTCCCGCATCCACGCCCTGGGCTGGCGGGCGGCTTACGCCGACGCCATCCCCCCGGACTACATGGCCCGGGAGATCACCGACAGCCGGTGGATTCCCTTCTTCCGCGCCAGCATCCCCGCCGGGACGGCAAATGGGCTGCTGGTGTACGACGGGGAGGAGGCGGTGTGCTGCGCCACCTATGGCCCGGTGCGCCTGAGCGCGGGGCCCCAGGCCGGGACGGTGTGCACCTTCCACGCCGACGACTACCGGGGCTGGGGGGAGGTCATGTCCCTGTACTGCCACCCGGACCACACCGGAAAGGGCTATGGCGGCCTGATTATGGAGGAGATGCTCCGGCGGCTGAAGGCCCAGGGCTTCCCCAGCTGCCTGGTGTATGTGCTGCAGGAAAATGCGGGGGCCCGGCGGTTCTATGCCCGCCACGGCTTTGCCTGGGACGGCACCCATGAGGACATCCCCTTCCCGCCGGACACCATCTGCCGGGATTTGCGGTACACCCGGGCCCTGTGACCTCCGCTTGACACGGGGGAGCGGGTCTGATAAACTGAATCCAAGCCATCCGTGCCCACGGGCCCGTCGATCCCCACGGATGGAGGCCTCTATGGTTCAACGGGCTCCCCATCGGGGGAGCCCGTTTTTCTATTCCAATCTGGGAGAGGAGGAAACGCCGTGCCCACTGCCCGGGAAAATATGCTGGGAACCCGGCCCATCCGGCCCCTGGTGCTGTCCATGTCCGCCCCGGTGATGCTGTCCATGCTCATCAGCGCCATCTACAACCTGGTGGACAGCATCTACGTGGCCCAGGTCAGCGACCTGGACTTCCTGGCCCTGTCCTACGCTTACCCCGTCCAGCTGCTGATGATTGCATGCTGCTTCGGCCTGGGGGTGGGCTGCAACGCCCTGCTGTCCCGGCAGCTGGGCCGGAGGGACTGGCCCGGGGCCAACGACGTGGCCTGCCACGGCTTTTTCCTCTACGGCTTGTGCTGGCTGGCCTTTGCCCTGGCGGGGCTGGCGGGGGGGCGGCTGTTTTTTGCCCTGTGTACCGACAATCCCCGGGTGGCTGCCTCCGGGGTGGTCTATCTCACCATCTGCACGGCGGGCTCCCTGGGCCTGTGCCTCCAGTTTTTGACTGAGCGGCTGCTCCAGTCCTCCGGCCATCCCACAGGCTACATGATTGTCCAGGGCTCCGGCGCGGTGCTCAACCTGATCCTGGACCCGGTGTTCATCTTCGGCCTGGATATGGGCGTGGCGGGGGCCGCCGTGGCCACCGTCCTGGGCCAGTGCTCCGGCGCCGCCATCGGCCTGGGCCTGCTCCGCCGCTTCCGCAGCCAATTCCCCATCTCCTTCCGGGGGTTCCGGCCCCGCGGGGCCTTAATCAAGGAAATCGGGGCCATCGCCCTGCCCGCCATGGCCACCCAGTCCCTGTCCAGCTTCATGACCCTGGGGATGAACCAGCTGCTGGGCCTGTGGTCGGAGACGGCGGTGTATGTCCTGGGGGTCTATTTCAAGATCCAGTCCTTTATCACCATGCCTGTGGCCGGGATCAACAGCGGCCTGGTCCCCATCCTGGGGTATAACTACGGGGCCGGAGCCCCCCAGCGCATCCGTCAGGCCGTCCGCTTCGGCCTCCAGCTGGGGGTGGGAATCGCCCTGGCCGGCGGGGCCCTGCTGGCCCTGGCCGCGTCCCCCCTGCTGACCTACTGCTTCCGGGCCGACGCGGCCGCCCTGGCTATGGGTGTGCCTGCCCTGGCTATGATCGCCCCGGCCTTCCCGCTGGCCGCGGTGAGCGTCGTCCTGTCCGCCGCCCTCCAGTCCCTGGGCCGCAGCCGGGACGCCCTGGCCGTGGCGCTGCTCCGCCAGCTTGTGCTTCTGCTGCCGGTGGCCGCCCTCCTCCTGTGGCTGGCGCCTGGCCTGGTGTGGCTGGCCTTCTTCATTACCGAGAGCTTGGCGGCCCTCCTGTCCCTGTCCCTTGCCCGCCGCCTCCCCCCGCTTTCTTGAAAGAAAGCGGGGCAAAGAACCTTCCGGAAAGCTGCGCTTTCCTCCGCGCCGCCTACAGCTTAGATGCTATTCCACACCCCAGCACGAAAGACAGTGCTTCCATGCGGGCGCACGCTGTGCGCCCCTACGGAAAGACCAAAGTCATGCAGCCAAAACCCCCGCACAAAGCCCCTTGT
>CASFCW010000073.1 GCA_949293165.1 uncultured bacterium
GCTGGCAGACCGTATTACGCGTTGTACGCGTCCGCGAGGAACAGAGGGCTATGCCCGCATAGTGACAACCACCAGCTTCGCTGGTGGATGTGTTCATTTCAGGGAAAAAATACTTGACTTTTCGGCAGTTTCAGATATAATAATAGGGCTTGATTCCAAATGGAACAGGCACATCCTTGCTCCCGGCGAGGTCCGGGGGCCACAAGACCGTAAGGAGGTGCAATGAAAATGGCAAAGACTACCGCAAACTACGAGGCGATGTATATCCTGGACCCCTCCCTCAACGAGGAGGCTGTCGCCGCTCTGGTGGCTAAGTTCAAAGCCGTTGTGGAGGCGAATGGTACCGTCTCTGAGGTCGATGAGTGGGGCAAGCGCCGTCTGGCCTATCCCATCAACGACCTGATGGAGGGCTACTACGTGCTGATGACCTTCACCGCCGCTGCCGCCATCCCCGCTGAGCTGGATCGTATCTTCCGGATCACCGACGGCGTGATGCGTTCTCTGATCGTCTGCAAGGACCAGTAAGAGAGGCGCGCAATGCTCAACAAGATTTTTCTCATGGGTCGTCTGACCCGAGATCCTGAGTTGCGCCGCACCCAGACGGGGACCCCTGTGGCTTCCTTCAGTCTGGCGGTGGATCGGGATTTCAAAGATAAGGCCACTGGTGAGCGCACCACGGATTTTATTGACGTGGTGGCCTGGCGGCAGACAGCGGAGTTTGTCAGCCGTTATTTCACCAAGGGCCGCATGGCCGTGGTAGAGGGCCGTCTCCAGATCCGTGACTGGACGGATAAGGAGGGCGGCAAGCGCCGCACCGCCGAGGTAATTGCCGACAACGTGTATTTCGGCGACTCCAAGCGGGACGGCGAAGGCGGCGGATACAGCGCCGGCGGCGGTTATTCCGCCCCCTCCGGCGGATATTCCGCCCCCGCGGCTTCCCCCAGCGGCTTTGGCGCCCCCGGCATGGGCGGCGACCAGTTTTCCGAGCTGGCTGACGACGACGGCGAGCTGCCGTTTTGATCTTAGACCGTATATGGTTTGAAAAAGGAGGTTAATCTCATGGCTATGGAGCGTGAAAACCGGGCTCCCCGGGGCCGTAAGCGCCGTAAGGTCTGCGCCTTCTGCGTGGACAAGGTGGAGTGCATTGATTATAAGGACGCCGGCAAGCTGCGCCGCTATACTTCCGAGCGCGGCAAGATCCTGCCCCGCCGCACCACCGGCACCTGCGCCATGCATCAGCGCCAGCTGACTGAGGCCATCAAGCGCGCCCGTCAGGTCGCCCTGCTGCCCTACGTCACCGACTGATTCGTGACCCACACAGTCAAGGCCGCCGCAGAGGATTCTGCGGCGGCCTTTTTTACAGCTGCAAGGTGGAAATAATTTCCTTTATGCCCTGGGCGGAGGCGTCCAGGGCGGCTTTTTCCTCCGGGGACAGGGGGATGTCCAGTACCCGCTCCACCCCCCGCTCCCCCACCACGGAGGGCAGGCTGAGGCACAGCCCGGACAGGCCGCAGGCGCCCTGCAGGACGACGGATACCGGCAGGATGCTGCCCTCGTCCAGCATGATGCTCTGGGCGATCCGGCCCACCGCCATGGCGATGCCGTAATAGGTGGCGCCTTTCCGGCGGATGATTTCGTAGGCGCTGTCCCGCACCTCCCGGTAGATGGGCTCTGTGACGGCCCTGCAATCCTCGATGCCCTGGAGACGGCAAAATTCCTCCAGCTGGATGCTGGACACATTGGCGCTGCTCCACACGGCCAGCTCGCTGTCCCCGTGCTCCCCGATGATGGCGGCGTGGACATTCCGGCTGTCCGCGCCCAGGCGGTGTCCCAACAGGTATTTCAGGCGGGCGGTATCCAGCACTGTGCCGGAGCCCAGCACCCGGTGGGCGGGGAGATGGGACATCCGCCAGGCCGCGTAGGTGAGCACATCCACCGGGTTGGACACCACCAGCAGGATGCCCTGAAAGCCGCTGCCGGTGATCTGGGGGATGATCTGCCGGAGGACGGCCACGTTTTTCCCGATAAGGTCGGTCCGGCTTTCCCCAGGCTTCTGGTTGGCTCCGGCGGTGAGAATGACCATGGCGCAGTCCCCCACGTCGGCGCAGGTGCCCGCCCGGATCTGCATGGAGGCGGTGTAGGGCAGCCCGTGGCTGAGGTCCATGGCCTCCCCCTCCGCCTTTTCCTGGTTGACGTCAATGAGAATCAGCTCGGAGAACAGGCCCTGCTGCATGAGACGAAAGGCGATGGCCGAGCCCACATAGCCGCAGCCGATGATGGCTGCCTTCCGGGTTTGAATCATACGCTCCACTCCTTTTCCACAGTATGGGGCGGAACCGGGGGCGGTTATGCAAAAAAAGTCCCGGCCTGTGGCCGGGACTGGGAAATCAGGTGCGCCGCCAGGTGGTGGGGCTGAACAGGATGAGGATGGGGAAAATCTCCAGGCGCCCGATAATCATGCACAGGGTCATGACCACCTTGGACAGGGGGGAGAAGGCAGCGAAATTGCCGGAGGGGCCCACCGCCTCCAGGCCGGGGCCCACGTTGCTCACGCAGGTGAGGGCGGAGGAGAAGGACACGGAAAAGGACTGGTTATCCAGGGAGATGACCAGGGTGGCGGCCAAAATAACCAGAAGATAGCACCCGATGAACACCAGGGTGGAGTGAAGGGTCTTTTCCTCCACCACCTTGCCCTCCAGGCGCACCACCTCCACAGAGCGGGGGTGGGCAATGCAGCGGATCTCCCGGTGGATGGAGCGCAGCAGCATGAGGATGCGGGAGCACTTCATGCCGCCGCCGGTAGACCCGGCGCAGGCGCCGCAGAACATGAGCAGCACCAGGATGATCTGGGACAGCTGGGGCCACAGGACAAAGTCCGCCGTGGCAAAGCCGGTGGTGGAAATGATGGAGGCCACCTGGAAGAAGGCAAAGCGCAGGCTTTCGCCGATGGAGCCGTACAGGGGCAGGATGTCCACCGTAATGAGGACGGTGGCCCCCGCCACCAGGATGCCGAAAAAGCGCAGCTCGTCACTTTTCAGAAACTCCTTGAACCGGCGGTGGAGCAGCAGGAAGTACAGCCCGAAGTTGATGGAAAACAGCAGGGCAAACACGGCGATGACAATTTCAATCCTGGCGTCGCCGTAGGCGCCCACGCTGGCGTTCCGGTTGGAAAAACCGCCGGTTCCGGCGGTGGAGAAGGCGTGAATCAATGCGTCATAAATGGGCATCCCCAGCAGGGCGAGGATGGCGGTTTCCGCCGCCGTCATGGTGAAGTAGATCCCGTAAAGGATTTTGGAGGTCTGGGACTGCTTGGGCACCAGCTTGGAAAAGACCGGCCCGGGGCTTTCCGCCTGGGTCATGTAGTGGGCCCGAATGCCCAGGGAGGGGACGATGGCGGTGGCCAGCACCAGCACGCCCATGCCGCCCAGCCAATGGGTGAAGGAGCGCCAGAACAGGATGCCCTTGGGCAGGGACTCGATGTCGGTGAGGATGGTGGCTCCGGTGGTGGTAAAGCCGGAGGAGGACTCGAAAAAGCAGTCAATGAAGCTGTCGAAGCAGCCGGAAAAATAGAAGGGCAGGCCGCCCACCAGGCCCATGATGAGCCACAGCAGGCCCACGGACACAAAGCCCTCCCGCAGGAAGAAGTGGGGCTGGGTTTTCATCCGGGACAGGGGCAGGGAGATGATCAGCACCACCCCGATGGACAGCAGGAAGGGGAGGATACTCTCCCCGTAGCGCATGGCCACCACCAGGGGAAAGAGGAGGGCCACGGCCTCGATGGACATGACCCGCCCCAGCACTTTCAGAACCAGTTTAAAGTTCATTGGACCCTCCCTGGGATGAGAAGGGATTCTCGTCCTCTTCGTAAATGTCGTTGAGATCGTTGATGGGGATACCGGAGCAGACCACGATGATCTTGTCCCCCAGGCGCAGGACGGTTTTGCCCTCGGGGATGATGATGTCGTTGTCCCGAATGATGACGGCCAGGAGGATTCCCTTCCGCAGGGACAGGTCCTTCAAAGGCACCTCCAGGTGGCGGGTGCCGGGGCCCACGGTGAACTCCATGGCCTCCGCCAGGCCGTCAGCGATGCGGTACAGGGTTTCCATCACGGAGCCCTGGGAATTCTCCATCCCCCGCACCACCTGTAAAATCTGGGAAACGGTGATATATTTGGGGGAGATCACGCTGTCCAGGCCCACGGCCTGGGCGATTCCGGTATAATTTTGCCGGTTGGACTTGGTGATGACCTTGCTCACCCCCATCTGCATGGCGTACAGGGAGAGGATCAGGTTGTCCTCGTCCCGGTCGGTCAGGGCCAGGAAGGCGTCGGAGGCGGACATGCGCTCCGATTCCAGCACCTCCTGGTCCGTGCCGTCGCCGCAGATGACCATGGTCCCGGGCAGCAGCTCGCTGATCTGGCGGCAGCGCTCCTCCTTGATTTCCACGATCTTGGAGCGCATGTTCATTTTGTTCAGGATGGCCACCAGGTACAGGGAGATCTTGCCGCCGCCCACGATAAAGACATTTTTGACCTTGGGGCAGTGGCGGCCCAGCATACGGAAGAATTGGTCCAGCCCGGAGGGGCGGCCGATGAGATACAGCCGGTCGTTTACCTGGGGGACAAAGCTGCCGTTGGGGATGATAACCTCACTGTCCCGCTCCACGGCGCAGAACAGCAGGGACAGGCGCTTAACCTGGTCGGACATGCCGTACAGGGGCTGCCCCACCAAAAAGTCCCCCTCCCGGATGCGGAACCCCATCAGCTCCACGCGCCCCCGGCAGAAGGTTTCAATGTTGGAGGCGGGAGGGAAGCGCAGCCAGCGGGCGATTTCGGTGGCGGTGGCGCTTTCCGGGTTGATGACCATGTCGATGCCCATGTTCCGCTTCAAATCGCCCAGACCGGCGTTATACTCCGGGTTGCGGATGCGGGCGATGGTGTATTTGGTGCCCAGGTGCTTGGCGGTGAGGCAGCACACCATGTTCACCTCGTCGGAGCTGGTGGCCGCCACCAGCAGGTCGGCGCTGCGGGCCCCCGCCTCCGCCAGCGTGGCGGAGGAAACTCCGTTGCCCTTGACGCTCATTACGTCCAGGGCGTCGGCGGCCCGGCGCAGCGCGCCGTCCTGCATGTCTACGATGGTGACGTCGTGGGCTTCCTTCACCAGGTGCTCCGCCAGGGAAAAGCCGACTTTGCCGTTGCCTACAATTACGATCCGCAAAATGGACCCGCCTCTCTTTCTCAGACCCGGCCCGGAACTGTCCGGCCGGGATCATCCACACAACAATGTGCCCGCTCCTCACGGGCAGGAAATGCAGAATGTGCCGGGGTTCAAATCGTCCACTGGCTGTGGATGACTCCCACCAGCAGCCACTGGGTCTCCCCCGGCTCAAACACCAGCTTCAGGGAGCACCAGTCCATCCCCTCCATCACCGGGTCAATGCCCGGGTAGCTGAACTCCACGAACCGGCAGCCGGGGTAGGCCTGGGTCAGGTTTTCCAGGGCGTTGCCGCTGATGAGGACCTGATCCACCGCCACCTGGGGCGCCTTGGTGTAATCCTGGGAGAAGATATAGCTGTCCATGAATTCCGGAATGGTCATCCAAATCGGGCTGCCCCGGCCGTCGGTATAGCCCCAGAGATAGCGTTTCTCATTTTCAGCCGCATAAGCGAGCTCCTCCGATGAGAAATTCTGGTCCATCTCAGGGTCCACGCTGGAATAGGGGGTAAATGTGACGCCCCGCTCCGGGTGGACCATGGCCGACAGGGCCTGGTAGTCCCTGTCCCGCAGGAAGCGGGCGGCGTCCGCCGCCGCGGAGAGCAGGGCGGCGGTGTCCTCCCGATCCAGGGCCTGGGCCTCCTCCTGGGCGGGCGGCTGGACGGAGGCACTGCGGATTCCCGTCAGCGCGGCCAGAAAGGCACAGCCCAGCAGAAAGCCAAGGAGGAACAGCACGAGGGCGCGAACTGGCAGCTTCATCCGGATCACCTCCGCGGTCATTCGTCAAAAATGGAATAACACCGTTCATTCTACCAGCATTATATGATACGGTATGGCAAAAAGCAAGGTGCATTTCCCGGATTTCAGACGGAATGGATCAAAGGGAAAGCCGGGGCGGGACGGCAGGAAAAATGCAGGATTCCAGGGCGGAAGCCTGCGTTTCCCCAGCCTTGCCTAAAATTTTACCCCGGGAGGAAAGGAATTTCATGAAAATCACACGTAGCCAAAGGGCAAGATTCTTTAGTATGATTAAACCGCAGAAAAAGTCATACAATTAAAATGTTATGTTTCCTACAGGAGGAACGAATATGCTGAGAAAAACGAAAATCATCTGCACCCTTGGCCCCGCTGTGAACACGGAGGAGATGATGCGCAAGCTGATCCGTCACGGGATGGACGCTGCCCGGTTCAACTTCTCCCACGGCAGCCATGAGGAGCATTTGGAGCGCCTGTCCAAGCTGAAGGCGGTGCGGGACTCCATGAGCCGCCCTGTGGCCACCATTCTGGACACCAAGGGCCCTGAGATCCGCATCAAGTCCTTTGCGGAGAAGTCTGTGGTGCTGGAGGAGGGCAAGTCCTTTGTCCTCACCACCCGGGACGTGGTGGGGGATGAGACCATGGTCTCTGTGACCTACGCCAATCTGCATCAGGAGGTAACCCCCGGCTGCGAAATCCTGGTGGATGACGGCCTGGTGGCCCTGCGGGTGGAGCGTGTGGAGGGCCAGGACATCCACTGCACCATCGAAAACGGCGGCAGCCTGTCCGCCAACAAGAGCCTGAACATCCCCGGCGTGCATATCCAGCTGCCTGCCCTGACGGAGAAGGACATCAGCGATATCCAGTTCGCCGTGGAAAATGATTTCGACTATATTGCCGCCTCCTTTGTCCGCCGGGCCAAGGACGTGCAGGCCATCCGTGAGCTGCTGGATCAGTTTGGCGGCCAGGAGATCAAGATCATCGCCAAGATTGAGAACCAGGAGGGCCTGGACAATATTGACGAGATCATGGAGCTGGCCGACGCCATCATGGTGGCCCGGGGCGACCTGGGCGTGGAGATCCCCGCCGCCCGTGTGCCCGTGATCCAGAAGCAGATGATCCGCAAGGGGCTGCAGTCCGGCAAGCCGGTGATTACCGCCACCCAGATGCTGGACTCCATGATCCGCAACCCCCGTCCCACCCGTGCCGAGGTGTCCGACGTGGCCAACGCCGTGTTTGACGGCACCAGCTGCGTCATGCTGTCCGGCGAGACCGCCGGCGGCAAGTATCCCCTGGAGGCCCTGTCCGCCATGGTGGACATCGTGGAGCAGGCGGAGCAGTCCATCAACTACTGGCGCCAGTTCCAGAAGCGCCGCGTGGTGCCCGCCTCCAATATCAACGACGCCATCACCCACACCTGCTGCCTGACCGCCATGGACCTTAACGCCAAGGCCATCCTGGCCGCCACCAGCTCCGGACGCACCGCCCGGATGATCTGCCGCTTCCGTCCCGCCTGCCCTGTGGCCGCCCTGACCATGAAGGAGAAGGTGCGCCGTCAGCTGGCCATCTGCTGGGGCGTGTACCCCTACCTCACCGGCGAGGTCAATTCCACCGACCGGATCTTCTCTATGTCCGCCGAGCTGGCCCTGAAGGAGGGGCTGGTGGAGTCCGGAGAGACGGTGGTTATCACCGCCGGCGTGCCCCTGGGCAAGAGCGGTTCCACCAACCTGATTAAGGCTCAGATCCTGGACAGAGACGAGCTGTTTTAATCCACCCTGCCTCCCTGGACGGGCTTCGTGCCCGCCCAGGGAGGAAAACTTCCGCTTCGCTCTTGACTTTTCAGGCCATTGCAGATAGAATAAGGGAGATTCCAGTCCGGGGCGCCGCCGGATGGGCGCAACCGAATATTCGCTAGTGTGGCTCAGGGGTAGAGCAGCTCACTCGTAATGAGCAGGCCGTGGGTTCGATTCCCACCACTAGCTCCAGGACACCGTCTGTAAATCTGCAGACGGTGTCTTGCTGTCTCCGGGCGTTGAGGGAATAAGGGTAAAACACGGGTTGCCGATACCGGCAACCCGTGAGACTGTCGAAAATGTGGCGCAGCCACTTTTTCGAGAAGGACTGCACGCAAGATGGGCCTCGATTCCTTGCGGAAAAGTCGGCCCATCTTGCGCGAGAAGTGTCATTTCCGAGGTACACGCCCCCCGGAAATGACGGGATTTCATTTTATTCCGTCGCCTGCGGGCGCCGGAACTCCTTGCAGGAGGGCTTTTTTGACAAGCTGACGGGTTG
>CASFCW010000074.1 GCA_949293165.1 uncultured bacterium
GAGAAAAGAAACCAAAAGACCGCCGGGGGTCCGCGGGGAGCAGAAGTCATGGCAAGCCATGACTTATCCCCGCTCTCCCCCCGGTCCCCCATGGGAGGTTGAATGACCTTTTATGGAGGACAGTAGATTCCGCTCAAAAGACAAGAGCCTTTGTGCGGGGGTTTTTGCTGCATCCCTCTGGCCTTTCCGTAGGGGCGCACAGTGTGCGCCCGCATGGGGGGGATTCTCTTTCGTGCTGCGGCGTGGAATTTCATCTAAGCCCTAGGCGGCGAGAAGGAAAGCGGAGCTTTCCGGGAAAATTCTTTGCCTACTTTCTTCTAAGAAAGTAGGTTCCGCTCAAAAGACAAGGGGCTTTGTGCGGGGGTTTTGGCTGCATGACTTTGGTCTTTCCGTAGGGGCGCACAGTGTGCGCCCGTTTAGGAAAATTGTCTTTCGTGCTTGGGTGTGGGATGTCATCTAACCTGTAGGCGGCGAGAAGGAAAGCGGAGCTTTCCGGAAGGTTCTTTGCCCCGCTTTCTTACAAGAAAGCGGGTTAGGGGGCCGCGCGGAGGGATTTGACCAGGGATTGGTCGGGGGTGACCCAGGCGGTTTCATAGGTGGTGTAGGTGACCATGCCTGGCCGGGCGCCGTTGGGCTTCTTCACGTACCGGACAGGGGTGTAGTCCACCGGCACCTTGCTGCTGTCCCGGGCCTGGGAAAACCAGGCGGCCAGGCAGGCGGCTTCATTCAGGCTGGCGAGATCCGGCTCCTTCCCCTCAGTCCAGAGGATTACGTGGGAGCCGTGGATCTTCTGGGTGTGGAACCAGATGTCGCTTTTGTAAGCCAGCTTACAGGTCAGCAGGTCGTTCTGGGTATTGTTTTTGCCAACGGAAATCCGCATCCCGGTGGAGGAACGGAATTCCATGGGCTTGGAGACTACCCGTTTTTCCCGTCCCTTGGCCTTGGCCGGGCGGCGGAGATATCCGGTGTCGGTGAGCTCCTGGCGGATCTCCATCAGGTCCTTCTCCCCCTCGGCCATGGGGATGGATTCCAGCACGCTGTTCAGATAATCCAGCTCCCGGCGCCCCTTTTCCAGCTGCTGGGTCAGCATCTCCTCGGCGGTTTTGGCCTTGTTGTAGTCCTTGTAATACTTGGCGGCGTTTTGCTGGGGGGTGAGGAGGGGATTCAGGGGGATGGTAACCTCCCCCCCCTCCGGGTCATAAAAATCCTGGGTGGTCAGGGAGGTCATCCCCCGGGACATCTGGTAGAAATTGGAGGTGAGAATATCCCCCAGCTGACGCAGCCGCTCCCGGTCCAGGGTGGCGGCCAGCTCCACCTCCTGGTGGGCGATCTTCCGGGCGGTGCGGTCCCGGGCGGTTGTCACCGACCGGATCAGATCCTGCCCCCGCTGCCTGACCCGCTCCAGGTGCTCCCGCTGTTCATAGAAGGCGTCCAGGAGCTGGGAAAAGGTCGGGTAAACGGTCAAAGCCATGGCATTCCCGTACTGCGTTATCGGGAAAAATGTGAAGTCAGATGGCTTGCCATCCTTTGAAAGTAAATATGGGGTAAAGCGATTTTCCTGGACGGAATTCAGCAAACCTTCCAGCTCATCCAGCAGTCTGGCGCGGCCCTCCGGCCCCATCTGGTGGAGGCGGGCGTCGGTGCTGCCGCCGGAGCGGCAGGCCAGCTCCCGGCACACCAGGGGGGAGAGGCCGCCGAAGGTGTCCAAAAGCCAGCGGTCAGCCTGGGTCTCCTGGGGGGCCTGTGCCAGCAGCGCCTCCAGGGCGGGCCGGTCCAAAGTGGTGGGGTCCTGCTTGTCCTGGGCGGGGGGCAGGCGGTAAAACATACCGGGGAGGAGGCTGCGCCCGGCGCCGCCGGTCACATCCAGTCCCCCCTCCACCCGGCGCAGGCAGTCCATGATCCGGCCGTCGCCGTCCAGCAGCAGCAGGTTGGAGCGGCGGCCCACCATCTCCAGCACCAGGGTGCGTTCCACCCGGTCCCCCAGCTCATTGAGGGCCTCCAGGCGGAAGGAGACCACCCGCTCCAAGGGAGGCTGGCTGATTTCCAGAATCCGCGCCCCGGTCAGGTGTTTCCGCAGCAGCATGCAAAACATGGGCGGTACATCCGGATTCTCCCGGCTGAGCTGGGTCAGCTGGGGACGGGGATGGCTGGGGTTGGCGGACAGCAGCAGCTTCACGTTGCCCTGGGCGGGGGAGCGGAGGGCCAGCAGCACCTCATCCCGGCCGGGCTGATAGATTTTGTCCACCCTTCCGTTGGTCACGGCCTGTTTCAGCTCGTACACCAGGCCGGAGAGGCACAGTGCGTCCAATGGCATGGAAAATCACCTCATTGTTGTCCGTCCATTAAAACGGCGAAAAGTTCGTTCAGCCGGTTGGTGCGGCCCTGGAGATAGAGCCAGCCGAACAGGGCTTCCAGGCCGGTGGCGGCCTGGTACTCTTCCCGGGTGGCTGCCTTGGGCACGGAGTGGGGGGCGGTATTCCGGCCCCGGCGGAGGACGTCGGCCTCCTCCTCTGTCAGCAGGGGGCGCAGCCGCTCCACGGCGGCTGCCTGGGCGGGGGCGGCCACGTACTTCACGGTGGCCCGGTGCAGCTCCTTGGGCCTGGCTTTCCCCTGAAGGCACAGCCAGGAGCGCACCATCACCTCGTACACGCTGTCACCCAGATGGGCCAGGCCCAGGCTGCTCATGGACAGCAGGGCGTCCCGTTCCATCTGTAGGTGAAAATAATCTGTCATAGCGTTCCATCTCCCGATTCCGGCGAAAATTTCTTTTCATCTTACCACAAACAGCGGAAAAACACAAGCCGGGGAGGCCATACCTGGGAAAGCGGTTGTGTTCCCCGGGAAAATCGAGTATAATGAACCCCGTATGGTGGGCCTTGCGTCCACATCGGGGAGGAGGGGAGCGGCCATCCGTCGTCTGGCGTTGTTTGGCGCGGGCTTCTGTCTGGCCGCGCTTGCCTGGGGCTGGGTTCAGCCCCGGAACGTTCTCCCTATCATAGCGGTTTTGGCGCTGCTTTGGGCGGGGGCAGCCCTGGCCCGGCAAAGGCGGGCTGCCCGGAGAAAGCAGGCGGCCTGCTGGCTGCTGGCCGGGCTGTGCCTGGGCGGAAGCTGGACGGCGGGCTGCTTTGCCTTGTCCGTCTGGCCGGCCCAGGCGCTGGACGACCGGACGGTTATTCTCAGCGGCACGGTGACCGACTATCCCACGGTGACGGAGTATGGGTCAAGCTGGGTGACCCTGCGCACTGGAGAGATCGGTCCGCTGCCCATGTACGTGCAGCTTTATGTGGATGAGCAGGGGGAGGGGCTGCGGCCCGGGGACCGGGTAAGCACCATTGCCCACTGCACCTTTAACGCAGCCGGCCCTCTGGGCAGCTACCAGCGGTATCTGTCGGGCCGGGGTATGCTGCTCACCGGGGAAAGCTACGGCCGCCTGGAGCTGGACAGGCCGGGGAAGGTCAGTCCGGTATACTGGCCTGCATACTGGGGCCGGGCGCTGGGGGAGAAGCTGGAAGAACTTTTTCCGCCGGACATGGCGGGGCTGGTGAAGGCGCTGGTTGTTGGGGACAGGTCGGATCTGGGGGAGGAGTGGACGCAGCCGCTGAGCCGGGCGGGCCTGTCCCACGTGGTGGCGGTCTCCGGGATGCACATGGCCTTTTTGGCGGGGATGGTCTCCCTGCTCCTGGGGGTCAGCCGCCGCCTGACCGCCGTGGCAGTCATCGTACTGGCGGTGGTTTTTGCCGCCCTGACAGGGGGAGCGCCGTCGGTGGTGCGGGCGGCAGTCATGATTATCCTGCTCCATCTGGCGCCCCTGGTGGGCCGGGAGCGGGATGATCTGACCGCTCTGGCCGCGGCGCTGCTGGTGCTGCTGCTGGTCAACCCGCTGTCGGTATGGGATGTGGGGCTGCAGCTGTCCTTTGCGGCGGTGGCCGGGCTGATTCTGTTCGGCGCCTCTATCCGGAGCAGGCTGCTTTCGGCGCTGCCGGAAAGAGCCGCCTGTCTGCCGCCGGTGGAGTGGGTTGCCTCCGGCCTGGCCGTTACCTTGGCCGCCAGCTTGTTCACCGTGCCCTTAACCGCCCTGTGGTTCGGCACAGTGACGTTGGCTGCGCCCATTTCCAATTTGCTGTGCCTGTGGGCGGTGGCGCTGCTGTTCGGCGGCGGGCTGCTCCTGGGAGCCGCTGCCTTTTTCCTGCCCGGAGCGGCTGCTTTGGCGGCGGGGCCTGTCTCCCTGCTGGGGGACTGGCTGTTTTGGGCGGTGAATTGGGCGGCGGGGCTGCCCTTTGCCTCTGTCACCACCCAGACTGTCTACATCCGCGCCTGGCTGGTGCTTCTCTATGTGCTGGTTTTGGCGGTGCTGCTGACCCGGGAGAGCAGGATGATCCTGCCGGTCTGCGCGGGGGTCACGACCCTGTGCGCCGCTTTGCTGCTGAACAGCTGGAGCTTCTGGTTCGGGCCGGGCACCCTGACGCTGCTGGATGTGGGGCAGGGACAGTGCGCCGTGATTCGGGTGGGGGAGCTGGTGTGTGTTGTGGACTGCGGCGGCAGCGGCGGCGAAAATGCCGGGAATGTTGCCGCCGACTATCTGGAGGATCGGGGCGTCCGCCGTGTCGACCTGCTGATCCTGACCCACTGCCACGACGACCACGCCAACGGCGTGGCCCGCCTGCTGGAACGGGTGGAGGTGGGGGAGCTTTACCTTCCGGAAACCCACCAGCCCCAGGCGCTGGAGACGGCAGTCATCACCGCCGCGGAGGAGAGGGGCGTTACGGTGCAGCGCGTGGACGCCATGGTTTCCATTGCCGCCGGACAGGGGGAGAACCTGTGCCTGTATCCGCCGGTGGGAGAGGGAGATCCCAACGAGGAATGCCTCTCCTGCCTGGTTTCCTGGGAGGGCTTCAACGCCCTGCTTACCGGAGACATGGACAGCGGGGCGGAGGAGGCCCTGCTGGCCGGCGTAGCACTGCCAAAGCTGGATGTATTGGTTGTGGGACATCATGGGTCAAGTGACTCCACTTCACAGAAATTGCTGGAGGCGACCATGCCGGAGTATGGCCTTATTTCTGTTGGGGAGGACAATAGGTACGGGCATCCCGCTCAGGAAACCCTGGAGCGGCTGACAGAGATGGGCGTGAAGGTGTACCGCACCGACTGGTATGGTGGGGTGACGGTTCACAGCCCGGGATAACGACACAAGGAGGGGAAGGCTATGCCGCCCAAAGCCAAGGCGGATACCGCCGGATATCAGCAGCTGAAAAAGGATTTGGCCGCCGGGACGCCCGGCCGGCTGTATCTGTTTTATGGGGAGGAGACCTATCTCCGGGATTACTACCTGGGTCAGCTGAAGCAGATGATCCTGGACGGAGGGATGGGGGAATTTAATTTCCACCAGGTGCCCGCCCGGGACATGTCGCCCCGGCGTCTGGAGGAGGCGCTGGACTGCCTGCCCATGATGGCCCAGCGCACCCTGGTGCTGGTGCAGGATTACGACCTGTTCAAGGCGGGGGAGCAGGACAGGGAGGCGTACATGGCGCTGCTGCGGGAGCTGCCGGAATACGTGTGCCTGGTATTTGTGTATGACCTGGTGCCCTATAAGGGGGACGCCCGCACCAAGCTGGCTGCTGCCATCCGGGAAAATGGGGTGATTGTTAATTTCATCCGCCAGGACCAGGGTGACCTTACGGCTTGGGTGCGCCGGCGGTTCCGGGCCATGGGGAAGGACATTGATAACCGGCTTGCTCTGGACCTCATCTTTCTGTGCGGGGATCTGATGACCAATCTGGTGGGGGAGATTGAGAAGATCGGGGCCTATGCCAAGGGGGCATTTATTACCCGTGAGGATATTGACGCCGTGGCCACCCCGCAGCTGGACGCGGTGGTGTTCCGCATGACGGACGCCATCGGCGAGGGGAATTTTGACAAGGCGGCGGCGGTGCTGGGGGAACTGTACCAGATGCAGGAGCCGCCCATGAAGATCCTGTGGTCCCTGGGCCGACAGATGCGCCAGCTGTACTCCGCACGCCTCGCCCTGGAGGCAGGCAAGGGCCCGGCCTGGCTGGAGGAGCTGTGGGGGATCAAATCCTACCCCGCGGAGAAGCTGCTGCGCTCGGCGCGGCGGTTTTCCCTGCCCTGGTGCCGCCGGGCGGTGGTGCGCTGTGGCCAGGCGGATCTGGCGATGAAGTCCACTGGCCGGGATGGACAGGAGCTGCTGACCCAGCTCCTGTTGGAGTTGGCCGCGCCGGCCCGGGAAGGAGTGCGGTGACGGATGCTGCGGATCAAAGAGGCCATTGTGGTGGAGGGGCGGTATGACAAGAATACCCTGTCCCAGGTGGTGGATACCCTGATTTTGGAGACGGGGGGCTTTGCCATCTTTCATAACCGGGACCAGATGGCGCTGCTGGACCGGGTGGCGCGGACCAGAGGGCTGATCGTCCTGACGGACTCTGACGGGGCGGGCTTCGTCATTCGGAACCGGATCAAGGGCTCCATACCCAAGGAGTATGTAAAGCACGCCTACATTCCCGACGTGTACGGGAAGGAGAGACGGAAACGCCAGGGCGGCAAGGAGGGGAAGCTGGGCGTGGAGGGGATGCCCCCCCAGGTGCTGGAGTCGGTGCTTCGCCGGGCGGGAGCTACCTTTTTGACACAGGAGCAGGTCAAAGGGGCGGAACAGCCCCTCACCAAGGCGGATCTGTTCGCTGCCGGGCTTACCGGCAGGCCGGACAGCGCCGCCCGCCGCCAGGAGCTGCTGAAAAGGCTGGAGCTGCCCCAGCACATGACGGCAAACGGCCTGCTGGAGGTGTTGAATACCTGCTACTCCCGTGAAGAAGCCCTCGCCCTACTTTCTTGAAAGAAAGTAGGCAAAGAACGTTCGCGGAAAGCTGCGCTTTCCTTCGCTCCGCCTGAAGGCATGAACTGAATTCCCCACCCCCGCACGAAAGAGAATTCCCCGTAATTTCCTCCTCCCTTGCACAAAACTGGCGCTGCTTGCGCTTCTACATTTTGATGGCAGACATATTCATCAAGGAAGCAGC
>CASFCW010000075.1 GCA_949293165.1 uncultured bacterium
GCCATAAAATGAATATGCATCCGTGGCGGGAGGAAAGTGGAAAAAAAGAGTTGACAATTCCATGGAACGGGTGGTAGAATACACGAGTCGTTGCGAGTGTAGCTCATCTGGTAGAGCGCCACCTTGCCAAGGTGGAGGTAGCGAGTTCGAGCCTCGTCACTCGCTCCAGCGCCGGAGCAAAGTCCGCTTTGCTCCGGCAGTTTTTTTGCTGAGAAAAAGGACATCCTTCCGGATGTCCTTTTTTGCTGCAACGCGGTCCGCTTGCGGGGAGATGGGGGCCGGAGCGTATCTCCAGGCGGAGCGGCAGGTGGGCAGAAGGCCCGCTGCCCGCGCCCGGTCAGGAAAGCAGGGGGGCGGAGGCCCGGACGATGTCGCCGGCGCCCACGGTGAGGATCAGGTCGCCGGGCTGGGCCAGCTGGGCCAGGGTTTGGGTGACGGCGTCCAGGTCGGGGCAGTAGAGGGCCCCGGGGATCTGGTCGGCCAGCAGGCGGGAGGACATGCCCAGGGTGTCGGTCTCCCGGGCGGGGTAGATCTCCGCCAGCACCGCCAGGTCGGCCAGCTTGAGCACCTCCACAAACTGGTCAAACAGCTCCTTGGTGCGGGTGTAGGTGTGGGGCTGGAAGGCGCAGATCACCCGGCGGTAGCCCAGGCCCTTGACGGTGGTCAGCAGGGCCCGCAGCTCCTGGGGGTGGTGGGCGTAATCGTCATAAATCTCCGCCCCGTGGTAGGAGCCCTTGTGCTCAAAGCGGCGCCCGGCGCCGTGGAACTCCGCCAGGCCCTCCTCAATGGCCTTGGGCTCCACGCCCAGCACCAGGGCGGCGGCGGCGGCGGCCAGGGCGTTGCTCACGTTGTGCAGGCCGGGCACGCTGAGGGACACCGTGGCGGCCGCCTGGCCCTGCCAGACCACCTGGAAGGTGGGCAGGCCCTTGTCCCAGGTGAGGTTGGCGGCGTGTACATCCCCCTCCTCCAGGCCGAAGGTGACCACCTTCCGGTCCAGGCCGGCCACCACGTCCCGGGTGTTGCCGTCGTCCCGGTTGGCCACCACCACGCCGGTGTCCTGGGGCACCAGGGCGGCGAAGCGGCGGAAGGAGGCCTTCACGTCGTCCAGGTCTTTGAAGAAGTCCAGGTGGTCGGCGTCCACATTCAGGATGACCGCCACCGTGGGGAAGAAGGACAGGAAGGAGTTGCAGTACTCGCAGGATTCCAGGATCACCGTGTCCCCCTGCCCCACCCGGTGCCCGCCCCCCAGGATGGGGAGCACGCCGCCGATCATCACGGTGGGGTCCCGCCGGGCGGCCAGGAAGATGTGGGTGCACATGGAGGTGGTGGTGGTCTTGCCGTGGGTGCCGGAGACGCACAGGGCGTTGGGGTACTGGGTCATCAGAGAGCCCCAGGCCTCCGCCCGCTCAAAGACGGGGATGCCCTGGGCGTGGGCGGCGGCAATCTCCGGGTTGTCGTCGTGGACGGCGGCGGTGCGGATGACGCACTGGGCGCCGGCCACATTTTCACCCCGGTGGCCGATGGCCACGGGGATGCCCAGGCCGCGGAGATGGGCCACGGCGGCCCCCTCCTGCATGTCGGAGCCGGTGATGGTCATGCCGGCCCCCAGCAGCACCTCCGCCAGCGGGGACATGGACACCCCGCCGATGCCCACCAGGTGGGCGTGGACGCCGGGACGGATATAGGAATGGATATCAGGCTTCATACAGGTCTCTCCTCCCAAAGGTATGCCTGAAGCATGGAAATTTCAGTCCAGTGTACCGCGGAATGGGAAAAAATGCAAGGGAAGGCAGGGGGATTACCGGGCGCGGAAGGCGAAAAACCGCTGCCCGAAGTAGTTCAGCCCCACAAACAGGCACATGCCCACCAGCATGGACAGGTTGCCCTCCAGCTGCTCGCTCAGGCCCAGGCCCCCCAGGGCCAGGCTGGTGGCTGGCTGGGCCACGCCGTAGGCGATCACCCAGCAGACGGTGATGTTGATGACGAAGCGCACCACCACCCCCGCGCCCTTTTCCCGGCTGCGGAAGGTGAAGTGCTTGTTGAGGAAGAAGCTGACCACGCTGCCCACCACATAGTTGGCCGCGGAGGACAGCCAGTAGCCCACATCCCCCCAGGTGTGCAGCCCCGCCAGGTTGTAAAGGCCGAACATCACCGCTGTACCTACCAGGGTGTTGACCACCCCCACCAGCAGGAAGCGGAACAGGGTGGGGTCCAGAATCTTTTTGGGGTCAAGTCTCATCCTTCCGCCCTCCGCAGTCCTCCGCCACGATGTACCGGGGCCGGTCCTTGACCTCCTCGTAGATCTTGGCGATGTAATAGCCGATGATGCCCAGGCAGATCATCAGGATGCTGCCCATGAGCAGCAGCAGCAGGATCACGGTGGTAAAGCCCTCCAGGGCCTGGCCGTTGAGCTTCTGCCACAGGGACAGGCCGCCCAGCACCAGGGACAGGAGGAACACCACCACGCCCAGCATGGTAATCATCTTCAGCGGCGCGGTGGAAAAGGCGGCCAGATTGGTCAGGGCGTAGCGGAACAGGCTGCGGATGGACCACTTGGACTGGCCCGCCTGCCGGGGCTGCACCTCGAACTCCACCTGGGCGGTGGAAAAGCCGATCCAGGAGGACAGGGCCCGGAAAAAGGCGTTTTTCTCCCGCATGGCCACCAGCACATCCACCGCCCGGCGGTCCAGCAGCTTGAAGTCGGAGGCCCGGGACATGTCGATCTGGGTGGCGTTGCTCAAAAAGCGGTAAAAGGTCTTGGCCGCCAGGGTGTGGAGGAAGCTCTCCTTCCCCCGGCTGACCTTCACCCCCTCCACCACCTGGTAGCCCTGCTGCCACAGGCGGTACATCTCCACCAGCTTCTCCGGGGGATGCTGCAAATCGCAGTCCATCACCACGCAGCAGTCCCCCCCGGCCCAGGCCAGGCCGGCAAACACCGCCGACTCCTTGCCAAAGTTCCGGGAAAAGCAGATGCCCCGCACCCTGGGGTTTTCCCCGGCGGCGGCCTGGACGGCCCGCCAGGTGCCGTCCCGGGAGCCGTCGTTGACAAAGATCAGCTCATAGTCCAGCCCCGCCTCCTCCAGCAGCCCGGCGATGGTTTTCGCCGCCAGGGGGACGGATTCCTCTTCGTTGTAGGCGGGCAGCACCACGCTCAGCAGCCCGGTGCGGGTGGGATTGGTTGCATCCATAATCCGTTATCTCCTGTTTTCATAGGCCAGCTCATAGTCGCTTTTGGGGGTGTACTCCTCCTGGAGCTTCACCACCACCCGCCCGTCCACCATAGCCACGCTGCCGTCGGCGGGGTAGAGGGGCATGTCGGCAAAGGCCTGGGAATCGGCCACCGCTATCATGACCTCCTCCTCCGGCTCGGCCAGGGGGACGTTGAGCCAGTTGTTGAAGTAGTAGTATATGTGCTTGTTCAGGGAGATCAGGCTGTTCCTGGGCAGGCTGTAGTGGTCCACCAGGGCGTAGCTGTCCACCTGGGCATAGATCTGGTCCGTGGGCACCGCCCCGATGACCACGACCTCCTCCGTCCCGGTGTAGCCCGGGCAGCTCTCGATCCGGCTGAGCAGCCGGGTGGCGTAGCTGAGGGTGGCCTGATGGGCCTGGTTGGAGGCGGTATACAGCAGGTTGTTGATGTTGGCCTGGTACAGGGCCAGGCCCAGCGCCCCCGCCCCCAGGCACAGGCAGGCCCCACGGAAGGCCAGGGGCTTCGTCAGCCCAGGCAGGCCTTTGTCCATCAGCAGGAACAAAGCGGCGTAGCCCAGGACGAAGGCGTATTTCATAATGGGGGTGGCGTCGGAGTAGGGGGAAATCACCTGGGCGAAGGCCATGGCCAGGGGCAGCAGGGCCAGCATGGCCAGCCCGCCGGCCATCCGCCAGGCCCGGCGCAGGGGGCTGCCCTTCCCCAGCCGGGCGGCCAGGCACACCAGGGCGGCCAGAGCCAGCAGCCCGTTCAGCCCCACCATCACGGCAGTGGTGTAGGGGTTGGAGGAGCCTGGGACGAGGAAGTAGGCGATCACCTGCTTGTAGGCCGACAGCACCAGCCGGGGCAGCTGGCTCAGGGGGAAGGCCCCTCCCGCCTGGCTCATGCCCAGGTAGTCCAGCAGCTCAAGGTCCTTCACCGCCAGGAAAAGCTGCAAAATGCCGTAGTACAGCCCGGCCCCCAGGATCAGGCAGCCGGCCAAGGACAGGCCCAGCCGCCAGGTGCCCGCCAGGGTGGCCTTCTCATCCAGGCAGGCGGACAGCACCACCAGCACCGACAACGTGACGGCCACAGAGGCGTAGGCCTGGTAGGTGCCCATGGACAGGGCCAGAGCCAGAGCTCCCGGCACAATCCACCAGCCTCCCCGCCGGGCCAGGGACACCGACAGCACCGCCAGAAGGATGGCCAGGCAGTAGGCCGAGGCGGTGAACAGGTACAGGTATACATAGCCCAGGCTGGGGATGGCGGCCATAAACACCCCGGTCAGGCCGGCCAGCACCCGGCTGTTCAGACCCAGCAACCCCACCGTCAGGGCGGCGGCCAGGCTGAGCAGCACCAGGGACACCAGCCCGATGAGGGCGGGCATCTGGGTGAACAGGTTCAGCCCCGAGGCATAGTGGAGAAACCACCGGCCGGACACGGTCATCTGCTGGGGGTCAAATACCCGGCTCAGCCCGTCGGCGTTGGGGATCAGGTTGGTGAAGGCGTACAGGTGGATGAGATAGCCCGCTGTCAGGCAGCTCGCCGCCGCCGTCCACTGGGCGGGGGACAGCGCCCGGGCCAGCCGGGCGGCAGATTGGTCAAGGGACGTCATGCAGATTCCTCCGGATCATTCATTTCCTGGTCACAGGGCGGGGACGAAATAGCCGTCCCGGTTCTCCTCCTCAATCACCGTGCCTGCCAGCCGGCCGTCCTCCGTCCACACCCGGAAGCAGTGGTCGTCCAGATCCTCCAGGGTGACGGGCAGGATGGTCTCGCCGTCAAAGCAGTACAGCAGGTCAAAGGTGTCCGGGCGGCTGACCTCGCAGTTCCAGGCCCGGTACATGGGGTCGGTGCCCAGGGGGGTGACGGCGGGCATGGAATCCTCCGCAATTGCGTTGAGCAGGCCGGTGAAGGACCAGTCGCTCTGGGTGCAGCCCTGGACGTGCTCGTGGTAGTAGTAGTTCTGCTCCGGCACATGGTTGGGCTCCACATTCAGCACGCCTACCCGCTGGTCCGGCTCCACCCCGTCCCGCTGCAGCACCTCCGCCACCGCGTGGGCGATGTACTGGTCGCTCTGATAGGACAGGCGGTAGTCGGACACCTCCGACAGGGCGGCCAGGGAGAATACCACCGCGGCGCAGGCGGCCAGAGCCGGGAGGGCGGGCCGCAGCCTGCCCCGCAGGAGCAGGGCGGCCAGGGCGTCGGCCATCAGTGCGATGCCGGCGAAGGAGGTCACCGTGCCCCGGAGGGAGAACCAGGGGTTGTCCAGGATCAGGAAGGGGGTGACGGGCGCCACCGCCAGCAGAAGGCCCAGAAACAGGGCCAGGATCAGGTAGGGAACGGGGGCTGTACCCTGCCACCGGGTCTCACCCACCGGGTCGGGACGGCTCACCGTCCAAAAGCGCCAGAAGCCCACCGCCAAAGCGGCGGCCGCAGCCAGCCACAGCCACAGCCATGGGCTGCCCAGCACCATGGCGCAGCCCCGCAGGAAGCCCCGGACCAGGGTGTAGTACCCGCCCTCCAGGAACGCCTGGCGGAACTGGCTGAATACCTGGGGCAGGAAGGTGTCCCAGTAGTACCGGCTGCCGCTTTCCGGCAGCATCAGCTTGGTGCGCTCGCCGTAGGGGTAAAAGGCGGACATCAGGTTCAAAAACCGGAAGTACAGCACCAGGCCCACCGGCGACCACAGTGCCAGCACCGCCCGCTTGGGCCGTTTCAGGCACTCCAGCAGCGCCATGCCCAGGATCAGGGTGACGGCCAGCACCGCACTTTGCTCATAAAAGCCGAAGGGGAGCAGCTGGATGGGGAGGTAGGCCGCCGCCCAGTACCACTTGCCGGTGTCCAGCCACCGGGCGAACAGCCATGCCGCCAGGCAGGCGAAAAACAGGCCCCCCACCACACGGGTGGAGGCGGACATCCAGTACAGCCCCTCTACCCCCAGGGGCAGCAGAGCCATCACCACCGGGAATACCGGACCCACCGGCACGTACCGGGCGGCCAGCCTGCCCATCAGCACCACACAGGCGGCGTACAGGCCGCTGACCAGGGCCACACCCACAATCATCACCGGCCACAGGGGCGCCCATACAAAGTAGTCGGCAATTCCCGCCAATGGCCGGGCGGCCAGCAGCCCCACTACCTGGCACAGCACAGGGAAGGACATGCTGCGGGAATAGTTGAGGTACTGGATGTAGTCGTCCATCTGGGGCCAGTACCGAAGCCCGAAGGCCACGTACCGGATCATCACCAGGGCGAAAATCAGCGCCCACAAAATCAGCGCTCTCCGCCGGGAGGGGGACAGGGATAACGTCATAACGGTCTCCTTTCACGGAAACGTCCATTCTGCTTCAGTTTAGCATTTTTTCCCCCCCGATTCAACCCCCCCTACTTTCTTGAAAGAAAGTAGGCAAAGAACTTTCGCGGAAAGCTGCGCTTTCCTTCGCTCCGCCTGAAGGCGTGAACTGAATTCCCCACCCCCGCACGAAAGACAATTTTCTCATCCGGGCGCACAATGTGCGCCCCTACGAAAAGACCGAAGTCATGCAGCCCAAACCCCCGCACAAAGCCTCTTGTCTTTTGAGCGGAACCTACTTTCTTAGAAGAAAGTAGGCAAAGAACGTTCGCGGAAAGCTGCGCTTTCCTTCGCTCCGCCTGAAGGCGTGAACTG
>CASFCW010000076.1 GCA_949293165.1 uncultured bacterium
ACCATGGCCGCCACCCTGTCCGCCCAGATGAAGCAGCTGCAATTCTTTGCCGCCGCCCGGAAGTATGACAGCCCCCTGGCCGCCTCCCTGGACGGTACCCACGTGCCGGAGTCGGTGTACCACAACCTGATTTCCACCGTCCGGGCCAACCTGGACAAGCTGCACCGCTATGTCCGCCTGCGGAAAAAGCTGCTGGGGGTGGAGGAGCTGCACATGTACGACGTGTATGTGCCCATGGTGTCCGGGGTGGACAGCTCCATCCCCTATGCCCAGGCGGCGGAGACGGTGTACCAGGCCCTGGCGCCCCTGGGGGAGGAGTACCGCTCCGTCATCCGGGAGGCCCTGGACAGCCGTTGGATTGACGTATATGAGAATGTGGGCAAGCGCTCCGGGGGCTACATGTCCGGGGCGCTGGTCCACCCCTATATCCTGCTCAATTACCAGGACGACCTGGACAGCATGTTCACCCTGGCCCATGAGCTGGGCCACGCCGTCCACTCCTACCGCTCCAACCGGGATCAGCCCACGGTGTACCGGGACTATGTGATTTTTGTGGCGGAGGTGGCCTCCACCTGCAACGAGGCATTGCTGATGGAGCATCTGCTGGGCAAGACCCAGGACAAGCGGCAGCGGGCCTGGCTCATCAACCACTTCCTGGAGCAGTTCAAGGGCACGCTGTACCGCCAGACCATGTTCGCCGAGTTTGAGCTGCGGCTGGGCCGGCTGGTGGCCCAGGGGGAGACCCTCACCGCCGAGCTGCTCAGCCGGGAATACCTGGCGCTGAACCGGGATTACTTCGGCCCGGACATGGTGTCCGACCCCCAGATCGCCCTGGAGTGGGCCAGGATTCCCCACTTCTATTACGACTACTATGTGTTCCAATACGCCACCGGCTACTCCGCCGCCATCGCCCTGTCCCGGCGGATCTTGGACGGGGGGGAGGGCGCGGTGGCCGATTACCTCCGCTTCCTGTCCGGCGGGTGCAGCCAGGACCCCATCGACCTGCTGAAGGGCGCGGGGGTGGATATGGCCACGCCCCAGCCCATCCAGTCGGCCCTGGACCTGTTTGGCCGCCTGCTGGACGAGATGGAGCAGCTGCTGGAGGAGACAGGGGCGTAACCGGAGGGCTGCGCCGGCGGCGGAATGGAATTGACTTCCCAGGGAGGATTTGGAATAATAGAGGCAAAGGAAATGACCGGAAAAGAGGGGACCGCCATGAAATCAACTGTGGAGCTGGAACATCAGATCCGTGGGGGAGAGGACCCGCAGGTGCTGAGGGACGAGGAATTTTCCCTGCCTGACCTGGCCCAATACCTCAACGGTCTTTTGAAGGGGGCTGGGCTGACGGTGCAGGATGTGGTTGTCCGGTGCAACCTGGATCGGTGGTACGGCTACCAGCTGTTCAACGGCACCCGCCGCCCCTCCCGGAACATCCTGCTGCGGCTGGCGCTGCTGCTGGGGCTGTCGGAGGGGGAGACCCAGCGGCTTTTGAAGGTGGCGGGGCGGCAGCCGCTGTACGCCCGCTGCCGGTGGGACGCCGCGGTACTGTACGCCCTTAGTCACGGTATGGATGAGGAGGAGGCGGGGCGGCTGCTGTCCGACCTGGGGGAGGAGGGGCTGGTATGACCCGGCAAGAGGCATTCCTCTCCTCCTTTGACCCCATGCCCCAGGGGGTGTCCCTGCCGCCGGAGCTGGCCGGCCGGTACCAGCCGGAGTCCTGCCTGAGCCAGAAGCGGGGCGGCTATGTGCTGCGTGTGCGCCGCCGGTGCGACGGGCTGCTGTGCGTGATGAAGGCGGCCCCGTCCGGCGCGGAGGATCTGGCGAGGGAGCTGCACATGCTGGAGCGTCTGGCCCCGCTGCTGCCGGGCCAGGTTCCCCAGCCGGTAGAGCTGTACCAGGACCAGGGGATGGCCTACCTTCTGCGCACCTATCTGCCGGGGGAGACCCTGGCCCAGTTCCGGGAGCGGGAGGGGGCGTGCCCGGAGGAGACCTGTGTCAGCCTGGGGCAGAAGCTGTGCGCCCTGCTGCAGGTGCTGCACAGCCAGCAGCCCCCCATCATCCACCGGGATATCAAGCCGGAAAACATGATCCTCCTGCCAAACGGGCAGGTGGGCCTGATCGACTTTGGCATCGCCCGCCAGTACAAATCCGACCGGGAGTCGGACACCTGCCTGATGGGCAGCCGGTCCACCGCCGCACCGGAGCAGTACGGCTATGCCCAGACCGACTGCCGCACCGACCTGTATGCCCTGGGGATGACCCTTATCTGGCTGCTGACCGGCGCCTACCACAGGGACGGCCTGGCCGGGATGCAGACCCTGTCTCCCGGCCTGCGGCAGACGCTGGAGCGGGCGGTGGCTCTGGACCCCAGGGCCCGCTTCCAAACCGCCGCCCAGTTTTCCGCCGCCCTGGCCGGCCGCCGCCCTGGAAGGCGGCGGGGCTGGCGGCTGGTCCCGGCGGCAGCTGTGTGCGCGTTGGCTGTGTTGGGGGTGGCCTGGGCCATTGCCTCCGCACCCACCGGCCCCAAGGGGAGCGATGAGGTGGCCTTTGACTCCCTGGCCATGGAGGCCGCCGTGCGCCAGGCGCTGAACAAGCCGGAGGGCGCCGTCACCTACGGGGAGCTGGCGGATGTCGAGCATCTGGCTGTGGTGGGGATGACCACCTTTGGGCCGGAGGAGTCCTTTGACTACAACATCGGCTGCTACATCGACGGCGCATACCAGGCCCAACCGGCCGACGGGGACATTTCAGACCTGTCCCTGCTGGAATATATGCCCAATCTCACCCAGCTGTATCTCTGCTGCCAGGAGATTAAAGATATATCCGTCCTTGCGGACCTCCCCCTGACAACGGTGGCGCTGTGTGAAAACGAGATTATGGACCTCTCCCCTCTGGCCGGGCTGACGGAGGTGGAGACGCTGTTTCTGGGCGGCAACCCCGCCACCGATTACAGCGTCCTGTCCGGGCTGACCCGGCTGAAGCATCTGGTGGTGGAGGGCAGCGCCGCCGGAGGGGTGGCCGCGGTGGACAGCCTGGCCTTTCTCAACAGCCTGAACCTGCAGGTGCTGGGGCTGGGCCTGGTGGCCCCCAGGGATGGGGACTGGCAGCCCCTGACCACCCAGGTTGCCCTGGACGAGCTGCTGCTGTGGGACCCGCCGGAGGCGGCGGTGGCGGCGGCGGCCAGCCTGTCGGGGCTGAAGCGCCTGACGCTGGCCGACTACTTTGCACCCGACTTAACCGGGCTGCGCGGGATGGACAGCCTGGAGGTGCTCAACGTCCATAAGGGCAGCCTGGAGCGCCTGGACGGAGTGGAGTCGCTGACCCGGCTGATTACCCTGGCGGTGGGATTCAGCAATGTCTCTGACCTGTCGCCGCTGATCGGCCTGCAGCGGCTGAATTACATCCAGCTGGAGACGCTGCCCATCACCGACTTTTCGCCCCTGGCCCAGCTGCCCGCCCTGGGCTATGTGGTGGTGAACGAGGAGCAGGCCCCCATGGTGGAGGCCGACTGCCCGGGCTACACCTTCCAGCTGCGGACCAACTGAACATTGTGTGCAGCCCTGCACACCAAAAAAGACCGGATTTGTGCTACCATAGGCACAGATCCGGTCGCCTTTTTCCGTCCGGGGGAGGCCGGTCCCAGAATCCGGCCGGCGGCCCCTGGGACAGCCGAAAACTGCTGCATCACAATCCGCCCTGCGGCGGAACGCGCCGCCTTGTCTGACCGGAGCAAGGCGGACCGTTATGATAATCAGCTGCCCAAGTAACTGCCATAAAACCATACAGGAAGAAACGGAGGAATGACAATGAAGCGGATGAAAACCTGGCTTTCCGGCCTGCTGTGTGCAGGGCTTCTGGCGGGCATGCTGCCGACGGCGGCCCTGGCGGGAGGCGACGCTGTGGATCAGGAGCTCAGCCGGGGGCAGGCCACGGCTGAGATTGCAGCTGCCTATGGCATTTTGAATGTGCCCTTCGGCGATCTGGAGGCCTGCACCGACGGGCAGCGGGAGGCCATCACCGCCCTGTATGCCGCGGAGATGCTGTCCGGCACCGGGGAGACGGAGTTCACCCCGGATGGCGCCGTCACCCGGCAGGAGGCGGCTGCCCTGGTCTGGATGGCGGACAACCGGAAAAACCAGGCGGAGCTGGGGGAGGCAGGCTGGGCGCAGGCCCTGGACGACCTCCAAAACAGCGGCATTTTGTCCCAGGATGAGGTTGGTACCCGGGATGGGACGGACGATCCCTACCTCATCGACGGGGATGTGTACATTACCGAGGCAGATCTGGGGGAGTGGCTGAACTGCTCCTCCGGGTATGACGGCGCCCTCACCCGGGCGCAGGCTGTGGAGATGGTGGTGGACGGCCTTCTGCCCTTCACCGACCTGGATGGCTGCACCACGGAGGAGAGAGCTGCCGTCAAGGCCATGTATTTCATCGGCTGCATCGACGGCACCGACGGGGACAGCTTCTCCCCGGATGCGCCCTGCCCCAGGTTCCAGGCGGTGATCCTCCTCTGCCGCGTGAATGGCGGGGCCATCGGGGCGCCGGAACAGGGCCTGTTCAACGACGTGGACGCCATCTTCCCCGACAATGAGCAAGCCAGCCAGGCCGCGGCCCAGTGCTTCGACACCTTGGTGGAGCTGGGGATGCTTACCGAGGCCGACAGGGACGAAACCGGCGCCTTCCGCCCCTATGAGACCCTCTCCCGCTGGGATTTGGAGAGCTGGCTGTGGTCGGCTGGAAATGGGGAGCTGACCCGGGCCGTCCTGGCCGAGATGATTTATGCCAGTCCCATCTTCGGGATTGATGAGCCATCTGGCAGTGAAAATTACTTTACAGACATTGAAAACTGTACTCAGGAGCAGATTACCGCCATCTATGCCTTGGCAGAGGCGGGGATCATCAGCGGCACGACCCCAACCACCTTCAGCCCTGACGAGACCCTGACCCGCGGCCAGGCGGCCATCGCCCTGTGGCGGGCTGCCGGGGCCTTCGACCATGCCCCGGAGCAGGAAATCTTCGACTTTTCCCAGGCTGACGGCCTGTACCAGTCCGGCGACTTCCTCACAGCCGTCAACTATCTGGTGGCCCGTGGGATTCTCACCCAGGACGACTGTGAGCAATCTGACTTCTATCCCGGCGACACCGCCATGGTGCTGGACGTTCAGGTCTGGCTGGAGCGCAGCTACGCCTACCCCATCACCATCATCGGGCCCACGGGCAGCATGGCCTCCGGCATTGAGCTGAATGAGGACGGCTCCGTGGCTGCCATCCAGGGCAGCGATACCACCCTATACAACCCCAAGGACAATCCCGATGCCGCTGTCCAGGAACAGCTGGCCAACTGGGTATACAACGGCTGGCTGTTCACCGCCGTCAGGGGGGAGGAGGTTGAAACCTACGGCCCCACCAAGGTGCTGGACGACGGCCTGCTGGACTTCCTCAACGCCAAGTGCTGGACGACGGCCTGCTGGACTTCCTCAACGCCAAGGTGGCCCAGGGCGGCTGGACCCTGAGCATGGACAGCAAGTCCCAGGGGTATTACGTGTACCCCATCACCATCATCGGCCCCACTGATACCTGGACGGATGCCCCCGCCATCCGTTTGGCGGAGGACGGCACGGTGGCCGAGGTGCAGACGGCCCAGGCTGCCCCAGACGGGGAGAAGGAGCTGTACGACCCCAGAACCAACGAGGACGAGGAGATCCGCGACCAGCTGGCCAACTGGGTGTATAACGGCTGGCTGTTCACCGCCGTCAGGGGGGAGGAGGTTGAAACCTACGGCCCCACCAAGGTGCTGGACGACGGCCTGCTGGACTTCCTCAACGCCAAGAGTATGGACAGCAAGTCCCAGGGACACTACACCAGCTCCGGCGGCAGCAGCTCCGGCGGCAGCAGCTCCTCCACGACCACCAACCCGGACGGTTCTACCACCACCACCGTGACCAGGGGTGACGGCACCACCGTGGAGACCACCAAGCAGCCCGACGGCAGCCAGCAGGTGGTGGAAACCGCCAAGGACGGCACTGTCACCACCACCACCACCGACGCCCAGGGGAATGAGACCGAGGTGGTGGAGCATACCGACGGCTCCACCGTCACCAATGTGTCCAATGCCGACGGGGCTTCCTCCACCACCACTGTCTCCGCCGATGGCCGGACGGCGGCGGAGGTCACCGTGCCCGCCGCCGTTGTGGAGCAGGCCCAGCAGGCCAATGAGATTGTGGCCCTGCCCATGCCCGGGGTCACCGCCCCCGCTGACAAGGCTTCCGCCCCCGTGGTGACCATCTCCCTGCCGGCCAATACCTCGGCCAAGGTGGAAATCCCCGTGGCCAATGTCACCAGCGGGACTGTGGCCGTGCTGGTGAAGGAGGACGGCACGGAGGAGGTTGTGAAATCCACCCTCGCCACGGAAAACGGTGTGGCAATCACCGTGTCCGACGGGGAGACGGTAAAGATCGTGGATAACTCCAAGTCCTTCCAGGATCTGGACGGCAGCCACTGGGCCAGCGGTTACGTGGCCTTCGCCGTCAGCCGCGAGCTGTTCGCGGGCACGGGGGACGGTACCTTCGCCCCCGAGGCCGATATGACCAGAGGGATGATTGTAACCGTCCTGGCCTCTTACACCGGCGTCAACACCGTGGCGCCCCAGGGGGAGGCCTGGTACTCCGTGGGCTGTCAGTGGGCTGTGGATCACGGCATTTCCGACGGCAGCGGCATGGAGGAAAACCTGACCAGAGAGCAGCTGGCCGTCATGCTGTGGGGCTACGCCGGCAGACCGGAGAGCTCCGCCGGCCTTGACGCCTATGGCGACAGCGCCTCCGCCAGCGACTGGGCGGTCCAGGCCATGGCGTGGGCTGTGGAAAACGGCCTGATCTCCGGTATGGACGACGGCACCCTGAATCCCCAGGGCACGGCTACCCGCGCCCAGGTGGCCACCATCCTGTTCCGCTTTGTCTCCCTCACCGCCTGATCCCAGGCGAGCCGAAATCACACCAGCGCCCCGCCGGGTCTGTCCCGGCGGGGCGCTGGTTTTTATGGTATGGAAATCAGGGGCGTTTCCTTTTCTTGCCGTGATCCAGGTGGTATGCCATGCCTTGGTAGCCAACCAGCTGGGCCATCCAAAGCCCGCCGACCAGAAGAACCCATCCGGGCTGGGCCAGATTGATGGTGGCCAGGAGAATCAAAATCACCATGGCCGCGGGAAAGAGCACATTCATCAGCCGGAAGGTAAAGTAGCTGCATTGGCCGATCTGCTGCCGCTCCGCCTCGTCGCAGCTTTGATACCAGTCCCGTTGAAACTTGGTGTCAAATACGCTGCCCCGCTTCTCCGGGTGGATGGCCTTGGTAGCCCCGATTGTCAAGGCCTGTAAAGCCATAATCCATACCAGCTGAGCCACCAGAAGCACCACCAGCAGCACGGCCTCCGCCAGACTGCCCACCTGCAAAAGCTGGCTGCCCAGCCACATGGCCTGTTGGTTGGCCCACAGGGCCTGAATGCTGATCCCAATTGCCACAAACACCCATACCATGCCGGCGTTGGACAGGATCAGAGCCAGGCACAGCCGCCGGTCTGCCTCCTGAAAGGCGGCGTCGTCCGCCTCCGCCTGGGGCAGCAGGGCCTTGCCCCGAAGGTAGTAGACGGTGCCGGCGGCCAGTACAGCAAAACCGGGTAGGAACCACCAAAGCCCCAGGGAGGCCAGCGCCTGGTTCAGTTCGCCGGCGAGTTCCGGCAGCCTGTGCCCCAAGCTGGCGACCAGCGCGCCGCCTGCGCCGCCCAGGGCGGCGCACAGCACCATCATAACCACAAACCGAAGGGTTACCCCGGATTTGCCCGTTTCTTTCTTCATAAGTCATCCTCCTCTGTAAGGAAAAAAACCTGATCCACTGTAGTTCCAAAAACCTTGGCGATGCGCAGAGCCAGGGTGACAGAGGGGTTATAATCCCCCCGCTCAATCAGGCTGATGGTTTGGCGGGAGGCACCCACCAAGGCCCCCAACCCCTGCTGGTTGAGCCCTTTGGCTGCCCGCAGTTCCTTTAAACGATTCCCAAGCGGCACGGCAGTACCCTCCTCTCTGACAAAGATACGCGTCAAAATGACAACTATCCTTGTCAAACATAGCATACCACTGACAAGGATTATTGTCAAGAGAAAAAGCCCGCCCCGGGGAGATACCCTGGGGCGGGCAGAGATAGGGCGGGTTACAGATTCAGAAAACGGATCAGCAGCAGCCAGGCCAGGCCGTAGTAGGTGACCACGGCCACCAAGTCGTTCAGGGTGGTAATCAGCGGGCCGGAGGCCACCGCCGGGTCAACGCCGAATTTTTTGAATAGGATGGGCACCACAGTGCCCGTCACGCTGGAAAGCAGGATGGCCACCACCAGGGCGATCCCGGTACACAGGGAGACGGAGAAGGCCAGCAAAAGGGCCTGGCTTTTCAGCAGCACCAGATAAAGGCCGATGAGGAGGATGGCCAGCCCGCCCAGGATAAACCCGTTGGCCAGCCCCACACGGGCCTCCTTCATCACCAAAAACAGCTTCTCCCTGCCGCTGAGTTCCTCGTCCATCAGCACCCGGATGGTCACGGCCAGGGACTGGGTGCCTACGTTGCCTGCCATGTCCAGAATCAGGGACTGGAAGCTGACAATCAGGGCCAGGTGGGCCACCACGTGCTCAAAGGCGCCCACCACGGTGGACACCACCAGCCCCAGGCCCAGCAGGACAATGAGCCAGGGCAGGCGCTTGGCGATGCTTCTTTTCAGCGGCTCCTGCAGATCCTCCTCCGCCGTCAGGCCGGCCAGCATGGCGTAGTCCTCGCCCATCTCGTCGTCCACCAGCTGGGTCAGGTCCTGGGAGGTGAGGACGCCCCGCAGCACGTTGTGTGAGTCCAGCACCGGGATGGAGTCCTCGGAGTAGTCCTTAATGCGCTCCATGCAGTCCTGAATCTGCTCCGTCATGTAGACATAGGGGTAGGAGGTCATGGTAATGTCCGCCAGGTCCGTGCCCTCCCGGGCGATAATCAGGTCTTTCAGGTCGATGGCCCCGGCCAGGGCGCCAGACTCGTCCACCACGTAAAGGGTGGTAATATTGTCATTGTCCGCCGCCTGGCGGATCAGCTGGCCCATGGCCTCCTTGATCGTGACCCCGGCGGGGATGGCGATATAGTTGGTGGACATCTTGCTGCCGATTTCATCCTCATCCAGGGAGGAGACCAGCAGCAGCTGGGAGCGCGTCTGCTCGTCCATCAGCTCCAGCAGGCTCTGCCGCTGGGTTTTGTCCAGCTGGCGGAGGTATTCCGCCGCAATTTGTGGCTCCAGCCGGGCCAGCACCTCCATCCGCTTGCGGATGGTCAGTTCATCCAGCAGCGTCTCAACATCCTGGGCGTAGTCCAGAATGTCCGCCAGGGTGGACGCGTCCAGGATGGTGTATACCCGGGTGCGGTCCTCCGGGCTCATCTGCTCCAGTGCCGCGGCGATGTCGTTTTCGTGGTAGTCCCCAATCCGCTCCACCATAACCTTGGGAGTCAGGTTGCTCCGGAGGAGCCGGATGATTTCCCCCTCGTAGTCGGGGTGCTGAGCGGCGGCATTCACCGTCTCAATGATGTTGTTGTTCATTGGCCTGTGCCTCCTTTCCTGTTCCGGCAGGGGGGGCATTCGGCGAAAAATGGGCGCAAAAAAACCACTGTCGCCTGAATGGCTCCGCCTGCACACACCGTATGCCGGTGGGGCGCAGAATCAGAAAGGGACAATGGCGTTTTTATCCATGGAAAGAGGGGTCAGAACCTCGCCGGCAACCAGCGTGCCCGTCCCTGACCATGCCAAAACACCTTGTCCGTCCTTCTACTACTGCTGCCGTCCATGTTCTCACCTCATCTTGTTTTGAAATGTCCGGGGCGCAATTCGCCCCGGCGCCTTCATTGTAACCGTCTTTCTGCGTGAAGTCAATGGAAGAGGGTGGAAATTGTGAAAATGCGAAGAAATTTAAAGATTCCGTAATAAAATTCAAAGAAATCTCCATGGGTACAGGAAGAAAATACAAGGAAATTTCTTGACATGCGGAAAGGAGGGGCGTACCATAAACGGGAAGGAAGTGCTGATATGAGACGGGAGTGTTTGGCCGAAAGGTGTCTGCTGTTGGCGGCGGGCCTTGTGATAATGGCCTATGGTGTGTCCCTGTCCATCCAGGCGGGATTGGGGACATCCCCCATTTCCAGTCTGCCGTATACCCTGAGCCAACTGACCCCCATCACCGTGGGAACGGCCACCATTGGGATGCACTGTCTACTGATTCTGCTGCAGATCTTGTTGTTGAGACGGAGGTACGAGCCTGTCCAGCTGCTGCAGCTGCCGGTGGCGCTGCTGTTTGGCTGGCTGACGGATTTGACGTTATCCACCGTGCAGTTTCTGTCGCCAGACGGCTATCCGCAGCGGTGGATCTGCTGCCTGCTGGGCATTGTGTTGGTTGGCATTGGAGTCAGCTGCGAGGTGAACGCCAGTGTGGTGCCCCTGGCAGGTGAGGGATTTATTTTGGCGGTATGCCGCACCTTTTCCCTGGCTTTCCCGGGAGTGAAGGTTGGGTTTGACTGTTCCCTGGTGGGAATTGCGTGCGTCCTGGGCCTGCTGGGACAGGGAAGGCTGCTGGGTGTCCGGGAAGGAACCGTAGCGGCCGCCGTTCTGGTAGGGCTGGTGTCCAAGCAGGTAACAAAGCGAGTGGTAAGACCGATGATGGAGCGTATGTGTCCGGCGTTTTTCCGAGAGAGATAAGGCAAAACGAGGGGGAGTATCCGTGATTCAGGTTCGCTTTTACGATTCCGTGGAGGACAGCAAGCTGCAGTTTGCGGTCATCGTTGCCCGCTCCAAGGGGAACTGGGTGTTCTGCAGACATAGGGAGCGGAGCACCTATGAATGTCCCGGCGGCCACCGGGAGGCGGGAGAGACCATCCTGGAGACGGCCTGGCGGGAACTGCGGGAGGAAACCGGTGCGGAGAACTTCACCCTGCGCCCGGTGTGCGTCTACTCAGTGACGGGAAAGACCAGGGTTGCGGAAAGCAGAGCGGACGAAGAAGTGTTCGGTATGCTCTATGTGGCGGAAATATCCTCCTTTGGGGAACTGCACAGCGAGATAGGGCAGATCCTGGTTACGCCGGAATTGGTAACGGAGTGGACATACCCGCTGATTCAGCCAAAGCTGATTCAGGAGGCTGTCAAGCGGGGACAGGTGTGACAAAACAACGAGGGGCTGGAGCGTCTGGATGAACGCTCCAGCCCCTATTTCCTGGCTGTAACCGGCAAGGGCTTAATCCTGGGGCAGCATGTCCGTCACGCTGGTTTGGTTACCGACAGGGGAATGGTGTACTGGCTTTGCTCCTGGCTGGCGTGGGTGATCGACAGGGAAAAATAAAGGTTTTCGGCCAGATCCTCCTGCTGGCTGAGGGGATAACTCATTCTGGAGCTTCCGTAGCTGCCGCTGACAAGGCCGCCCAGGGACGCCTCGCCCCCTTCGGTGATGTGCTCCACGTCAATCAAAGGGATTTCCACGCCGTCGCTGAGGACGTACAGCCGCAAAGTAAAGGATGTGACGTCCTCAAACGCTTCTCCCTTGTTTTCCAGGTTCCCGCCATATACAACCGTTTCCCGGTCTGTGATGACGATGATGCCGCTGGAAAGGGAGAAGCGGTCATCCTCTCCGCTGAAAGCGTACAGAGACAAGGGGGTTTCCTCCGGCTCCTTGGCGCCGCAGCCGGCCAGGAGACCCAGCGCCAGAACCGCGGACAGGGAAAGAAACAGAAGCCTTGATTTTTTCATGGTACGCACCTCCGCATCAGATGAGCGCTGACAAATGGCTTGTGCCGATTATACCATAACGGCAACGCCGGAATGGTACAATCGCCAGTTTTTTCGGTTGCCCCGCCAGGGGCGAGAAAAAGGACGTTGGATTGAAGTACAATAACGGCTCCGCAGTTATTGTACCATAGAAATGGGATGGGAATAAGAACGGAGGAGGAATAATAATTTTTTCTTAATGGTTGTCTGGGAAGAAACGGATAATCCGCCGTTCGAAAGAACGGCGGATTTTGGTTCCCAAGCAAATTGTAAATCCCAACACATTGCCCGCTTGAATGATGGGGTTTGGATTATCATTGGATGGAATTATAGCACGTAGGAAAGTCCAGTCAAATCCATGGGCTGCAGGCAGCGAGTAATGCCCTGCAACGGGACTGTGCTGACCTTTGGGGGCCGCTGTCCGATCTGCTGAAAAAGCTGTCGGCGGTGGCGGAGCTCTGGCCTGTCGGGGAGCGGCCTTGTGCTGCTCCCCGGCTTTTTTCTTTGGGACAATTTGTCCCAAAGAAAAAGAGGAATGGAGGTTCACCCCATTCCCCGCTATTCATCGTCCGGCAGATAAGTCACTATATCGTCCAGAGTACAATCCAATATCTTGCACAACGCATCCAGAGTGTTGGTTGAAACGGATTCATTTGCTTTCAGACGCCGGATCGTAGAGCTGCTGATTCATTTGCTTTCAGACGCCGGATCGTAGAGCTGCTGATCCCACCCTTGCATTGCAGCGTATATGTGGTGGCTCCACGCTTTTCCATCGTTTCCCATAACGGGGCGTATGAGATCATCCCGGTTCCTCCCTCCGTTTCACACTTTACATATCTTCATTATTGCCTATAATGAAGGTGTAGCGTTATAGGCAATATTGCCTATGCAGAGGGGGTACATACTTGACCAGAAAGGGAGGCACAGGAATGGAAACAAAGGTATGTTGTGTTACAGGACATCGGGATATTCCGGCTGGACGGGTTGCCTATGTGGAGCAAGAGCTCCGGCGGGAAGTGCGGGCGGCAATTGAGGACGGATATACCCGTTTTATTTCCGGCTTCGCAGAGGGGGCGGATCTCATGTTTGCGGCCATTGTAGCCGAGGAAATGGGACACCACCCCGAGTTGTTTTTGGAGGCGGCTATTCCCTATGCAGGCCGTATGAAAACAAAAGACCAACAATTCCATGAGCTGCTGCGGGCCTGCAGCGGGGTCAAGATCGTATGCCAGGAATATGAACACTCATGCTTCATGCAGCGAAACCGTTATATGGCTGGGGAGTCCCAGCGGGTGATCGCTGTTTATGATGGGCGAAACCGTGGAGGGACGCTTTTCACCATGCGCTATGCGCATACGCTGGGGAAGGAAGTCCGGGTGATACGGGTATAAACGTCGGGACAAGCTGTTCCCAAGTAGGCAAAGATGGCCCGGGATGCCGCTCTCCGCCGCCCTCCGTTCACATCGCCATTCACCCCCAACCATTGGAAACGAGAAAAGGCGCAGCATTAAGCTACGCCCCCACACAGATCGCTATATAAACTTGGAAATAAAAAATGCGGAGTGTCCGTTGTAGGATACTCAAATCCTATAAGGACACTCCGTATGGTCGGAGTGTAATTATAGGACTTGGAAAAATCCAGTCATATCAATGGTTTGCAAGCAGCAAGCAAGAGGTTTTTATCTAAAAAATTTATTCTTTGAGAATTACGCCGCCCAACGGGACTATGGGCGGCGTTTTCATATATCCCAACGAGAAAGGAGGAGTGCTCCCCCACAGGCCAGCCATCGGGCTGGCTTTTTCTATTTCACAACGAAGGAGGTTTTTAAGTGGCTGACGATAAAAAGAATATTCCTGACGCCGGGAAGGTAGACAATCCCCCTGAGCCGGGAAAAGTAGAGCCTGCCAAAGCTGCTCCACCGGTGCAGGATCAGCCCGCCCCGGCCAAGGCGGATGCCTCCGTGGTAGAGGGTGCGCCCAAAGTGGCAACGCCCCCTGCGGCGGAGCAGCCAGCTCCGGCGGATAAGGAGGCTCCCAAAGATAAGGACGCTCCTGCTCCGTCTATGGAGGGTACACCGCAGCCGGGCAAGGACGAGAAGCAGCCCACGATCCCCGGCATGGGAGATCCCGCCCCCGCCGGAAAGGTGGTGGATTTTACCGCTGCCCGGGATGGGGCGGCGAAGGGCAAGCCCCCGGAAAAGGCTGCGGCCCCGGATAAGGGCAAGCAGGCGGATAAAGCGAAGGATGCGGCCAAGCCCCGCAGGGGCCGCCCGGCCAGGGCTGACAAGGCGGCCCCCGACAAGGCTAAGCCGCAACCTCGGGACAAAATGTCCCAAAGCAAACCGCCTGCCGGGAAAGGCGCTCCCGCCACGGCGAAGGCCCCGGCTGCAACTGAGCAGCCGCCCACCCCTCGGGATGCCACCCGTGGCGTGAAAGAGGAGATCGTGTATCTCAATCTTTCCGAGCTGCACCCGTTCAAAAATCATCCCTTTAGCGTCCGGGACGATGCGGAAATGCAGGGGCTGGTGGAGTCGGTCAAGGCTGCCGGGGTCAATCAGCCTGCGCTGGTGCGGCCCCGTGAGGGCGGCGGATATGAGATCATCGC
>CASFCW010000077.1 GCA_949293165.1 uncultured bacterium
CGCTCTGGGCGGAGCCGTCGGCGGGGGTGGAGGCGGCGCCGCCGTTGGCGGAGCCGTCGGCCTGAGCGTCGTCGTCCCCGGCCTGGGCTGCCTGGCCCACGGTGAAGGTCAGGATGTAGTCCTCCTTCATGGTTTCGCCGCTGTTGGAGGTGACGCCGGCGGCGGCGGTGAGGGTGTAGCTGCCGTCAGCCAGATCCTGGGGGAGCTGGATGACCACGTTTTCCTTCTGGTCGGGCTGGATCTGGTCGTCAGCCAGCACCACTTCAACTTCCACAGGGGCGCCCTGGCTGTCCGTCACGGTGAACAGGGCCTGGTTGGCCTCGGCCACGCTGGCGTTGATCACGTTCTTGGAGAAGGTCAGGGTGATGGAGTCGCCGGCGGACAGGGCGTCCCCGTCCTGGATGGTGGCGGAGGCCACAGTCAGGGCCTCGCCCTTCCCGCCGCCGGTGCCGGTGCCGTCGCCGGCGGCGAAGGCGGTCATGGGGATCAGCAGGGCCATCACAAGAGCAAATAGAGCTGCAAATCGTTTCATGGTATGGATACTCCTTTTCAACTGGTGCGGGATGCTGCCGCCCAAAGGGCGGCAGGGCGATTATAGCACAGAAAAGCGGCGAATTCCACCCCCTCTTTTGCCTGAACCGCCAGTTTTGGGGCAAAAACGGGATTTGTTTCCTGATTACTTGACTTTTTTTCGCCGAGTTTATAAAATAGGTGGGATCAATCTACTATGATACGCCCCGGAAATCAAAGGGAAAAGGATGGGAATGCGACATGGCTCAAAATTCCAACAATAAGAAGCAGGTCGAGCAGATCACCGATATGGAGGTGGACTTCGCCCAGTGGTACACCGATGTGTGCAAAAAGGCGGAGCTGATCGACTACACTTCCATTAAAGGTATGTTTATTTACCGGCCCTATGGCTACGCCATTTGGGAGAATATTCAGCGGGAGCTGGATCAGCGGTTCAAGGCCTGCGGCCACGAGAATGTGGCCCTGCCCATGCTGATCCCCGAATCCCTGCTCCAGAAGGAGAAGGACCACGTGGAGGGCTTCGCCCCGGAGTGCGCCTGGGTGACCTACGGCGGCAGCGAGAAGCTGGAGGAGCGGTACTGCATCCGCCCCACCAGCGAGGTGCTGTTCTGCGAGCACTACAAAAATGTGATCCACTCCCACCGGGACCTGCCCAAGCTGTATAACCAGTGGTGCTCCGTGCTGCGCTGGGAAAAGACCAGCCGGCCCTTCCTGCGCCACCGGGAGTTCCTGTGGCAGGAGGGCCACACCATGCACGCCACCGAGGAGGACGCCCGGGAGGAGACCATGCGTATGCTCAACGTCTACGCCGACTTCTGCGAGAACGTGCTGGCCATGCCTGTGGTCAAGGGCCGCAAGACCGACAAGGAGAAGTTCAACGGCGCGGAGGAGACCTACACCGTGGAGTGCATGATGCACGACCACAAGGCCCTCCAGGCGGGCACCAGCCACTACTTCGGCGACGGCTTTGCCAAGGCCTTCGACATCACCTTCACCGGCAAGGACAACCAGCTCCACAACCCCCACCAGACCTCCTGGGGCGTGTCCACCCGCCTCATCGGCGGCATCATCATGACCCACGGCGACAACAACGGCCTGGTGCTGCCCCCCCGCATCGCCCCCATCCAGGCCATGGTCATCCCCGTGGCCCAGCACAAGGAGGGCGTGCTGGAGGCCGCCTCCGCCCTGCTGGAGCGGCTGCAGGCCGCCGGAATCCGGGCCAGGATGGACGACAGCGACCAGTCCATGGGCTGGAAGGCCGCCCAGTACGAGATGAAGGGCGTGCCCCTGCGGGTGGAGATTGGCCCCAAGGACATGGAGAAGAACCAGTGCTGCATCTGCCGCCGGGACAACGGGGAGAAGATCTTCGTCCCCCTGGACCAGTTGGAGGCTACCGCGGCCCAGCTGCTGGACGCCGTCCACGACGGGCTGTACCAGCGGGCCAAGAAGAACCTGGAGGAGCATACCCGGGTGTGCCTCACCCTGGAGGACGTGAAGCAGTTCATGGAGTCCGAGGGCGGCTTCGCCAAGACCATGTGGTGCGGCGACGAGGCCTGCGAGCTGAAGATGAAGGAGCAGGCCGGCGTCAGCTCCCGGTGTATGCCTCTGGAGCAGGAGCGGATCGGGGAGACCTGCGTCTGCTGCGGCAAGCCCGCCAAGCATATGATCTACTGGGGCGTGGCATACTGAGTTTGTGATTGTTTCCCGACATACAGGTGGGCAGGGCGGCAGCCCTGCCCCCATTATTTGTGGGGAGTGACAAAAATCCGAAAAAAAGGAAAAGAAGGTAGCCATTTGCCCGTTTATTCGATATAATGAACGGGCTGCAATGGGCACGCCTCCTGCGGCGAAGGCCGCGGGGGCTCTCTCCAACTTCCCGGATGAACCGGAGAAACCAGAAAGAGAGTGTGTGAGCTTATGATAAACGACATCATCAGTCAGATCAGCAACGTGATGTACTCCTACCTGCTGATCGTCCTCCTGCTGGCGGTGGGCCTGTACTTTACCGTCCGGACCCGGTTCGTCCAGTTCCGCATGTTCGCGGAATCCATCCGCGTGGTGGGGGAGAAGCCGGAAAAGGTGGGGGCTGTCTCCTCCTTCCAGGCGCTGATGGTATCCACCGCCTCCCGGGTGGGTACCGGCAATATTGTGGGTATTTCCGGCGCCATCTGCCTGGGCGGCTACGGCGCGGTGTTTTGGATGTGGGTCATCGCCATCATCGGCGGGGCCTCCGCCTTTGTGGAGTCCACCCTGGCCCAGATCTACAAGCGCCGCAACCCGGAGACCGGCGAAAGCTACGGCGGCCCCTCCTACTACATTGAGGCGGCCCTCCACAGCCGCCCCCTGGCCGTGGTGTTTGCCCTGGCGCTGATCCTCACCTACGCGGTGGGCTTCAACATGGTGGCCTCCTTCAATCTCCAGTCCACCTTCTCCGGCTACGCCTTCTACGACGCAAAGACCACCCCTCTGGTCGTGGGCGCCGTGCTTGCCCTGCTGGTGGGCTACTGCATCATGGGGGGCGGAAAGCGGATTCTGTCCATCACCTCCACCCTGGTGCCCTTCATGGGCGGGCTGTACGTGCTGGTGGCCATCATTGTGGTGGTGCTGAACATCGGCCTGCTGCCTGAGGTGCTGGCGCGGATTTTCACCGAGGCCTTTGATTTCCGGGCGATTTTCGGCGCCTTCGCCAGCTCCTGCATGATGCAGGGCATCAAGCGGGGCCTGTTCTCCAACGAGGCGGGCGTGGGCTCTGCCCCCAACGCCGCCGCCTCCGCCAACGTCAGCCATCCCGCCAAGCAGGGCCTGGTGCAGATGCTGTCCGTGTTTATCGACACCCTGCTGATCTGCACCGCCACCGCCTTTATGCTCCTGTGCTCCGGCGTGGAGCCGGACAAGACGCTGGAGGGCGCCGCCTATGTGCAGGCCGCCCTGTCCCACACCTTCGGGTCCATCGGCCCGGTGTTCATCACGGTGGCTATGGTGCTGTTTGCCTTCACCACCCTCATCGGCAACCTGTACTACGTGGACAACGCCTGGAACTTTATCTTTAAGGAAGTGCCCCCCAAGGCCTTCATGATGGGGTTCCGCATCGTGGCCATGCTGGTGGTGCTCATCGGCTCCCTCCAGAGCATCAGCCTGGTGTGGAACCTGGCCGACGTGCTCATGGGCGTGATGGCGATTTTGAATCTGCCGGTCATCGTACTGCTGTCCCGCCCGGCGCTGGCCTCGCTGAAGGACTACACCACCCAGCGCAAGGCCGGGCTGAAGCCCACCTTCAAGGCTGCCTCCGTGGGGCTGGAAGGCAAGACCGAGTATTGGAACTGAGAACCGGGAAAAGGGAGGCGTCCGCCTCCCTTTTTTCATAGCTTCCGGAGATCTGGGGAATCAAGGATGGACAAGACCTCCGGGGATGGATATAATGAAAAGACTGAGGGCAGCATAGATGCTGCCTGGATTCGGGGCCGCGCCGGGGGAAAGGCGTTCTCACTGCTCAGTGTCGGGATGGGAGGCCTTGGATCACGACAACAGAGAAGGGAACGGATGATATGGAAATCAACGGCGAAGTGGTTTGTGAACAGATCACCTATGGGGAGCTGGGCCTGTCCCCGGAACTGATGCGGGCCATTGAAAAGAAGGGCTACGTGCAGGCCACCCCGGTGCAGGGCGGGGCCATCCCCTACTTCATGGAGTACCGGGATGTGATTGCCAAGGCCCCCACCGGCACGGGCAAGACCTTTGCCTTCGGCATCCCCATGGTGGAGCACATTGACCCGGAATCCACCGACGTGCTGGGGCTGGTGCTGGCGCCCACCCGGGAGCTGGCCATCCAGATCCGGGATGAGCTGCGGGACCTGTGCGCCTTCAAGGACGGGGTGCGTACCGTCTGCCTTTACGGCGGCCAGCCCATCGACAAGCAGATCACCCAGCTGAAAAAGAAGCCCCAGATTGTGGTGGCCACGCCGGGACGGCTGATGGACCACATGAAGCGGCGTACCATCCGCCTGGATAAGGTGGAGACGGTGGTGCTGGATGAGGCGGACCGGATGCTGGACATGGGCTTTGTGAAGGACGTCACCCACATCCTGGACAAAATGCCCCAGCGCCGGAACCTGGGCATGTTCAGCGCCACCATTTCCCGGGAGGTGATGGACATCTCCTGGGTGTACCAGCGGGACCCGGTGGAGATCACGGTGCGGGCCGACGAGCAGAACAAGCCGGACATCACCCAGTACAGCCTGGAGGTGGAGCGAAATGAGAAGGTGGACGCCATGGTGCGCCTGCTGGACATCGGCGGGTTTGAACGGTGCATCGCCTTCTGCAACACCAAGAATATGACCGACCGGCTGTGCGGGCTGCTGCACATGCGGGGGGTGACCTGCGAGGCCATCCACGGCGATATCCCCCAGAAGGCCAGGGAGAAAAGCCTGCAGCGGTTCCGGGACGGGGAACTGCGGGTGCTGGCGGCCACCGACGTGGCGGCCCGGGGCCTGGATATTGACGATGTGGACGTGGTGTTCAACTACGACGTGCCGGAGGAAAACGAGTATTATATCCACCGGGTGGGCCGTACCGGCCGGGCCCGGCGCCACGGCGTGGCCTATACCCTGGTATCTACCATTACGGAATCCATCCGCCTGGATGAGATCCGCAAGCAGACCGGCAACCAGATCCTGCCGGTGACGCTGAACCGGGACGGGGAGCTGGTGCTGCCGGAGGGGAAGGCTTGACCGGCTGGGGCCGGTTTTGGCTGGATCTTTGGGCCTGCTTCCTCATCCCGGCCTACACCCTGCTGTTTGCCGGGGCTGTAGCGTGGTTCGGCACCAACTTTTCCGTGCTGGCGGTGACCGGCCCGGGGTATTACCGGGGGTTTGTGCTGTGGGGCGTGCTGGCCGGGGGCTATTTCCTGGCGGTGCTGTGGCGGATCGGCGGAGGGATGCCCCGGCGGCGGGGCGGCCAGGTGGTGCGTGCCCTGGCGCTGCTGGGCTGTTTCAGCCTGGGCGGGGCGCTGCTGCTGCCCTACCTGCCCCAATCCTGGCCCAGGGCGGCAAGCATGCACATCTGCCTGGCCTTCCTCGCCTGCGTGCTGGTGATGCTGGCGCTGCTGCTGGCCCTTCTCGCCCATATGCGTGGGGGCGGGCCGGGCTGCCGCCCCCTTTTGTGGGGCTGGCTGGCGGTCGCGGCGGGCAGCGCCGTGCTGTTCCTGGCCGGCGGGATGGTGACCAGCGCCCTGGAGGTATTTTTCACCATTTCCGCCGTTCAGCTGGCCCGCCGCCTGCTTCTGCGGGTGACGGATCTGGAAGGAGGAAAGAGCTCATGAGTGTTCTGCGCATTTCCCAAACAACGGATATCCCCCGCCTGAGGGAGCTGTGGACCCTGGCCTTTGGGGACGGGGGCGCCTATCTGGACAATTTCTTTCAGGTTTATTACCGGCCGGAGCGGATGGTGGTGCTGGAGGAGGGGGGGCGGCTGCTGGCTATGACCGCCTGGTTTGACACCACCCTGTCCCTGCCGGACGGCTCCCGCCACCGGGCGGCTTACCTCTACGCCGTAGCCACCCATCCCCAGGCCCGGAGCCGGGGCCTGGCTGGGACGCTGCTGGCCTGGGCGGACGGTTATTTCCGGGAGCTGGGCATCCCGGCGGTGACCACCGTGCCGGCGGAGCCCTCCCTCCACCGGTTTTTCGGGAGGAACGGGTTTCGGGAATGTTTTGTTCACCGGGAGGAGCGGTATACCGGCCCCACGGACGGCCGTCCCGCCTCGTTCTCCCTGGAGCCGGTTCCTCCCGCCATCTATGCCTCTTTCCGGGAAAGCCTGCTGGCGGGTACGGCTCATATTGCGCTGCCAGAGGAGGCGGTAGCCTATCAGGCAGGGGCCTGTGCCCTTACCCCTGGGGGCGGGCTGTACGCCGCGGACACGGGCCGGGGCGGGGCGCTGGTGTGCGCTGAGGGGATGGAGGACGGCCGGCTGCTGGTGAAGGAGCTGCTGGGCTGCCGGGAGGCAGTGGAGGCTTTACTGCCCCATTTGAAGGCCCTGCTGCCCGGCTGGTGCGGCGTGTACCGGACCCCCGGCGCTGGGACGGATTTTGGG
>CASFCW010000078.1 GCA_949293165.1 uncultured bacterium
ATAAGTCATGGCTTGCCATGACTTCTGCTCCCCGCGGACCCCCGGCGGTCTTTTGGTTTCTTTTCTCCCGCCGAGAAAAGAAACCCGCCCGCAGGCGGCACTACTTTCTTAGAAGAAAGTAGGCAAAGAATTTTCTGCGAAACTCCGTTTCGCCCGCGCCGCATTGGAAAGAGTGAAGAGTGAAGAGTGGAGATTCCCGCACCTCCACCGCCCCACCGCGCAAGACAACACCCCCCATGCGGGCGCACAATGTGCGCCCTTACGGAAAAGCCGGAGGGATGCGGCAAAACCCCCGCACGAAAGATAATCTTCCTCTGCGGGACGATTTGGAATGAGACGAACTTTCCGACGGCGTTGACTTTGCAATTGTTCTCCCTTCAAGAAATAGGTATTTTCTTCCATTTTCTCTTTCTTTCCCCAAATCTTTCCACAAAAAGTAAATGAAAACGCTGTGGACGCCTGAATCCCCAGGCTTTTCCACAGCGTTTTCCATCTGTTTCCACATTTTTTCCACAGCTTTATCCACAAAAGTTTACGTGCCCTTTGGACAGCCTTCTACCGTCCTCCCCACGCTCTGACAGACTGTGACCTGTTTCCCCATCCATCCCTGTCAAATTCGGTCGAAAGGAGCCGAGCGGTTTTTCTTTCCCTTTCCACACCTGGCCCGTATAATAATGGCTGACAGTGAACGACGGAAGTGGCCGGGCCCGGCCCCTTCCGCTGGGAAATCTGTGTTACGGAGAGGAGAATGGAAGATGACGACGGAGTTAAAGCTCACGTCCAGAACCGGCTCAGATCCCCTGGGCCGACCCCGCATGTTTCACTATTATCTCACCATCGACCTGGTGGAGGGCCCGGCCATCGCCTTGGAAAACTACGGCGTGTGCGTCCGGGAGGAGGGCGGCGACACCGCCCGCGTCCCAGGCATCACCACCAGCGCCACCCGCATCGACGAGTTGATTACCCTGTTGGTGGACAACCTGGTTTCCCCCGCCAGCCTGCGGGATGTGATTGACGACTGGCTGTAACGCCATGTCACTTTACATATCTAGTGCCGCAACCTGTTCCTCGATGGCAGACTCCTCCGCCTGCATGGCGGCCAGGGTTCTGGACAGCAGCTCGTCCAACTCCCAGCCCAGCAGCTGGGCCCCCTGCTCAATGACGGGTCTGGAACATCCGGCGGCAAACTTTTTATCCTTGAACTTCTTTTTCAGGGATTTCAGCTCCATATCCGCCACGCTGCGGGAGGGCCGCATCAGGGCGGCGGCCCCAATCAGGCCGGTAAGCTCGTCCACGGCGAACAGCACCCGCTCCATCTGGTGCTCCGGCTTCACATCCACATGGTCGCCCCAGCCGTGACTGACCACGGCGCGGATGGTCGCCTCGTCCGCCCCGGCCTGTTCCAGCAGCTGGCGGGCCTTGACGCAGTGCTCCTCCGGCCAGCGTTCAAAATCCACATCGTGGAGCAGACCCACGTTGGCCCAGAAGGCCTCCTGCTCCCCATAGCCCAGTTCCCGGGCAAAGTACCCCATCACCCGCTCCACGGTAATGGCGTGGCGGAGATGAAAGGGCTCCTGATTATACTGCCGCACCAGGCTCCAAGCCTGCTCCCTGGTCAGCGCCATAGCGATCCCCTCCCTCAGTAGGCCACCACGATGCCGCCGTCGTTGGCGTAGACCGTGGTAATGCCGCCGGCCTCCAGAATCAGGATCTCACCTGCCTGGCACTTGGCCTCAATCTGCTGCTTCACCTGGAAGGCCCGGTCCAGGCAATTGCAGTGGGTGATGGCGATGGTCCGGCCCTTGTGGCCGGGATCAGAGGCTATCTTATCCACCAGCTTGTTCAGCGCCTGCTTTACCGTCAGCGCCTGGCCCAGCTTGCAGATCTCCCCCTCGGGGGTAGCGCCCATAAACAGCTTGATTTTCAGCGCGCCGGTGACCACAGCCTGCAGCTTGGTCAGCCGGCCATTTTTACGCAGATTTTCCAGGCTCTCCAGCACAAACATGGTGTTCATCTCGTAGATATACTGCTCCACTTCCCGGACCACGTGCTTAAAGGGCAGCCCGCTTTCCGCCAGCTCCCGGATTTTCAGGGCGATCAGCACCTCGCCGGAGGAGGCGGAGCAGGAGTTGAACACATGGACGTTTACCTGGGGCTCCTCCTCCTCCAACAGCACCCTGGCCTGCTCGGCGCTGTTGTGGGAGCCGCTGAGCAGCGCGGACAGGGTGACAACATACACGTCGTCCACCCCGCACTGGTAGGAATCCAGATAGTCCTGGGGAGAGGGGCAGGCGGTGGAGGGGGCGTCCTCGCTCTGCTTCATGGACCAGAGCAGGTCCGCCTGGTCAAAGGTATCGTCATCCACAAAGGAGCTTCCGTTGGAGCGAATGGTGAGCGGAACTTTTACAAAACAGGGCTCCTTGAGCATTTGCTTGGTCAGGTCGCAGCAGCTGTCCACAATGATTTTATAGCTCATACGGTTCATCTCCAGACGTCATATTTAAAACGATATTTTCTTTACCTTATCACAAACTCCGCCGCTTGTAAAGAGTTCGTTAAGATTGGCTTGAATCCAGGGGACGTCCCAGCTCTTTTTCCAGCTCGGCCAAAATTTTCTTGTCCTCCTTGGAGGTCAGATCCAGCTTGGCAAACAGGTCGGGGCGGCGCTGGTAGGTGCGCAGGATACCCTGCTTCCGGCGCCACCGCTCCACGTTGGCATGGTGGCCGGACAGGAGAATGGGGGGCACCGCCCGGTCGTGCCAAATCTCCGGCCGGGAATACTGGGGCGCCTCCAGCATCCCGTTCCAGTGGCTTTCGTTTTCATAGCAGGAGGGGTCGGACAGCACCCCCGGCACCAGGCGGCACACCGCGTCGGCCACCGCCATGGCGGGAATCTCCCCGCCGGTCATGACAAAGTCGCCGATGGAGATTTCCTCGTCCACGCACACGTCGATGAACCGCTGGTCCACCCCCTCATAGTGGCCGCAAACCAGGATGAGCCGGTTGTAATCCCCCTTCAGCCGCTTGGCGTCGGCCTGGCAGAAGGTCTTTCCCGCCGGGGACATGTAAATGGTGTGGATGCGCTCCCCCGCTTCGTCACAGATGTGCCGCCAGCATTGGTACAGAGGGTCGGCCTGCATCACCGCACCCCGGCCGCCGCCGTAGGGATAGTCGTCCACCTGCTTCTGCTTGTTCAGGGTATAATCCCGGATCTGGTGGCATTCGATGCGGACATAGCCCCGCTCCTGGGCCCGGCCCAGGATGGACTCGCACAGCATATCCCCCACCACGTCGGGAAACAAGGTCATAATGTCAATCCGGTACATGCTTCTGCCTCGCTTTTGTTATGATACCCTGATTATACGGGACACCCCGGGTTTTTTCAATGGATTTCCCCGTTTTTATCCGGCACAAGGGGATGCCCCGCCCGAAAGGCCCACACCAGGCGCAGCCTGCCCCCCACCTCCTCTACCTGGGCCAGGCAGAACAGGGGCGTCAGCGGGACGGGACGGGCGGTGGAAAAGGGGGCGGACAGGAGGACGGCCCCCGCCTCACCACGGCGGCACCGCCAGTCCGCAGGCTCCCGCCACGCCAGCTCCAGGGCGGGGTCGGGACAGAGGCTCCTGGGATTGCACGCCCGCCGCCAGGCTGTCTGCGCGGCCTGCTCAGCCTCCCCTTCTATCCACCCGCCTGTCACCGGCCAGCATCCCGCCTCCTCCAGCCGCGCCAGGGGCACCGTTTTGCCCAGGACAAGCCCCTCCCCCTCCGGGCACAGCGTACCCAGGCAGAGTTTGCCTCCACGGCCGCAAATCCAAAGGCTGCGCTGCTGGTCCCCCTGCCCCGTTGCCTCGCACCGCAGGCGGACCTGGGTCCCCCGCCGCTCCGCCCTCAGCCAGCCGCCTCCCTCCAGGGCCACCTGGGTGTCCACCGGCACTTCCCCCCTTTTTCCCGATGATACCCCACTGTATTCCGACCCGCCCGGGGATATGCCCGAATCAATTTCCCCCTTGACAGGCCGGCAGCCTTTCTTGTATAATCGCGGTAGTGAAAATGCGCGGAAGGGGAAAAAGACAGACATATCCCTCCCAGAGAGCCGGCGGTTGGTGCAAGCCGGTGTGCGGACGGTCTGTGGATGACTGGCCCCCGAGCAGTTCGCCTGAACGGTACAGTAGGGCGGATCGGCTGACCCCGTTACCGGTCGTGGCCTTGTTTGAGGCTGTGAGGATCGCCTGGGCAACCGGCGGTCGAACCAGGGTGGTACCGCGTGAAGGAACTCCACGCCCCTGACTTGAAAAAGTCGGGGGTTTTTTCATACCCCGACTACTTTGAGGAGGAACTGCTATGAAACCCGGATTTAAGAAGTACATCCCCTTCCAGCCCCAGAAGATCGTGGGGCGCACCTGGCCGGACAAGGTCATCACCAAGGCCCCGGTGTGGTGCTCTGTGGACCTGCGGGACGGCAACCAGGCCCTGGTGGACCCCATGAATCTCCAGGAAAAGCTGGAGTATTTCCATACCCTGGTGGACATCGGCATCAAAGAGATCGAGATCGGCTTCCCCTCCGCCAGCGAGACGGAGTATGAAATCTGCCGGGAGCTGATTGAGGGCGGCCACATCCCCGACGACGTGACCATTCAGGTGCTGGTGCAGGCCCGGGAGCACCTGATTAAAAAGACGTTCGAGGCCATCAAAGGCGCCAAAAACGTCATCCTCCACTTCTACAACTCCACCTCCACCCTCCAGCGGAAGGTGGTATTCCATATGGATACCGACGGCATCACCAAAATTGCCACCGACGCCGCCGACCTGATCTATGAGATGTCCCAGCCCCTGATTGAGGAGGGCATGAACCTGCGCTTTGAGTACTCCCCCGAGTCCTTTATGGGCACGGAGATGGACTACGCCGTGGAGATCTGCCAGGCGGTGCTGGAGCACCTCCACGCCACCCCGGACAACAAGGTCATCCTGAACCTGCCCACCACGGTGGAAAACTGCATGCCCAACCAGTTTGCCGACATGCTGGAGTATTTCTGCAGAAAGATTCCCGGCCGGGACAGCGCCATCATCTCCCTCCACCCCCACAATGACCGGGGCTGCGGCGTAGCCACCGCCGAGATGGGCCTGCTGGCCGGCGCCGACCGGGTGGAGGCCACCCTCTTCGGCAACGGCGAGCGCACCGGCAACGTGGACATTGTCACCCTGGCCATGAACATGTGGACCCAGGGCGTGGACCCGGAGCTGGACTTCTCCAACATCAACAAGATCAAGGAGATGTACGAGCGGTGCACCAAGATGCCCGTGGGCGACCGGCAGCCCTATGCCGGCAAGCTGGTGTTCACCGCCTTCTCCGGCAGCCATCAGGACGCCATCAACAAGGGCAGCCAGTATATGAAGGAGTCCGACTCCGACTACTGGGAGATCCCCTACCTGCCCATCGACCCCGCCGACGTGGGCCGGGAGTACGAGCCCATCATCCGCATCAACTCCCAGTCCGGCAAGGGCGGCGCCGCCTACATCATGGAGCACAACTTCGGCTTCGACCTGCCCAAGGCCATGCATCCCGAGTTCGGCCACATCGTCCAGGTGGAAACCGACCGGGTGGGCAAGGAAATCTCTCCCCAGCGGATCAACGAGCTGTTCCACCAGGAGTACATCGAGGCCAAGGAGCCCTACAAGCTGCTCAAGCACGCCTTCCAGGAGAGCGTGGACAGCGAGGGCCACTCCCACGTCACCTTCTGGGGCACCCTCCAGCACACGGACACCATCTTCAAGGTCTCCGGCGAGGGCAACGGCCCCATCGACGCCTTCTTCAACGCCATCAAGGACGAGAAGATGGCCCGCTTCTCCTTCCTGGACTACGCCTCCCACGCCATCACCGACGGCTCCGACTCCCAGGGCGTGGCCTATATCCTGCTGAAGGACCAGCGCAGCGGCAGGGAGTACTGGGGCGTGGGATTGTCCCACAACATTAACCGGGCTCCCCTCCGGGCCATCCTCTCCGCCATCAACCGGGCCAAGAGAAACCACTGATCCCCCAAACAGTATCTTCCAAAGCGGTCTGCCTTCGCAGGCCGCTTTTTATTTGCTGAATTCTGTGTTACAATAGCATAAACTTTATATAATTATTGTGGTTATCCCTTTTAGTAAGCCATTCCAGAGCAAGCCACAGCGCGGATTAGACGCTGCGTCAGCAGTCCGCCAAAAGCACGGCGGCTGAAGCGGAACGCAAATTCGTCCAGGTAGGACTGAAGATGATCCTTGGGAAGGCCGTGGTAGGTTCCCAGAATGAACGTCTTGGCGTTGCTGACCACAATATGCAGCCAGTGGAGCATACCGCTGTTGGGGTCATAGGCCTTTCTTTGTTACACCCATTTTAAGGTATTGAGGATTCCCGTGCCCGTCCAGAGACAAGGCCACGAAAACCTTTGCCTTTTCCGTACCACGGCCCCGTTTACTGCCCGCTGTTGGGCCTCCGAAGTAGGCGTCGTCAAACTCTACCACACCAGACAGCAAATGTGTTGCGTCTCGCTGACCCATGGCGGATCGGATGCGCCGAAGCATAGACCAGGCGGTCTTATAGGTCACACCGATCTGGTTGGACAACTGAACGGCGGAGAGGCCTCGCTTGTCTTGAGAGATGAAATAGAAAGCCAGAAACCATTTGCTCAGGCTGACATGGCTATGATGCAGAACCGTCCCAGCTGTGACGGAGGTCTGACGGTGACAGCGGGTACATTGGTACAGGCCGTTGGACAGGTGGCAGCCGTGTTTGTGCCCGCATTTCGGGCAGACAAAGCCATCCGGCCAGCGCTGGGCAGCCAGATAGTCCCGGCAGCTCTCCTCCGTTCCAAACCGGTTCAGAAACTCTCTAAGGGGCATCTTCTGCTTCCTTGACATGACGCATTTTCTCCCTTTTTGGTGTCATGCCTTTATTTTGCACTATGCGCTGTCCCATTTTCAGGACTTTTAGATGGCTGACTAAAAGGGATAACCACATTCCAGAATATTAGAATCGCGCTGGCCCACCCTGATATTACCAAAACCCGGTTATCCTACTGCCCCAGGATATTCCGGGTTTTTTCCTTCTTTTTTGACAGTTGGCATCCCTCTTGCATTTACCTG
>CASFCW010000079.1 GCA_949293165.1 uncultured bacterium
ACTGGGTTTTTAGGAGTTAAAGACCCTCCGCGGCAACGATTTGGCATCATTTTTTCATGATTCATAAAAAGAGAGCTAACTGATTTTGATTCATCAGCTAGCTCTCTTTTTCTTTTTATTATTATTTTGTGCAACAAACGGCCTCTCCCGTGGCCTACAAGCAAGAGGGTCAAAAGAGGTCCTGGGGATGGGCAGTCAATCTCAAAATTACAAGACCACCATACCAGGCCCTAACGGAAAAGCAATTCCCCCGAAAGAGATTTGGAGGAACTTTACCGGAAAATGCGCCGCATGAGCGACCCGGCCTATCTGCATACTGTGACCCTGGACGAGCTGATGGACAATGTGTTTGAGGGTAAGTCTGCGGTGATTGAGAACCTGCTTTATGCAGGAGCGTACATCCTTGCCGGAGCACCCAAAATCGGCAAGTCCTTCCTGGTGGCACAGATCGCCCACCATGTTAGCACCGGGCAAGACTTGTGGGGCTACAAGACCCATCAGGGGACTGTTCTCTACCTGGCGTTGGAGGATGACGAGAGCCGGTTGCAGCGCCGGATGTTCCGAATGTTCGGAGTGGAGGGGACAAGCTCCCTTCACTTCGCAACCAACGCTAAGATGATCGGCAGCGGTCTGGATGAACAGCTGGAAAAGTTCGTTCGGGAACACAGTGATATGAGCTTAATACGGCGACCAAAGAATACGAGTGGCGGGCGACCACAGCGACAGCCACCACCGGAGATGGGCTGTTTGAGGTCAATGACGGCGGCTACTTTGTTCTGAACTTCATTGGAGACATCTCCCTCAATGACACCCTTTACCGGCTGCAGGAGGTGGAAGCCCCGCCCGGTTACGTGAAGAGCGATGAGATCTACTATTTCATCTGGGGAAGATCGGGGGAGAATAAGGATGACGCCATTCAACGGATGCAGGAGAGCGGCGCCATCCCGGCGGGCGTCAATGTAGACGACATCCGGTTTATCTCCTACTCCACCACCCATTCCATCTACGTGCCCAACGAGAAGAACGCGCTGTCCGTGGTGAAAAAGTGGCGCGGCGAGGACGGAACGGAGCTGGAAAACCCGCCCGGATCGGTGGAGGTCCAGCTGTATCAGGGGTGTGACGGCGCCAAAACCGTCTATGGGGCGCCGGTCATCCTGAACGCGGAAAACGACTGGTCCTATACCTGGGAAAACCTGCCCAAGGCGGATGACGCGGGAAAGGACTACACCTACACAGTGGAGGAGACGCCGCTGGCCGGTTACACAGTTACCTACAACAATAACGGCGGCATCCAGACCGGCGTCATCGAGATCACCAACACCAAAACCGGCTATGTCCTGCCGGAGACCGGCGGGATAGGAGCTGATAGATTTATCTGGCTGGGGCTGGGCCTGGCCGGCGCGGCCCTGGGAGGATTCTATATCCAAAGGATTCGGAGAAGGGGGGGGCGCGCTGCCTGGTCGTTGAAAAACCTCACGGGAGGACGCGTCCCGGAACGCAGAAACAGCCAAGCGGCATTCCAATCAACAAGCTCGAGAGGAGGGCCCACATGAAAACCCTGAAAAAACACGGCTATCCTGCTGGCCATGCTGCTGGCGCTGACACTGGCCCTGCCGGCCTTTGCCCAGACGGGGGAGTATTCCATCACCATCACCAACACCTCCACCTACCACACCTACGACGTGTACCAGATCTTCAGCGGCGACATTTCCGGCACAGATACGTCTACCACCGGGCCCAGCGGCTATTCGCTCACCAACATCCGGTGGGGGTCCAGCATCTCTGATGCGGCGGCCTTCCTGGCGGCGCTGAAAATCCAAAACAGTACAAAATATGACGGCTGCACCGACGCTGCGGATGTGGCCAAGAAGCTGGTGACCGCCGACGACCTAGATGCGTTTCTGCGCGTGCTCAACACCGGCACCCATCTGGGCACCGCCGTGAAAAGCCAGCAGGCGGCGGGCGCCTCCACCACCATTGAACTGTCGGCGGCCGGCTACTACCTGGTGAAGGACACCCTGGCCGCGGGCGGTGAAAATAAGTTCGTCAGCGACTACATCGTCCAGGTACTGGGAGAGGAGCAGATGGCTCCCAAGGGCGATGTGCCCGAAATCAAGAAAGAGGTCAAGGACATCAATGACTCCACGGACGCGGGCTACGGCAACTGGCAGAAGTCCGCGGACCACGACATCGGCGATAAAGTCCCCTTCCTGATCACCGCCACCGTGTGCGACGACTACGCCAACTATGACGAGTATACCTTTGTTATACGGTCACGGCGGTGCAGGAAGGGATCGTCTTTGTGATGACCAACACCTATACCTCGGAACCGCCGCCTCCGCCTGACGAGCCGCCTGACGAACCGCCCACCGAGCCGCCCACCGAGCCGCCCACCGAGCCGCCCACCGAGCCGCCCACTGAGCTGCCCAATACCGGTATGCTGTGGTGGCCCGTGCCGCTCCTCGCCTGCGGCGGGCTGCTGCTGATCGCGGCAGGCATCGTCATTCGGCGCCGGCAGGAGGATAACGATGAAGGATAAAAAGAACGGCGGAATGATCCTCATTGCCGCCGGAGTGCTGCTGATCGCCACAGCCCTGACCCTGGCGGGGCACAACCTGTATGAGGAGTACCAGGCGGGGAAAACCGCGCAGAACGTCGCGCAAGCCCTCCGACAGCAGATCACAGAGGCGGCGGAGGCACAGGGGGACTCCACGCCTGAGGATTTGCATATCGCGGATTACGTAGTCGACCCGGATATGGAAATGCCCACGGAAAACGTCGCGGAATATGATTACATCGGCATATTGGACATTCCGGCTCTGGGCCTGTCGCTGCCCATCATGGAGAAGTGGAGCTATTCCAACCTGAAGATCACCCCCTGCCGCTACAGCGGCTCAGCCTATACCGGGAATTTCACCATCGCCGGGCATAATTACAGCACCCATTTCGGCCGGCTCAAAACCCTCACGCCCGGCACCCAGCTGTCCTTTACAGACACCGAGGGCCGCAGCTTCGTCTACGAGGTTCAGGCTGTTGAGACCCTGGAGACCACCGCCGTGGAGGATATGCTCAGTGACGAATGGGATCTCACGCTGTTCACCTGCACAACCAGCGGGCAGGCCCGCGTGGCGGTTCGGTGCCTGAAAACGGACTGACGAACGATCTGCCCCGTATACAGATCCGCGCAGAAAGCAGCGCCCCGCTTGGGAAACCCAAGCGGGGCGCTCAAATTCTCCCGGTGCGGCGGCAATCAGCACAATGACGCTGGCGCCCCCCCGAACTCCGCCCTCATCTGACAGTTGAATTTCCAGTTTGTCTGTGATATCATTTTTATACTGTTATATGGGCGAAAGTCCGGACATATCTACAAAAAAACAGTTTGGCTCTGCAAAGATGCTGCAGAAACAGGTCAAACGGATTATAAAGGAGGACCCATATGGAAAACAACAAGCGCCCTGAAAGCATGGAACGGATTACCACGCCCGCCCTGGCCGAGCAGTTTATCGCCCAGCAGGTGGCGGACATCCAGGCACAGGTGGGAGACAAGAAGGTGCTGCTGGCCCTCAGCGGCGGCGTGGACTCCTCCGTGGTGGCCGCTCTGCTGATCCGGGCCATCGGCAAGCAGCTGGTGTGCGTCCACGTGAATCACGGCCTTCTCCGCAAGGGTGAGCCGGAGCAGGTGGTGAAGGTATTCCGGGACGAGATGGACGCCAACCTGATCTACGTGGACGCTGTGGATCGCTTCCTGGATAAGCTGGCCGGCGTGGCCGATCCGGAGACCAAGCGCAAGATCATTGGCGCGGAGTTCATCCGGGTCTTTGAGGAGGAGGCCCGGAAGCTGGAGGGCATCGAGTTCCTGGCCCAGGGCACCATCTATCCCGACATTCTGGAGAGCGGCGGGGTAAAGGCTCACCACAACGTAGGCGGCCTGCCGGAGGATCTTCAGTTTGCGCTGGTGGAGCCCTTGAAGCTGCTGTTTAAGGATGAGGTCCGCGTGGTGGGCAAGGCCCTGGGTCTGCCGGATAACATGGTATTCCGCCAGCCCTTCCCCGGCCCCGGCCTGGGCGTCCGGTGCCTTGGCGCCATTACCCGGGACCGGCTGGAAGCCGTCCGGGAGTCCGACGCCATTCTCCGGGAGGAATTTGCCAAGAATGGCCTGGAGGGCAAGGTGTGGCAGTATTTCACCGCCATCCCCGACTTTAAGAGCGTGGGGGTCAAGGACGGCAAGCGCACCGACGCGTGGCCTGTCATCATCCGCGCGGTAAACACCAAGGATGCCATGACCGCCACCGTGGAGGACGTGCCCTTTGCCCTGCTGCAGCATATCACCGCCCGGATCACCAGCGAGGTGGCGGGCGTCAACCGAGTGCTTTACGACCTGACGCCGAAGCCCACCGGCACCATCGAATGGGAGTGACAAAAAACCGGCAAAGCATTGCGCCGCAATGCTTTGCCGGTTTCTTTATCCGCTGGCCGTCAGGGTTGGCCCGGCCATATCCGCGTTAGAGCGTCAGCAGAACCCGCACGGTAAAGAGCTGGTTTTCATCGGTTACCAGTACCTCCCCCTTATATTTCTGGGCGATCAGCTGTACGGACTTTAAGCCCTGGCCTGTCCCCTGATGTTTGGAGGAGAGATACCGTCCCATTTCCCGTGATACCGTTCCGGAAAATGGATTGCTGATCTGGATGACCAGGATGTGGGGCGTTTTTTGCAGAATCCGAAGTTCGATTTTCCGATCCTGCGCCGGCACACCCCTGCATCCGTCAAAGGCGTTCTCCAGGAGGTTGCCCAGCAGGACGCAGAAATCCACATCGTCACAGGAAAAATCTTTGGAGACGGAGACGTCAAACCGGGCTTCAATATTTTCGGACTGATATAGGGCGGCGTAATGATGGAGGATGGCATTGACCGCCGCGGAAGCGCAGTATTGTTTTGGGGCATCGGGGATCTTCGCCCGGTATTCACGCAGGTAGTTCAGCGCCTCGTCGTAGTGCCCGTATTCCAGCATTTCGGAAATGGCCGTCAGTTGGTGCCGGAAATCATGGCGGAGCCGCCGGGTCTCCTGGATATGGTTTTGCAGCTCCTGATACTGCTGTACCTGAACCTCCAGGTAGGCGCTTCGCGTCAGCAGTTCCGATTTTTCCGTCATGACGCGGGCAATTTGATAAAAGAGGCTGTAGAGGGTCAGGACGATTACAAACAGCAGGAGCAGAAAGACGAGATACATCCGCATAAAGCGGCCCAGATACATATAACTGTTGTTGTAGGGCACAAAGAAGTAGGAGAACAATGTGTACACCGCGGGGAAAATCCACACATTATGCCAGATCCGTTCCTCGTGGTAGGAGGAGACCAGCCACCCCAGGTATTTCTTGGAGGGGATGTAGGACAGAAGGACAAAAACGCACTCAAAAATCATCTGCGCCAGGAAGCTGTACGGCCTGTATATTACATAGTAGCTGCCGTCCGGGTGCAGCAGGATATCCACAATATGGTAGACGAGATAGCTGAAACCGCCGATGACGCAGGCGGTAAGGAACACAAACAGGAGGTGGAACGCGGGCAGCCTGACCTCCCGCCGGTACAGCAGAAACATGCCCACCCCCAGCATAACCTGCGCAAAATTGAATCCCTTGACCGTGGGGGACAGAAGCAGCAGCAGGAATACCACAAGCTCCGCCGCCAGGGAGGCGGCGGCGACCTTTGCCCAAAGGGCGGAAGGCCTGCTCCTTGTGTACGGCATCACGGGAATCAGGCAGAATACGGCCAAAGGAATAAACATACCCATTTCAGCGGTCAAATAAAGGGCCTGCTGCAATCTTTCCATAAGCGTCCCCTCCCCGGCCAGGCATACTTGCGGTGTGTGCCGCGGCCTGCCCCCTATATTTTACCTAATACATGCCAAAAAGGAAATATGATTTTTCACGGCGCTTGCGTGACGCTGGAATTTTTTGATAGAATAGAACCGAAGCAGCGGACGGCAGCGTACTTTCACACCGCATGGAGGATGGTAAAATGAGCGAAGGAAGCATTGCGATTGTAGACGACCGGGAAACCGATCTTGCGGAGGCAAAACGCGCGGTTACGTCTTATCTCCGGGGATGCGGGGGCTCCATGGACGTGGATTTGTTCAGTAGCGGGGAAACTATTCTTGACAAGGGCATAATGCCAAGTGAAAAGGTTTTAGATTTTCCAGTGGATTGTAACACTCTCACTGGTAGCGTCAATCTGTGATATGAGTATATCAACCACCTTGCGCTTATCGTCAAAGCTCACGGACTCCCA
>CASFCW010000080.1 GCA_949293165.1 uncultured bacterium
GGGATGGGGAGCCATATGCAAACTTTAGGCGGAGCGAGGCGAAACGGAGTTTCGCGGAAAATTCTTTGCCTACTTTCTTTTAAGAAAGTAGTGCCGCTCTCCCCCCGGATCCCCATAGGTGGTCGAACGGGCTTGTGCCGGGGCTTATCCAAGAACTCTGAAGCAAATTTCCCCGGCGGGGCGGCTCATCTGCGTTGTCCGGCCCTTCTCCCGCCCGCGCCTCCCAGGCGCTCTTTTTTCTATAACCATTGGCTTGCCCTTCTACGGCGAATATCCGTCGGGCTGCTTCCTTAATGAATATATCTGCCATCAAAATCTGGAAACGCAAGCAGCGCCGGTCTGTGCATAGGGGAAGGAAAAACGGAAGCCTGTCTTTCGTGCTGGTGTGCGGGACCCAATCCTAACTTGAGGCGGAGCGAAGGAAAGCGCAGCTTTCCGGAAGGTTCTTTGCCAAGCTTTCTTTCAAGAAAGCGGGGCTTTCTTACAAGAAAGCGGAGGCGGCGAGGAAGGTTTGCAGCAGGGGAGTGAGTTCCTCGGCGGGATGGATCAGGCCGCAGCGCAGGGGCGCGGCGCCCTGGATGGGGATGAAAACCACGCCGGGGACGGGGACGGCCATCCGGGGCAGGATGGCGCAGCCGTAGCCGCTGCCCACCAGGGACAGCACCCCCAGGGGGCTGTCGCACACGTGGAGCCGCTCCGGCCCTACCCGGCCGGTGACCGCCGCCCAACGCTGGGTAATCTGGGATGGCAGGGCGTGGCCGTCGCATAGGATAAAGGGGTAGTCCAGCAGCTCCCGCTCCGCCACGGCGGACTGCCGGGCCAAGGGATGCCCCTCCGGCGCGGCACAGCATAGAGGCACCTCCCCCAGAGGGGTGAAGGCCAGACCTTTCCCCAGTGGGGCGGGCTCCTCCACCCCAAACACCACATCCACCTCCCCCTGCGCCAGCCGGGTGAGAGACGAGCGGTAGGGGATGGACTTGAGCACCGGGTGGAACGCGGGAATGGCCGTCCGGCACCGGGCCAAAGTCAGGCTCAGCTGCTCCATCCCCACATCACCACGGCACCCGATGGTCAGCACCTGGGGCTGCCCCTCGCTGTGCCGGTGCAGCTTGGCCGCCGCCAGCCGCAGCTGACCCAGTATGGTCCTGGCGTGCTCCAAAAACAGCACCCCCTCCGGCGTAAGCAGCACCGTGCGGGTGGTGCGCCGAAACAGCTTTACATCCAGCTCCTCCTCCAGCGCCTGGATCTGTCGGGACACCGCCGACTGGGTGATGTTCAGCGCCTGGGCCGCCTGGGCAAAGCTCAGGCTGCCCGCCACCTGGAGAAAGCTCTCTAATTGTTGCGTATTCATAATTAATCGCTCCGTACTATTGAAATATCATCATTAATAATACCATTTCTTCACGTACAATTCAACAGGATTCGTGCTTTAATACAAGGGAACGGGAAAATGCGACCTGTCCGCCCTGGGAGGACAGGTACAGATCTTTGGGGAAAGGCAGAAGGAAGAACGGAATGACACCGAAGGTTGAGATGGAAAATCGGATTTTGGCGGCGGGAATTGATGTAGGCTCCACCACCACCAAGGTGGTGGTTATGGAGCCGGAGGGGGGAGAGATCCTCTGCTCCAGCTACCGCAGGCACCACGCCGACCAGGAGAAGAGTGTAAAGGCGGTGCTGGAGGAGCTGGCGGAGCGGTTTCCCGGCCGGGAGCTGCGGCTGTGCCTGACCGGGTCGGGGGCCAAGCCCATTGCCGAGGGGCTGGGGCTGCCCTTTGTCCAGGAGGTGGCGGCCAACGCCGCCGCTCTGAAGGGGATGTACCCCGACGTAGGCTGCGCCATCGAGCTGGGCGGCCAGGACGCCAAGATGATCTTCTTCCAGCGGGAGGGAGGCGACGGTGCGCTCCAGGTGGCGGACATGCGGATGAACGGCAGCTGTGCCGGCGGGACAGGGGCCTTTATTGACGAGATCGCCTCCATCCTGAAGGTGCAGGTGCAGGACTTCAACGCCCTGGCGGAGAAGGGGAACTGCGTCTATGACATCTCCGGCCGGTGCGGGGTGTACGCCAAGACGGACATCCAGCCCCTGCTGAACCAGGGTGTGGCCAAGTCCGATTTGGCCCTGTCCGCCTTCCACGCCATCGCCAAGCAGACCATCGGCGGCCTGGCCCAGGGGTTGGAGATCACCCGGCCGGTGGTGTTTGAGGGCGGGCCGCTGACCTTCAACCCTGTGCTGATCCGGGTTTTTGCCCAGCGGCTGGGCCTGGAGGAGGGGGATGTGCTCATCCCGCCCCATCCGGAGCTGATGGTGGCCCTGGGGGCGGCGGTGTCCATCCAGGCGGTATTTGGTGGGGAGGTCCCGCCGGTGACGGCCCAGGCGCTTTTGCAGCGGCTGGCCCAGGGCCTGCCCCAGCGGGAGGAGGGCCAGCGCTCCAAGCCCTTCTTCCAGACGGAGGAGGAGCTGCGCGCCTTCCAGGAGCGGACGAAGAAGCCGGAGCCGGACTGGTACCAGCCGGCGGCCGGGGAGGAGGTGCGGGCCTATCTGGGTATTGATTCCGGCAGCACCACCACCAAGTTTGTCCTCATCGGGGAGGACGAGGAGCTGCTGTACGCCTTCTACGCCCCCAACGAGGGGGAGCCCCTCCAGGTGGCGAAAAAGGCGCTGCTGGAGCTGCGGGACCGGTACCGGGCGGCGGGAGCCAGCCTGACCATCCTGGCGGCGGGCTCCACCGGCTACGGGGAGCTGCTGATGTCCAAGGCCTTCCAGCTGGAGTACCACACCGTGGAGACGGTGGCCCACGCCCGGGCGGCCCGGAAGTATGTGGAGGGTGCCACCTTCATCCTGGACATCGGCGGCCAGGACATGAAGGCCATGTGGCTGGACAAGGGGATCATCACCAACATCCTGGTCAACGAGGCCTGCTCCTCCGGCTGCGGCTCCTTCCTGGAGAATTTCGCCGCCTCCCTGGGCATCCCCACCCGGGAGATCCAGACGGCGGCCTTCGCCTCCCGCACCCCGGCGGTGCTGGGCAGCCGGTGCACCGTGTTTATGAATAGCAGCATCATCACCGAGCAGCGCAACGGCCGCAGTCCCGAGGACATTATGGCCGGGCTGTGCCGCTCCATCATTGAGAATGTGTTTACCAAGGTCATCCGCCTGTCCAACCTGGATTCCCTGGGGGACCGGATTGTGGTGCAGGGGGGTACCTTTGAAAATGACGCCGTCCTCCGGGCCATGGAGGAGTACACCGGCCGGGAGGTGGTGCGGGCCCCCTATCCCGGCCTGATGGGCGCCATCGGCATGGCCCTCATCACCCGGGAGCGCCACCGGAGCAACCCCGGCTACCGCACCTTCCAGGGGCTGGACGCCCTGGAGGACTTCTCCTACCAGCGGGTGGGCAACGACCCCTGCCCCTTCTGCGCCAACCACTGCAAGCGCACGGTGCTGCGCTTCTCCAACGGCGGGGCCTGGATTACCAACAACCGCTGCGAGCGGGGGGAGATTTTGGGCGATCCCAAGGACGAGACTGTCCGCCGCCAGCTGCAGGAGACCGCCCAAAAGGCCGGGGCGGTGCCCAACCTGTTCCGGGAGCGGCAGAAGCTGCTTTTCCAGAGCTGGCCCTGCCCCCAGCCCGCCGTGGATCGGGGCATCAACATCGGCATCCCCCGGGTGCTGGCCTTCTGGGAGACCATGCCCTTCTGGAGCACCTTCCTCACCGCCCTGGGCTTCCAGGTTACCCTGTCCGATTTCAGCACCCGGGCCATCTATGAGCAGGGCATCTCCGCCGTCACCTCCGATACGGTGTGCTTCCCCGCCAAGCTGGTCCACGGGCACCTGCGGAACCTGGCGGAGAAGAAGGTGGACCGGATCTTCATGCCGGTGGTCACCACCGTGCCCTCGGAAAACAGCGAGCCCAGCAGCCAGTCCATGTGCGCCGTGGTGAAGGGCTACCCCCTGGTGATTGAGAACTCCGACAACCCGGAAAGGCAGTGGGGCATCCCCTACGACGCCCCCATGTTCCACTGGTACACCTGGGAGGACATGGAGCGGCAGCTGAAGCAGTACATGAAGGAGCGGTTCCAGGTGCCGGAGAAGGAGACCGCCGCCGCCCTCCGTGCGGGCAGCAGGGCCCAGGAGGCCTTCCGGGCCGCTTTGAAGGAGCGGGGCGCCCAGGTGCTGGAGCAGGTGGAGAAGGAGGGCCGCTTCGCCGTGGTGCTGGCCGCCCGGCCTTACCAGAACGACGCCCTGGTCAACCACGAGCTGCCGGAGATGTTTACCGCCATGGGCATCCCCGTCCTCACCGCCGACTCCCTCCCCGGCACGGAGGAGGAGGACCTGTCTGTCAGCCGGCTGGATATTGTGAATAACTTCCACGCCCGGATGCTGGCCTCCGCCATCCGGGCCGCCAAGACCGACTGCCTGGAGTATGTCCAGCTGGTCAGCTTCGGCTGCGGCCACGACGCCTACCTCTCCGACGAGATTGTCCGCCTGATGAAGGAGATTTCCGGCAAAATCCCCCTGGTGCTCAAGGTGGATGAAAGCGACGTCCAGGGCCCCCTCCGCATCCGCGTCCGCTCCTTCCTGGAGACGGTGGAGATGCGCCGGGAGGTGGAGGGCGCCCTCCAGCCCAAGGAGCTGGGCGACCCCTACCCGGTGAAGTTCCAGCGGGCCGACCGGCGGCGGACGGTGCTCATTCCCAACACCTCCCACGCCTTCTGCCGCCTGATGTCCGCCGTGTTCCGGGGCCAGGGGCTGCGGGCCGTCCCTCTGGAAATCGGCCGGGAGGAGGCCATCGAGATGGGCAAGCGCTATGTCCACAACGACATCTGCTTCCCCGCCCAAATCGTCATTGGCGAGATCCTCTCCGCCCTCAGCAGCGGCAAGTACGACGTGGAGAATACCGCCGTGGCCATGGGCAAGTACATCGGCGACTGCCGCCTGACCCACTACAGCGCCCTGCTCCGCAAGGCCATGGATGACGCCGGCTTCGCCTCCGTCCCCATCCTCACCAACGACGACCGGGACGACCGCAACCTCCATCCCGGCTTCCGCCTCAACCTCCTGTCCGCCGCCCGCATTGCCTACGGCCTGCCCATGATTGACGCCCTGGAGGAGCTGCTGCGGAAGATCCGGCCCTATGAGCTGGAGCCGGGCAGCACCGACCGGGCCTTCCAGAAGGGGCTGGATCTGGTGATGCACGGCATGGAGCACGGCGGCATCCACGGGGCGGAGTATTGCTTCCGCCGGGCCATCGAGATTATGAAGGATGTGAAGTACGACCGCACCAACCCCCGGCCCGGAGTGCTCATCGTGGGGGAGTACCTGCTCAACTTCCACCCAGGCGCCAATCACGACATCGAGGCCTACCTGGAAAGCAACGGCTTTGAGATCATTGAGGCCAGAATGACCGACGTGATCCAAAAGACCTATTTCTATCAGGACTGCCAGATCAAGGAGCAGCGGGTCAAGCGGCCCGCCGACCGGAAGCTGCTGTGCGGCGCCGCCGACCACTTCTTCGATATGGCCCACGACCTCACCGACCGTATCGCCTCCGCCCATCCGCTCTATGGCAAGACCGCCCGGATTCAGGAGCTGGCGAAGAAAAGCGACCCCATTATCCCCCACACCTTCGACGCCGGGGAGGGTATCCTCATCCCTGGGGAGATCCTTCATCACGCCGAAAACGGCTGCCGGGCCTTCGTCATCCTCCAGCCCTTCGGCTGCCTGCCCAACCATGTGGTGGGCCGGGGCATCACCAAGAAGATCAAGGAGCGATTCCCCGACGCCCAGATCCTCCCCCTGGATTACGACCCGGACGCCTCCTTCGCCAACATTGAAAACCGGCTCCAGATGCTGGTTATGAATGTGAAGAAGCACGCCTAACTTCCTTCCTTGTAAGAAAGGAAGCAAAGAACTTTGTGCGGCTACGCCTTCCGTCAGGCGTATGACAAATAGAGATCCCACGCAGGAGAGTGACTTTCTCTTGCGTGGGATCTTTTATCTCTTGGCAGCGTTTTGGCGGGGTGAAGGTGAGCCGGAATGTCCACGTGAGGGGGGGTTGTCTTTCGTGCTGGGGTTTTGGCCGCATGACTTTGGTCTTTCCGTAGGGGCGCAGAAGTTACCTCTCCACTCTTCACTCTTCACTCTTTCCTAATGCGGCGCGGGCGAAACGAAGTTTCGCGGAAAATTCTTTGCCTACTTTCTTTTAAGAAAGTAGGGCCGCCTGCGGGCGGGTTCCTTTTGTTGCACGACAA
>CASFCW010000081.1 GCA_949293165.1 uncultured bacterium
AGGCTTGCCCTTGCCCTGGGGCTTGTCGCCCTGGGGACGGCCGCCGGGGGCGGCGGGCTTGCCCGGCCGGATGAGGCAGTCCTTGCCGTAGCCGATGAGGTCCTCCCGGCCCGTCTTGTGCAGGGCCTCCAGCACCAGGGAGCGGTTCTGGGGCTTGCGCCACTGCATCAGCGCCCGCTGCAGGGCCTTGTCGTGGGGGGTCTTGGGGACGAACACCGGCTCCATGGTCCGGGGGTCCAGGCCGGTGTACCACATGCAGGTGGCCAGGGTGCCCGGGGTGGGGTAGAAGTCCTGCACCTGCTCGGGCATGTGCCCCTGCTTGTTCAGCCACACCGCCAGCTCCACCGCGTCGGCCAGGGTGCAGCCGGGGTGGGAGGAGATGAGGTAGGGCACCAGGTACTGGTCCTTGCCGTAGCGGCGGTTGAGCTTGAAATACTTCTCCCGGAACTTCTCGTACACCTGGATATGGGGCTTGCCCATATAGTCCAGGGTGTGGGCCACGCAGTGCTCCGGGGCCACCTTCAGCTGGCCGGAGATGTGGTGCTGCACCAGGTCGGTGAAAAACTCCCCGCTGGGGTCCTTCATCAGGTAGTCGAACCGGATGCCGGAGCGGATGAACACCTTCTTCACCTTGGGGATGGCCCGGAGCTTCCGCAGCAGCATCATGTAGTCGGTGTGGTCGGCGTCCAGGTTGGGGCAGGGCTCCGGGGCCAGGCAGGCCCGGCTGCGGCACATCCCCGCCTTCAGCTGCTTCTGGCAGGAGGGGCGGCGGAAGGTGGCGGAGGGGCCGCCCACGTCGTGGATATAGCCCTTGAAGCCCGGGTGCTCCGTCAGGGCCTTCACCTCCCGGATGACGCTTTCGTGGCTGCGGCAGGAGATGGTGCGCCCCTGGTGGAAGGCCAGGGAGCAGAAATTGCACGCCCCGAAGCAGCCCCGGTTGTGGGTGACGGAGAAGCGCACCTCCTCAATGGCGGGCACGCCGCCCTGGTCGTCGTACATGGGGTGGGGCTCCCGGACGTAGGGCAGCTCCGCCACGGCGTCCATCTCCGCCGTGGTGAGGGGGTAGGCGGGGGGATTGACCAGCAGGTACTCCCGCCCGTGCTTTTGCAAAATGGCCCGGCCGGACACGGCGTCGTGCTCCAGGTACTCGGTCATGTTGGCCTGGGCGTAGGCCCGCTTGCTCTCCCGCACCTCCTCGAAGGAGGGCACCTCCACCATGGGGTAGGCGCACAGGCCCGGGTTGGGCACCGCCACGCAGGTGCCCCGCACGTCGGTGATCTCCCCCACCGGGGTGCCGGAGGCCAGGCGGGCGATGATCTCCCTGGAGGCCCGCTCCCCCATGCCGTAGGTGAGGATGTCCGCCTGGGCGTCAAAGAGGATGCTCCGGCGCACCTTGTCCTCCCAGTAGTCGTAGTGGGCGAAGCGGCGCAGGCTGGCCTCCAGCCCGCCGATGATGATGGGGATGTCCCCGAAGGCCTCCCGCACCCGGTTGGAGTAGACCACGGTGGCGTGGTCGGGGCGCAGGCCCGCCTTCCGGCCGGGGGAGTAGGCGTCGTCATGGCGGCGCTTTTTGGCGGCGGTGTAGTGGGCCACCATGGAGTCGATGTTGCCGGCGGAGATCATCACCGCCAGCCGGGGCCGGCCCAGGGCGGCGAAGGCCTCCGGCCCGTGCCAGTCGGGCTGGGCCAGCACCGCCACCCGCCAGCCCTCCGCCTCCAGCACCCGGCCGATGATGGTGGGGCCGAAGGAGGGGTGGTCCACGTAGGCGTCGCCGGTGATAATCAGCACGTCATAGCCGTCCCAGCCGCGCTGGGCCATGTCCTCCCGGCTGACGGGGAGAAAGCGGCTGCGGTCAAAGGTCATAGGGTTCCTCCTGTGAAAACGGGGCCCGTCCCGGCAGGGGAGAGGGCCCCGAGGCGGTCAGATGATTTGGGGGAGGGGGGGCTTGGTGATGGGGCGCTGGAGCAGCAGCACCGTCTGCCCGCCCAGCTGGTCCTCCCCCTGGGTGGAAAAGCCGTGCCTGGCGAAGAAGGCCAGGGCCGCCTGGCTGCGGCCGGAGCAGCGGGCCCGCAGGGAGGTCATGCCCAGCCCACGGGTGTGGGAGATGGCCTGGCCCAGCAGCTGGGCCCCCAGCCCCTTGCCCCGGAAGGCGGGGGCCAGTGCGGCAAAGGCGATCAGCCCGGCCCCCTGGTCGCGGTAGCGGGTGGGGCTGCCCTGGATTACGCCGGCAGGCGCCTCCCCGGACATGGCCAGCCAGCAGTCGGAGCTCCCGGCGGCGGCCCACAGGGCCTCCCCGTCAAAGGGGACGTCCGTCCCCCAGGCCTCCGCCCAGGCGTCCCGGCGCAGGGATAAGTACCAGTCCCGGTCCCGGTCCCCGTCCAGGGGCCGGAACCAGAAATTTACATCCTCCCCCTTGTCCGGGCCCTTCCGCCACCAGCTTTGGCGGGCCAGGGTGGACAGGGACTCGTCCAGGTGGGAGTTGTCCCCCTGGTAGATCACGTGGAAGGCCGCCCCGTCCCAGGCCAGGCAGGTGACGGCGGTGTTGTCGCTGTGGGGCAGGCCGGGCCAGTCCTTGGGTTCCACCCCGCGGATGTGGGCCAGGGCCTGGCGGATGGCGGTGCCGTGGGAAAAGACGGCCACCGTCTGCTCCGGGTGGGAGCGGGCAATCTCCTCCAGGGCGGCGGCGCACCGCCTGCCCGCCTGGGCCAGGCTCTCCCCGTTGGGAGCCTGCCAGGCCGGGTCGCTGCGGTTGAACTGGGAAAGGCGCTCCCCGTCCCAGCGGCGCACGTCCCCCCAGGTGCGGTCCTCCCAGGCCCCCATGTTGACCTCCCGCAGGCCGGGATGCAGCCGCAGGGTCAGGCCCCTGGGGGCGGTCACCGCCTGGGCGGTGGCCTGGGTACGGTACAGGTCGCTGGAATAGGCCGCGTCAATCCGCTCCCCCCGGAAGCGGTGGGCCAGGGCCTGGATCTGCCGGAGGCCGTTCTCGGTGACGAGGGCGTCGTACCAGCCGTGAATCCGGCGGTACAGGTTGCCCTCCGCCTCGGCGTGGCGGATGAGATAGATGGTGGTCATGGAATGGTGGATGCCTCCTTCGACGGCGGAGGCCGTCAGCGATGGGATTTCATTTCAAAATGGATGAGCAGGGACAGCAGGGCCCGCAGCAGCACCACCGCCGCCAGCACCAGCAGCTCGCTGAGCTCCTGCACCAGGACGGTTTTCAAAATCTCCGCGGCTATTTTGAATTCCAGGCTGGTGGCAAGGCCGTTGGCCAGCTCGAATTTCACGTCCAGGGGCGTGTGGGTGACCAGCCCCTTGCAGTAGCCCCAGAAGGCCCGCAGGGCGGAGATGGCCACCACGAAAATGCCCATCAGCTCACAGACGGAGATAATCGGCGGCAGAATCAGGGCTACCAGTTCTTCCAGCATGGGTGTCCTCCCTCCCTCAAGACCGGTGATGTTCCGTTACCAGGGCTGTACCGCTCCGGTGAGCTGGGACACGGCGGCCAGGCCCTTCCGCCGGGCGATGTCCGCCAGGCCGTCCCGGACGGCAATGGGGGCGAAGGGGTCGGCAAACATGGCGGTGCCCACCGCCACGGCGGTGGCTCCCGCCAGCATCAGCTGGGCCGCGTCCTCCCCCTTGCTGACGCCGCCCATGCCCAGGATGGGCAGGCTGACCGCCTGGGCCACCTCCCACACCATCCGCACCGCCACCGGCAGCACGGCGGGGCCGGACAGGCCGCCGGTATTCATCTTCAGCACCGGCCGGTTGGTATTCACGTCAATGCGCATCCCCCGCAGGGTGTTGATGAGGGACAGGGCGTCCGCCCCGGCGTCGGCCACCGCCCTGGCAATCTCGGTGATATCCGTCACGTTGGGGGACAGCTTCACCATCACCGGCACATGCCCGGCGTGGGCCTTGGCCTCCCGGGTGACCTCGGCGGCCAGCTCCGGCCGGGTGCCGTAGGCCAGGCCCCCCGCCTTCACGTTGGGGCAGGAGATGTTGACCTCGATCATATCCACACCCGCCTGGGTCAGCTTTTCGCACATGATGCCGTACTCCTCCGGGGTGTTGCCGGAGATGTTGGCGATGACCTTCACGTCAAACTGCCGCAGGTAGGGCAGCTCATGGTCAATAAAGGCGTCCACGCCGGGGTTTTGCAGGCCCACGGAATTCAAAATCCCCATAGGGGTCTCGGCGATGCGGGGGGCGGGATTGCCCTCCCGGCGGTGGAGGGTCAGGCCCTTGGCGCAGATGCCGCCGATCTCGCTGAGATCATAAAACTGGCCGTACTCCCGGCCGAAGCCGTAGGTGCCCGAGGCCACGCACACCGGGTTTTTCATCACCATGCCCGCCAGATTGACGGTCATATCCACCTGATTAGGCATTCCAGTCCACCTCCTTGGCGTCAAACACCGGGCCGTCCTTGCACACGTGCTTCCGGCTGCCGTCGGCCATGTCGCAGGCGCACACCAGGCAGGCCCCTACGCCGCAGCCCATCCGCTCCTCCATGGACACCAGGCAGGGCACGCCGAATTCCTCCGCCGCCCCGGCCACGTTCCGCAGCATGGGCTTGGGGCCGCAGGCCAGCACGGCGTCATACCCCTTATCCTCCGCCAGCTCCTGGCGCACCAGGGCGTCCACAAAGCCGTGGTAGCCGAAGGAGCCGTCGTCGGTGGCGGGCAGCACCTTCTCACACACGTCGGCAAACTCGTCCAGCAGCATGACCTTGTCCTGGGAGCGGAAGCCCAGGATGGCGGTGGGCTTCACCCCGGCGAACTGGGCGCAGCCCAGCATGGGAGGCACGCCGATGCCGCCCCCCACCAGCAGGTAGCGGCCATCCTTCTTCATGGGGAAGCCGTTGCCCAGCAGGCCCAGCACATCCACCGGGTGTCCGGCGGGCCGGGCGGCCAGCCAGGCCGTGCCCTCCCCCCGGGCCTCAAAGACGATGCGCACCAGGTCGGAGGGGTCGCCCTCCCCGCAGGTGCACACGGAGATGGGCCGGCGGAGCAGCAGGCCCTCCCCGCACTTCACATGGACAAACTGGCCGGGGTTTTTGAAGGAGGCGCGGACCATGTCGCCCACCTCCAGGGTCATGGAGACCGCGCCGCCGGCCAGGACGGTTTTCTCCAGGATCTTACATCTGCGTTCCACTTTCATGTGTGCAATCACCTTTCAGTCAATGTTCAAAGGGGCTCCGTCCGGGAGGTAGAACGCCACCTTCCGGCAGTTGGCGCATACCTCCAGCTCCAGCTCCAGGGAGCCGGAGATCAGACGGTTCCAGTCGCTGAAAAAGAAGGTCTCCTCCCCCAGCTTGAAGGTCTGCCTGCCCAGCAGCAGCATCTCCCCGCCGCAGGCGGAGCAGGTGCGGCCGGTGCGGCGGGCGTCCTGCTGGGCCTGCTCCGCCTTCCGCTCTGCCTCCCGGGATGCCTCCTGGGCGTCCAAAAAGGACTGGACGGTTTTCCACTCCACCGCACGGCCGGTGGCCAGGGCCCGCCGGGCCCGCTCCTCCATGGGCAGGTTCACCAGCAGCTCCCGGCAGCTTTTGCAGCAGGGCTGGGGCGTGCCGCCGCAGGCCAGGACTTCCCGGTCAAAAAAAGTCAGTTCTTTTCCGCAGAAGGTGCAGCGTTTTTCCGGCATGGAGATAACACCCCTCTTTTATGATTTAAGAGTTGGGAATTACGGAACCCCGTCTTTCGTGCTGTGGTGTGGAATTAAATTTAAACTGTAGGCGGCGAGGGCGAAACGGAGTTTCGCACAAAATTCTTTGCCTACTTTCTTTTAAGAAAGTAGGGCCGCCTGCGGGCGGGTTCCTTTTGTTACACGACAAAAGGAACCAAAAGCGTGCCGGGGGTCCGCGGGGAGCAGAAGTCATGGGCAGGCCCATGACTTATCCCCGCTCTCCCCCCGGTCCCCCACAGGAGGTTGAATGACCTTTTATGGAGGACAGTAGATTCCGCTCAAAAGACAAGGGGCTTTGTGCGGGGGTTTTGGGAAATAACCGTTAGCCTGTCTTTCGTGCTGGTGTGCGGAACCCTATCCTGT
>CASFCW010000082.1 GCA_949293165.1 uncultured bacterium
CGTGAATCCTTTCTCCACTGCTCCATAAAACACACCCCCGCATCTGATACCATTTTACCAGATGCAGGGGCGTTTTGGAAGTTTTTCGACAGTCTGAGGGACCGCTGCATGGCAGCGGTCCCTTTTTTATCCGTTGAACTGATTCATGGCCCTGTCGGGGCCGTCCTTCAAAAAGCACTCCACGCAGTCGGCGGCCCGGACCACCGCCTTTTGTATGGCGGCCAGATCCTCCCCCTGGAACTTGCCCAGCACCCAGTCGGCCATGTCGTAGTCCGGATGGGGCTTTTCTCCCACGCCCACCCGGATGCGGGGGAACTGGTCGGTGCCCAGGTGCTGGATGATGTTTTTCAGCCCGTTGTGCCCGCCGGCGGAGCCGCCCCGGCGCACCCGGAGCCGCCCCACAGCCAGGGCCGTGTCGTCGGACACCACCAGGATGTGCTCAGGGGTAATTTTGTAAAAGTCCGCCGCCTGGCGCACCGCCTCGCCGGACAGGTTCATATAGGTCACCGGCTTCATAACCAGCACCTTTTCCCCGGAAATGGTGAACAGGTTGGTCAGGGCCTTGAATTTCAGCTTTTGAATGGGGGCGTTCTGCCGCTCCCCCAGCTCGTCGGCCACCATGAAGCCCACGTTGTGGCGGGTGTTTTCATATTTTTCTCCCGGGTTGCCCAGGCAGACCAGGAGCCAGCCGGCGCCGCCGGCTTTTTTTTGAAACAGCATAGAAAGGGTCACCTCATACAAAACCGGGGACGGGCCGACGGCCCGTCCCCGGAGGACTGAAGGCTCAGGAGAACAGACGGGAAACAGAGGTCTCCTCGTAGATGTGGCTGATGGCCTCGGCGAACATGTGGGCCACGGAGATGTAGCGGATCTTGTCGCACTTGGCGCCGTTCTTGGGGGGGATGGTGTCCAGGAACACCACCTCGTCGATAACGCTGTCGTTGATGCGCTGGATGGCGGGGCCGGAGAGCAGGCCGTGGCTGGCGCAGGCGGTGACGCTCTTGGCGTTGCCGATGTCCACCAGGGCCTTGGCGGCGTGGCAGAGAGACCCGCCGGTGTCCACCATGTCGTCCAGGAGGATGACGTGCTTATCCCGCACATCGCCGATGATATTCATAACCTCGGAGGAGTTGGCCTTCTGGCGGCGCTTGTCCACGATGGCCAGGGGCATCCCCAGCTTCTGGGCAAAGGCACGGGCCCGGGCCACGGAGCCCACGTCGGGGGAGACCACCATGGTGTCGTCCTGCACCGCGGCAAACTTACGGAAAAACTCGTTGACAAAAATGGGGGAACCCAGCAGGTTATCCACGGGAATGTCAAAGAAGCCCTGGATCTGGTTGGCGTGGAGGTCCATGGTCAGCACCCGGTCGGCGCCGGCGCGGGTAATCAGGTTGGCCACCAGCTTGGCGGAAATGGGGTCACGGGGCTTGGTCTTGCGATCCTGACGGGCATAGCCAAAGTAGGGGATCACCGCGGTGATCCGGCCGGCAGAGGCCCGGCGCAGAGCATCCATCATGATGAGCAGCTCCATCAGCGCGTCGTTGACGGTGTGCATTACGCCGTCCTTCTCAAAGGGGCAGGTGGACTGCACCACAAACACGTCGGCGCCGCGCACCGTCTCGTAGATGGAGGCAAAGTTCTCGCCGTCGGCAAAGGAGCCTACCTCGGCGTTGCCCAGGGGCACGCCCAGCTCCTGGCAAATGCCCTTGGCCAGATTGGGATTGGAGTTGCCCGTAAAGATCTTGATGCTCTTTCCGTGTGTAATCATACTCAACTTCCTTCCATAGTGTGGGGCCGCAGCCGCCTGCTCCCCCTGAATTTCTGCTTCTCCTGTATGTGTACATGCGGGCCGCTCCCCGCCGGAATGACGCTCTCACAGACATTATAGCATATTAGCAGGGAAACTTTGAGGCCACAAGAGGAAAGAGGAAAAATTTTTGACAAACGAAGATTTTTGTGCAATTTTTCCGCGAACGCACAGGGGAGAAAAGATTATTGTGCGGCTACAGCGGACATCTGTCCCTTCCTCACGTGTGGCTTTGCCTGGGGGACCAGGGGGGAGACGCCCAAGCGCCGGCGAAGGCGCTGGGGATGGTAGACCCGGGACAGCTCCAGAGTGGCGCACACTGTATCCACCACATCCACCAGCCAGGCCTCCGGGGAGCGGGGCAGGGCGCCGCCCAGGGGCCACATGTGGGAGAGGATGATATTCTCCTCTTTCTGGGTGAGGGAGGTGAGTTGACGGGCGTTGCGGGCGGCGGCTCTGGGGTGGTCGAAGCACTGCCAGCCGGGATGGGCGGATTTGTCCCGGGAGTCGTAGAGATACAGGTCGTGGAGCAGGCCGCCCCGGGCTGCTGCCGCGGCGTCCATGCCCAGGGCACGGGCTGCCCGGTAGGAGCAGTAGGCTACAAAGAGGGAGTGGTCCAGGGTGGTAACCTGTCCGTGGTGGTTCCAGCAGCCCATGCGGCGCACCGGCTCTGACTGGAGCAGGTCTCCGGCGGCCAGATGGAACTGCTCATAATTGGGATTCAAAATGCCATCGTCCTTTCCATTTGAGTGCCGGCACCCGGTGCTGCCGGGGCCGTCCGTAAGGTGAGTGCTTTCCAATGTATGATGGGTGGGGCGGGAAGGTGCGGCGGAGTTTACACGTCGCCCATTTCCACCGTCTTTTCGTAGGCGGCCAGCACCGCCTCGAAGGCGGCGGAGCGGAAGCCCCGTGCCTCCAGGGTACGGACGCCCTGGATGGTGGAGCCGGCGGGGGAACAGACGCCGTCCTTCAGCTGGCCGGGGTGGAGCCTGTTTTCCAGCATCAGCCGGGCGGTGCCGTAAACCATCTGGGCGGCGTAGAGCTGGGCCTTGTCCCGGGGCAGGCCGCAGGCCACGCCCGCGTCGGCAATGGCCTCCACAAAAATGGCGCAGAAGGCGGGACCACAGCCGGAAACAGCGGTGGCGGCAATCATGCGGTTGGCGTTGACCTGATCCACCAGCCCGGCGGAGGAGAGGAGGGCCTCGAAATCCGCCAGCTCCTCCGGGGTGGTGCCCTCGCCGCAATACTGCACCATGCCGGCGCCGATCTCCACGGGGGTGTTGGGCATCAGGCAGATGACGGGGTAGTCCCCGCCCAGCAGCTCCCGAATCCGCTTGGCGTCCACGCCGGCGGCAAGGGACGCCAATACAAAGTGGTCGGTCCGGGCGGCCAGGATGGGGGCGATGGTGGCCAGCATCCCGGGGATGATCTGGGGCTTGACCGCCAGGAAGATGATGCTGCAGTGCCGGGCAATGACCTCGTTGGTGGTGGCGGTGGCCACGCTGCTGCCCACAAACTGTTCATTGAGCTCCTTGGCCAGGGCCTGGGCCTTCTTTGGGGAACGGTTGGCCAGGAAAATGGGGGCGCCCTGGGCGCCCTTTACCGCGGCCCGAGCCAGGGCGGAGCCCATGGTGCCGGTACCGATAAATCCTACAGATGAAAACATGGCAAGGCCTCCTCCGTGCTTCGCTGGAAGCACATCAACTGCGCCCCGCCGCGCAAGGGCGGGCGGGGGGAAGACACATCTCCAGATGAGATGAATCCGTGTATAATATCATACCACGTTCCCTTCCAAATGCATAGGGAAAAAACCTGGGAATTCAGAAATTTTTAAGAGGATCTTAATTGCTTTCTGCACAAGGGGGGGTTACACTGACTGTACTAACACGGCTAGTACAGAAATTGAGCTGGGAAAGGAGGATACCATGCTCCATTTGGATTATCGGGACGCCCGGCCCATCTATGAGCAGGTGCGGGACGGCCTGCGCCGGCTGATGGTGGCGGGCGCCATGGAGGAGGGGGAAAAGCTCCCCTCTGTGCGGTCACTGGCCAGCACCCTGGCTATCAACCCCAATACCATCCAGCGGGCCTATGAGGCCCTGGAGTCGGAGGGCTATGTCTATTCCGTGCCGGGAAAGGGCTCCTTTGTGGCGCCCCACACCGGGGTGGACGGCAAGCGCCGGGAACGGCTGCTGATGCGGTTTGACGCGGTGACGGAGGAACTGCTCTACCTGGGTGTGACGGGAGACAGCCTGACGGCCCGCATTCGGGCCGCGGAGACGAGAGGAGGAAGACCATGATTCAAGTCAATCATGTGGTCAAGACATTCGATGGCTTCCGGGCCTTGGATGATTTGAGCATGTCGGTGGAAAACGGCTCCATCTACGGCCTGGTCGGCCCCAACGGAGCGGGCAAGTCCACCATTTTGCGGCACATCACCGGCGTATACCGCCCGGACGCCGGGTCGGTGCTGGTGGATGGGGAGCCGGTGTACGAAAATCCCCGGGTGAAAAGCCGCATCGCCTGGATTCCCGACGAGCTGTATTACTTCATGTCCGCTTCGACCAAGGACATGATGAAGTTCTACCGGGGCATTTACCCCCAGTTTGACGACAAACGATACGCGGCGCTCAAGGAGGCCTTCCCGGCGGTGGACGAAAACGCCCCCATCCGGCGGCTGTCCAAGGGCATGCAGAAGCAGAGCGCCTTCTGGCTGGCCCTGTGCTGCAACCCGGATCTGCTGGTGCTGGATGAGCCGGTAGACGGCCTGGACCCGGTAATGCGCCGGCAGGTCTGGTCCCTGCTCATGGGGGATGTGGCCCAGCGGGGCACCACCGTGCTGGTGTCCTCCCATAACCTCCGGGAGCTGGAGGATGTGTGCGACCATGTGGGCATCCTGTCCCACGGCCGGGTGCTGCTGGAGCGGTCCCTCAGCCAGCTGCAGGACAATATCCTGAAGCTGCAGGTGGCCTTCCGGGAGGCGGAGATGCCCCAGCTGCCCCAGGATATAAAGGCGCTTCACGTCAGCCAGGTGGGCCGGGTCTATACCCTGATCGTCCGGGGGGAGGCCAAGCAGGTGAAGGAAGAAGTGGCTGCCCTGGAGCCCCTGCTGATGGAGGCACTGCCCCTGTCCCTGGAGGAGATTTTCATTTATGAATTGGGAGGTGAGGACTATGCGGTCCGGGACATCGTTCTTTAACGGCACGCTGTACCGCAAAATGATCCTGCGGTTCTGGCCCCTGTGGGCGCTGTACGCCGCCTTTTGGACCATGGTGCTGCCCCTGCGCTTCCTTGCCGAAATCACCCGCCGCAATCAGTGGCAGGATGGGGATTTGCTGGAATACCTGACCACCCAGGCGGAACGGGTGCCTGACGTGCTGCAGGCAGGTATGTTGGTGGCGTTTTTGATGGGCGTGCTGTGTGCCATGGCGGTATTCAGCTATCTCTATTCCAGCCGCTCCGCCTGCATGATCCATGCCCTGCCTGTGCGCCGGGAGGGGCTGTTCATCACCCACTATCTGGCGGGACTGTCCTTCCTGATTGTGCCCCATCTGGCGGTATATGGGCTGATGGTGGCCATTGAGGCATCCACCGGCTGCCTGGACCTGTGGCCGCTGACCCTGTGGCTGCTGGCCCAGAGCGGGATGTGCCTGTTCTTCTACTCCTTCGCCGTGTTCTGCGCCATGTTTACCGGCCACCTGCTGGCCCTGCCGGTGTTCTACGGCATTCTGAACTTCCTGGTTTACTTGATTATGGGCCTGGTGGAGCAGGTGCTGACCATGTTCCTGTTCGGGTTTGAAAGATTCAACTCTGCCATATGGGCGGTGGGCGGCTGGCTGACGCCTATGCTGAAGATGGGCGATGGCATAAACGCGGTCTATGACGGCGCCGGGGTGGCTTCCCTGGGTAACCCCCAGGCCGTGGCGGTATACGCGGTGGCTGGCGTGGTGTTGGCTGTGGCAGCCATGCTGGTGTACCGCCAGCGGAGCGTGGAGTCTGCGGGAGACGTGGTGGCGGTACATGTGGTGCGCCCCATCTTCAAGTATGCAAGTATGGCGTGGCCCTGTGCGTGGGCCTGACGGGCGGGATGCTCACCTGCTCTGTCCTCTACGTAAACGCGGGCATGGTCTATACCGCGTGGATTATCTTCTGGACGGTAGTGGGCTATTTTGCCGCCGAAATGCTGCTGCGCAAGTCCTTCCGGGTATGGAAGGCATGGAAGGGCGGCGTGGTGATCGCCGGTGTGGTCTGCCTGCTGGGCCTGAGCCTGAACTATGACTGGTACGGCTATGAGACCTGGACGCCGGATGAAACGAAAGTGGTATCCGTCAGCCTTCACGGCCTCAATGGTTATCCCTCCGACGGCGGCGCATACCCCATCATCCGGGAGGATGAGGAAGGGATTCAGCGCATTCTGGAGCTGCACCGTTGCACGGTGAATCAGCGGGCGGAGGCGCAGCAAAACGACCACGACGATTATCTGTGGTTCAGCCTGTCCTACACCATGGAGGACGGACAGGTGATCCACCGGAGATACAGCGACATCCCCATTCGGATCGCCGACCAGGATACCCCGGGCACGGTGACCTGCGCGGCCCAGCGGATCATCCGGGACCGGGATAATGTGGCCCAGCTCTACGACATCGGCCGGATGGACGGCGTACAGCTGGACTACGGCTACGTGGACCGGGTTTGGAACACGGTGGAGCAGCAGTACGAGAGCGCGGAGCTGGGTGAGAATCTGGATCAGGTGTGGCAGGCAATCAAGGCCGACTTTGACCAGGGTGCCATCGGGGTGCGCTACCTGTTCGACGGGGAAGACGGTCGGATGGACAACACCTATACCGCGGATCTCACCCTGACCTACCTGTACAGCAGTCCCAGCGGCGACGGGGAATCGGATCGCTTCTACCAGAGTGACTTTATGATCACCCTCACCCCCCAGGCGGAGAACACCCTGGCGGTCCTGAAAGAGCTGGGGATGCTGGACGAGACGCACCAGCTGCTGACCTGGCGGGAAAGAAGCATGTTAAATTATTAACAAAAATGAAGGCAATCATCTGGATTGCCTTCATTTTTTATCATTTTCTATCAAAAAGCACAACATTCCATCCAAATTGCCTTTGGAAAAAGCGAAAAAGAACAAAAAAACTCATTGCTTTTTCTCGGGAAATTCAGTATAATCAGCCCAGAAGCAGACGCCAGCGCCCCTGGGGGGCTGAAGTAAATCATGTGGAGGTTACATAAGGATGAAAGAGGTCTATGTCGTAAACTGCTGCCGTACCGCCATCGGTTCCTTCGGTGGGAGCCTGAAGGATGTGCCCGCCGCTGAGATGGGCGCCGCCGTGATTAAAGAAGCCCTGAACCGGGCCGGCGTGAAGCCTGAGAACGTGGACGAGGTGATGTTCGGCTGCATCCTCACCGCTGGCCTGGGCCAGAACGTGGCCCGGCAGGCCTCTCTGAAGGCCGGCGTGCCCATGAGCGTGCCCGCCTACACCGTGGGCATGGTGTGCGGCTCCGGCATGAAGTCCGTGATTGAGGGCGCCCGCGCCATCCTCACCGGCGACGCCGACGTGGTGGTTACCGGCGGCACCGAGAATATGTCCGCCGCTCCCTTTGCCCTGCCTGACGAGCGCTGGGGCGCCCGCATGGGCGACAAGAAGGTGGTGGACACCATGATTAAGGACGGCCTGTGGGACGCTTACAACAACTATCACATGGGCACCACCGCCGAGAACATCTGCGACGTGTGGGGCATCACCCGTCAGGAGCTGGACGAGTTCGCCGCCTCCTCCCAGAACAAGGCTGAGGCCGCCCTGGCTTCCGGCCGGTTCAATGATGAGATCGTGCCCATCATGATCAAGAAGAAGAAGGAAATGGTGGAGTTCAAGGTGGACGAGTTCCCCCGCGCCGGCGTGACCGCCGAGAGCATCTCCAAGCTGCGGGGCGCCTTCCCCGTGGGCCCCGAGGGCGTGGAGGACGGGATTGTCCACACCTTCCAGCCCACTGTCGTCCACGAGGCCGACACCAAGAAGCATGAGCAGCGGGTGACCGCCGCCAACGCCTCCGGCATCAACGACGGCGCTGCCGCCATCGTGCTGGCTTCCGGCGAGGCGGTTGAGAAGTACGGCCTGAAGCCCATGGCCAAGCTGGTCAGCTGGGGCCAGGGCGGCGTTGATCCCAAGATCATGGGCGTGGGCCCCGTGCCCGCTTCCCGCCAGGCCCTGGAGAAGGCCGGCCTGTCCATCCAGGACATGGATCTGGTGGAGGCCAACGAGGCCTTTGCCGCCCAGTCCATCGCCGTGGCCCGTGAGCTGGGCTTCGACATGAGCAAGGTCAACGTCAACGGCGGCGCCATCGCCCTGGGTCACCCCGTGGGCGCTTCCGGCGCCCGGATCATCGTCACCCTGCTCCACGAGATGCAGAAGCGGGACGAGGCCAAGAAGGGCCTGGCCACCCTGTGCATCGGCGGCGGCATGGGCGTTGCCACCATCTTCGAGAAGTGCTGATTGAACGAATCAAAAATGCGGAGCGCCACAGGCGCTCCGCATTTTTCAGACTGTCGAAAAACTTCCAAAACGCCCCTGCATCTGGTAAAATGGTATCAGATGCGGGGGTGTGTTTTATGGAGCAGTGGAGAAAGGATTCACG
>CASFCW010000083.1 GCA_949293165.1 uncultured bacterium
GGAAAAATTGGTCCAGCTTCTCCTGGGGGATCTCCAGCACCTGGGGCACCTCAAAGGCCACCGCCTCCAAAAAGGAGACGTACAGGGTGGTAATCCGGCCCACCAGGGCCTGGTATTTGGCCTCCCGGGTGTCCTCGTCGCCCTTGCGCTGGGCGTAGTTCATCAGGCGGGACAGCCGCTCCCCGGCGTCCTGCTCCAGGGTGACAAAGGCGTACAGGGTGTCCGCCGACTCCCCCAGCCGCCCCTCATATCCCGCCAGCTCCTCCACCTGGCCCTTCAGGCGGGTAAAATCCTCCTCCCAGGCCTGGTCCGTGGGGTAGAGATGGGTGGTGTCCCAGGTAAATTCCTGGGGAATCTCACTGCGCTGAGGGATGGTCTTTGCTGTTGACATGGTATCGCTCCTTCCGTGACGCTATGATAAGCCCGGAGCCGGCGGCCCCGGGCTTTCCCTTTACCATTGTTACCGTTCTATTGTATACTATAAGGGCAGACAGCTCAAGACGAATGATGAGAATTCTCCTTCCCACCATCCAGCCGGTGAGCGACATCATTAAGGAGGCATACGTTATGGATTGGGTACACAGCATGTTTGACCTCACAGGCAAAACCGCCATTGTCACCGGCGGCGCCACAGGGCTGGGCCGGGCCATGGCCGAGGGACTGCACAAGGCAGGGGCCAGGGTGGTGCTCATCGCCCGGAACGGGCAGCGGCTGGAGCGGGCCGCGGAGGAGATGAGCCGGGACGGCGCCCCGGTAACCTGGGTGTCCGGCGACCTCACCCGGCTGGAGGACATCCCCGCCCTCTATCAGCAGGCCCTGGACCAGCTGGGCGGACGGCTGGATATCCTGGTAAACAACGCCGGCATCCAGCACCGGTGCAAGGCGGTGGACTTCCCCCTGGAACGGTGGAACGCCATTGTGGACACCAACCTCACCGCCGTGTTCGCCCTGGCCCAGCAGGCGGGGCGGACCATGCTGGCCCAGGGGCAGGGGCGGATTATCAACATCGCCTCCCTCACCTCCTTCTTCGGCAGCGAGCTCATCCCCGCCTACGCCGCCAGCAAGGGCGGCGTGATGCAGCTGACCCGGGCCCTGGCCAACGAGTGGACCCAGGGGGGCGTGACCGTCAACGCCATCGCCCCCGGCTACATGGTCACCGAGCTCACCGCCGACATGAAGGAGAAAAACCCGCCCCAGTATGAGGAGGTCACCCGCCGCATCCCCGCCCGCCGCTGGGGCCGGCCGGAGGATCTCCAGGGTGTGGTGGTTTTTCTGGCCAGCGAGGCCAGCGCCTACCTGTCCGGGGCTATTATCCCCGTGGACGGCGGCTATCTGGGCAAATAATTTCCTGCTCCCGGGGCGGCTTTTCCCAGCCGCCCCGGGCTTCTGCCTAAAATGGGAAATCCCCTCTTGACAAATTGCACAAGGAATAGTATCATACAACATGTCTTTAGCAGACTAACGAATAGAAGTTTCGAGAGGAGGGCGCTCTATGTCCCGGTTTCTCAGCAGCTCGCTGGCCGCTCTGGCCCCTTACACCCCTGGGGAGCAGCCCCAGGACCGGCGCTATATCAAGCTGAATACCAACGAATCCCCCTATCCCCCCGCGCCCGGGGTGCTGGACGCCCTGAACCGGCAGGAGGCCGCCGACCTGCGCCTGTATTCCGATCCGGAGGCCAAGGCCCTGAAGGCCGCCCTGGCCGCGCAGTACGGGCTGGAGCCCAAAAACGTGTACGTGGGCAACGGCTCGGATGAGGCGCTGAATTTCGCCTTTATGGCCTACGCCACCGACGGCCGCGGGGTGGCCTTTGCCGACATTACCTACGGGTTTTACCCGGTGTTTGCCGACCTGTACCACATCTCCCCCCGGATCATCCCCCTGGACGGGGCGTTCCGCCTGCACGGGGAGGATTACTACGGCCTGGACCAGACCATCGTCATCGCCAACCCCAACGCCCCCACCGGCCTGGCCCTCAGCCGGGCGGAGATGGAGGAGATCATCCGGCGCAACCCGGACAGCGTGGTGGTGGTGGACGAGGCCTACGTGGACTTTGGCGGGGAGAGCTGTGTGCCTCTCATCCCCAAATACGACAACCTGCTGGTGGTGCAGACCTACTCCAAGTCCCGCTCCATGGCGGGGGCCCGGCTGGGCTACGCCCTGGGCAGCGAGACCCTGATCCAGGACCTGGAGACCATTAAATTTTCCACCAACCCCTACAACGTCAACCGCCTGACCCTTCGGGCCGGAGCGGCCGCCCTGGCGGAGCAGGCGTACTTCGACGACAACTGCAAAAAGATTATGGACACCCGGGCCTACACCAAGGCCGCCCTGGAGGACATGGGGTTCACCGTGCTGGACTCCAAGGCCAACTTCCTCTTTGCCAAAACCCCCGCCCTCTCCGGCCTGGAGGTCTACCTCCGGCTGAAGGAGAAGGGCATCCTGGTGCGTCACTTTGAGAAAGACCCCATCCGGGATTTTAACCGCATTACCATCGGGACCAGGGAGCAGATGGACGCCATGCTCCAGGCTCTGAACGAAATTCTGAACTAGGTGATGGATATGAGACAGGCTGAGATAACCCGCAGCACCAACGAGACCCAAATCCGCCTCTCCCTCTGCCTGGATGGGCGGGGAGACAGCCAGATTGACAGCGGCGTGGGCTTTTTGGACCACATGCTTACCCTGCTGGCCCGCCACGGGCGGATGGACCTGGCCCTGACCTGCAATGGGGACACCCAGGTGGACGACCACCACAGCGTGGAGGACATCGGCATCGCCCTGGGCCAGGCCTTCGCCCAGGCCCTGGGGGACAAGCGGGGCATCCAGCGGTACGCCTCCCTCCATCTGCCCATGGACGAGGCGCTGATCCTCTGCGGGGTGGATCTGTCCGGCCGGGGCGGCTACTACGACGACCTGGACATCCCCACGGAAAAGATCGGCTCCTTCGACACCCAGCTGGTGTATGAGTTTATGGAGGCCTTTGCCGCCAACGCCAGGCTTACCCTCCACCTGAGGAAGGTCTGCGGCCGCAACAGCCACCATATCGTAGAGGGCGCCTTCAAGGCCCTGGGCCGGTGTCTGCGCCAGGCCGCGGCCATCGACCCGGACTTCCGGGACGAAATCCCATCCACCAAGGGAATGCTGTAAGTAAGGAGCGGACACCATGCTGGAAGAACGACTCAACCCCCTGTATGAACGCTATGGCTACCGCAGGTTCCGCATGTCCAAATTCGAGGACTATGACCTGTACGCCCAGAACAAGGACTTTCTCCGCCGGGGGAATATCATCACCTTTACCGACGCCGACGGCTCCCTGAAGGCGCTGAAGCCGGACATCACCCTGTCCATCATCAAGAACAACGCCGGCGACACGGAGAAGGTCTACTACAACGAAAATGTCTACCGGGAGATGGGGGGCACCTTCCGGGAAATCCTCCAGATCGGGGTGGAGTCGGTGGGCGCCATCGACCCTTACGCCCAGGCGGAGGTAATCGCCCTGGCCGCCAAGACCCTGGAGGCCATCTCCCCCGACTATGTGCTGGACCTGTCCGACGTGAGCTTTGTGGGCTGCCTGCTGGACGGCATGGCCCTGGAAGGGGCCCGGCGGGAAGAGGCGCTCTCCCTCCTGGCCCAGAAAAACGCCCCCGGCATCCAGGCCATGGCCCGGGAGGGCCGGCTAACGGCGGGAAGCGCCGCCACCCTGCTGGAGCTGATGGAGCTGTACGCCCCCCTGCGGGAGGGCATCGCCCAGGCGGAGGCCCTGGCTGAGGATGATGCCAGCCGCCAGGCCCTGCGCCAGCTGGCCCGCACCGCCGACATCCTGGCCGCCTTCGGCCTGGAGGACCGGGTGCGGCTGGACTTCTCCCTGATGAACAGCCTGGACTACTACAACGGCGTGATTTTCCAGGGATTCCTGCCCAATGTGCCGGTGCTCGCCCTGTCCGGCGGGCGGTACGACCCCCTGCCCCGGAAGATGGGGAAGGACGTGGGGGCCATCGGCTTTGCCCTGTATACCGGCCGGCTGGAGGAATCCCTCCGGCAGGAGCGGCAGTACGACGTGGATCTGCTGCTGACCTACGGCCCGGAGGACGACCCGGCGGAGCTGGCCGCCCTGGCCAGCCAGGTGCGGGAACGGGGCTGCTCCGTCCGCTGCCAGGAGGAGGGGGCCCCCGCGGCCCCCATCCGGTGCCGGAAATCCGTCCGCTATGTTCCGGGCTGCTCCCCGGAGGAGGTGCTGTCATGATTAACGTCGCGCTGCCCAAGGGCAGGCTGGGGGAAAAGGCCTATGAGACCCTGGCCGCCGCCGGCTTCGACTGCCCCGCCATTTTGGAAAAGAACCGGAAGCTCACCTTTGAGAACCCGGAAAAGGGGGTGCGCTATTTCTGGGTCAAGCCCTCCGACGTGAGCATCTACGTGGAGCGGGGCGCCGCCGACGTGGGCATCGCCGGCAAGGACATTTTGCTGGAATACAGCCCCGACGTATATGAGCTGCTGGACCTGGGCATGGGCCGGTGCCGGATGTGCGTGGCCGGGCCGGAGAATTTTTATCAGGACCCCAACAAGACCCTGCGGGTGGCCACCAAATTCCCCCACATCGCCACCCGGTACTACGACTCCCGCTCCCAGGACATCGACATCATCAAACTCAACGGCTCCATCGAGCTGGCCCCCATCCTGGGCCTGTCCGACGTAATCGTGGACATTGTGGAGACGGGCAAGACCCTGCTGGAAAACCACCTGGCCCCCCTGGAGACCATCGTGGACATCAGCGCCCGGTTTATCAGCAACAAGGTCAGCTACAAATTCAAGCATCAGGAGATCCTGGCCATGCGGGACGCCCTGGAGCGCAATCTCACCAAGAAGGAGGCGGCGGAATGATCGCCATTATCGACTACGGCCTGGGCAACCTGTTCTCCCTGAAAAGCTCCCTCACCGCCATCGGGGAGGAGGCCGTCATCACCCGGGACCGGGCGGTGCTCAACCAGGCCGACCACATCATCCTCCCCGGCGTAGGCGCCTTTGGGGACGCCATCGCCAAGCTGCGGGAGACCGGCATGTTTGACGCTGTGCGGGAGCAGGCCGCCACCGGCAAGCCCCTGCTGGGCATCTGCCTGGGGATGCAGCTGCTGCTCCAGCGCTCCTATGAGTACGGGGACTATGAGGGCCTGGGCCTGGTGGCCGGCCAGGTGCGGGACATCCGCCCTGTGATCGGCGGTGAGCTGCCCGTCCCCCACATGGGCTGGAACGCCCTCCACTTCCCCAAGGACCGGCCCCTCAGCCCGGTATTCCGGGACATCCCCGAGGGGGAGCCCATGTACTTTGTCCACTCCTTCGCCGGCTTTGACTGCGGCGACCAGTGCACCGCCACCACCGAGTACGGCCGGGAGCTGACGGCGGCGGTGCAGAACGGCAACGTCTTTGGCTTTCAGTTCCACCCGGAAAAAAGCGGCCCTGCCGGCCTGCGGCTGCTGAAGGCCTACTGTGAATGGAGTGAGTGACCATGGAATTATTTCCCGCCATTGACCTGTACGGAGGCAAGGTGGTGCGGCTCACCCGGGGGGATTACCAGCAGATGACGGTCTACCGGGACGACCCCGCCGCCCAGGCCCTGGACTTCCAGTCCGCCGGGGCCCGCTGGCTCCACATGGTGGATTTGGAGGGGGCCCGGGACGGCTCCACCCCCAATTTCTCCGTGGTACAAAAGGTATGCAGGCAGACATCCCTCCAGGTGGAGATCGGCGGCGGCATCCGCAGCCTGGACACCATCGCCCGGTACGTGGACGCCGGGGTGGCCCGGGTCATCCTGGGCACCAAGGCGGTGATTGACCCGGATTTCCTGGG
>CASFCW010000084.1 GCA_949293165.1 uncultured bacterium
GCTGGCAGACCGTATTACGCGTTGTACGCGTCCGCGAGGAACAGAGGGCTATGCCCGCATAGTGACAACCACCAGCTTCGCTGGTGGATGTGTTCATTGCCGCTATGGGATCATACCTCAAACATCAGGTCGCCGTAGGTGGGGACAGGCCAGACGTCCTTATCCACCATCAGCTCAAGGGCGTCGATGGGGTAGCGCAGGGCGTCCATGGCGGGGATGACAGCCCGGTGATAGGTCAGGGCCATCTCCTTCAGATCCTGGATGGCGTCCACCCGGTCCATCAGGGGCTTGAGCTGTTCCAGTGCGCAGGACGCCTGGGCCAGGTGGTCGCTCACCGCGGCCAGCAGCTTCCGCTGCACAGACAGGTCGGCCTGGGGACATGCCTTGGACACGGAACTGATGGACTTGGCCAGGGTGGTGGTGTACTGGATGACGGCGGGGATGTAGTGCTTGGCCGCCATGTGGATCATAGTGGTGGCCTCAATTTTTACCACCTTGACGTAGGTCTCGTACATAATCTCCGCCCGGGCTTCCAGCTCCGCCGGAGTGTAGATGCCGAATTTGGAGAACAGCTGCACCGCCTTCTCCGTGGTCAGGGCGGGGACGGTATCCACCAGGGAGACCAGGTTGGGCAGACCCCGGCGGGCGGCCTCCTGCACCCACTCCTCGGAATAGGAGTTGCCGTTGAACAGGATGCGCTGGTGCTTGGTCATGTTGTCGTGGATGAGCTTCATACAGGCCGATTCCAGATTTTCAGCCCCCTCCAGCACGTCGGCGGCGTCACACATGGCCTCCGCCACAATGGCGTTAAGGGTGGTGTTGGCGTCGGCAATGGAGTCGGAGGAGCCCACCATGCGGAACTCAAACTTGTTGCCGGTGAAGGCAAAGGGGGTGGTACGGTTGCGGTCGGTGGCGTCCCGGTTCAGCAGGGGGACGGTAGACACGCCGGAATCCAGCTCGCCGCTGGCCAGCAGCTTGATACAGTCGGCGTTGGACACGATCTGGTCCACCACGTGCTGCAGCTGGTCCCCCAGGTAGATGGTGATGATGGCGGGGGGAGCCTCCTGGCCGCCCAGGCGGTGCTCATTGCCTACACAGGCGGCGGACTGGCGCAGCAGGTCGGCGTGGACATCCACCGCCTTCATGATGCAGGACAGCACCAGCAGGAACTGAAGGTTCTCGTTGGGGGTGTCGCCGGGGTCCAGCAGGTTTTCACCGGTGTCGGTGCCGATGGACCAGTTGTTGTGCTTGCCGGAGCCGTTGACCCCAGCGAAGGGCTTTTCGTGGAGCAGGCACACCAGGCCGTGGCGGGTGGCTACCCGCTTCATGGTCTCCATGGTCAGCTGGTTCTGATCCACCGCCAGGTTGCACATGGTATAGATGGGGGCCATCTCATGCTGGGCGGGGGCCACCTCGTTGTGCTGGGTGGTGGCGGGGATGCCCAGCTTCCACAGCTCCTGGTTCAGGTCGGCCATAAACGCGCCCACCCGGTCCCGGATCACGCCGTAATACTGATCCTCCAGCTCCTGGCCCTTGGGGGCGGGAGCGCCAAAGAGGGTGCGGCCGGTGTAAATCAGATCCCGCCGCTGTAGGTACTTCTCCCGATCCACCAGGAAATACTCCTGTTCCGGGCCTACAGAGGGGAACACCCGGGTGGCCTGGGTGTTGCCGAACAGACGCACAATCCGCAGCGCCTGGGTATTCAGCGCCTCCATGGAGCGCAGCAAAGGCGTTTTCTTGTCCAGCGCCTCACCGTGGTAGGACACGAAGATGGTGGGGATGCACAGGATGGTGCCGGCGGTCATCTCCTTGACGAAGGCGGGGGAGGTCATGTCCCAGGCGGTGTAGCCCCGGGCGTAGTGGGTGGAGCGCAGCCCGCCGGAGGGGAAGGAGGAGGCGTCCGATTCGCCCATAATCAGCTGCTTGCCCGTCAGCTGCAGCAGCACCTTGTGGTCCTGGGGAGGGGTGAGGAAGGAATCGTGCTTCTCGGCGGTAACGCCGGTGAGCGGCTGGAACCAGTGGGTGTAATGGGTGGCGCCCTTTTCCACCGCCCAGTCCTTCATGGCGTTGGCCACCACGTCGGCGGTCGCCATGCTGATGTTGCCGCCGTGCTCCATAACGTCCATGACCTCCTGGAACACCTTCTTGGGCAGACGCTCCCGCATCACCGAGGTGCTGAATACGTTGGAGCCAAAGATTTCCTTCATGTTCACGCTCATGCCTGCTGTCCCTCCGTAGATGAATTTTTACTGAATAATACGGATGTGAAAAAGGCAGGACGCCCAGAAAGCGGGGGCCCTTGCCCGGATGGAAATGCATATCCCTCAAAACGGGTCACACTATTATAAAATACTATATCCCGCCTGCCTTGACAAGTCTTTCCTGTGACAAAGTTTTTTCCCATCTGAAAATGGGGATGTGTTGGATGTGACAAAGTGGGGCCGGGAGGGGTGGCTGCCCTTGACAGGTGGGCGGATTGTCGTGTATCGTCAATCATATCAAAGGAAAGGGGGGCTTGCCGTGCCCTTTACCAAGGAAGATATTGTCCGCCTGGTCCGGGAGGAAGAGGTTGAGTTCATCCGGATGCAGTTTGTGGACATATTCGGGCAGCTGAAAAGCGTCGCCATTACCGCCAACCAGATTGAGAAGGCGGTCAGCAACCAGATCATGTTTGACGGCTCCTCCATCGAGGGCTTCACCCGGGTCAACGAGTCGGACCAGTACCTGTACCCCGACCTGAACAGCTTCGCCATCTTCCCCTGGCGGCCTGCCCAGGGCAAGATCGCCCGCCTGATCTGCGACGTGTACAACACCGACGGCACCCCCTTTGTGGGCGACCCCAGAGGGGTGCTCCGCCGGGTGCTGGCCCAGGCCAGAGAGATGGGGTTCGACACCTTCAACATGGGCCCTGAGCTGGAGTTTTTCCTGTTTGAGACCGACGAGCGGGGCCGGGCCACCACCCGCACCGCCGACGAGGCGGGCTACTTTGACCTGGGCCCCCTGGATCGGGGGGAGTCCACCCGCCGGGAGATCTGCCTCATGCTGGAGGATATGGGCTTTGAGATTGAGGCCAGCCACCACGAAGGCGCCGCCGGCCAGCACGAGATTGACTTCAAGTATGACGAGGCCCTGGACTGCGCCGACAAAATCATGACCTTCAAACTGGTGGTCAAGAGCCTGGCCCAGAAAAACGGCCTCCACGCCACCTTCATGCCCAAGCCCCTGTTCGGCGTCTCCGGCTCCGGTATGCACATCAACATGTCCCTGTTCCGAAATGGAAAGAACCTGTTCTGGGACCCCTCCGATCCCCGGGGTCTGTCGCCCATCGCCTACTCCTTTATGGCCGGGCTGCTGGAGCATGTGCGGGGGTTTACCGCCCTGACCAACCCCTTGGTCAACTCCTACAAGCGGCTGGTGCCTGGCTATGAGGCGCCCTGCTACCAGGCCTGGTCTGCCTTTAACCGCTCCACCCTGATCCGGATTCCCGCCTCTCAGGGCAGCGCCACCCGGGTGGAGCTCCGCAGCCCCGACCCCAGCTGCAACCCCTATCTGGCGGCGGCGGTCTGCCTGGCTGCCGGCCTGGACGGCATTCGCCGGGGCCTGACGCCGCCCCCGGAGATTCCCCATAACATCTACGAAATGGACGCCGCCACCCTGGCCGGCCTGGGCCTGGAGCGGCTGCCTCAGACCCTGGGGGAGGCCCTGGACGCTATGGAGGCCGATCCCCTGGTTCTGGACACCCTGGGGCCCCACGTGGCCGCCCACTACCTGGGCGGCAAGCGGAAGGAGTGGCAGGAGTATCAGACCCGGGTGTCCAGCTGGGAGCTGGAAAAGTATCTGGTGACCTATTGAGCGCCGCCGGCGCGGAGAGGAGGGAGGGCCCATAGAGACGATCCTGATTGCCTTTGAGCAGCGGAAATTCAGCTGCCAGTTCCAGGAGCTGGTGGAGAGCATGGGCCTGGCCCGCTGCCAGGTGTGTTCCTCCGGGGATCAGGTGCGCCGCCTGGCCGCCCAGCAGGGGGTGGGCTGTGTGGTCTGCGGCCCACACCTGTCCGATGGGCCGGTGGAGTGGCTGATCCAGGATCTGCCTCCCAGCTGTTCTGTCCTGCTCATCGGGCAGAAGCATCAGCTGGATCTGTGCTCCGACCCGGATGTGTTCAAGCTGACCACCCCTCTGCGGAGGGAGGAGACAGTGATTACCCTCCGCCTGCTTCTTCAGTTCACCCGGAAGATGGAGCGCCACAGCAGGAGCAGCCGCACCGTGGCCCAGCAGCAGCTGGTGGACAAGGCCAAGCGCCGGATGATGGAGCGCTGGGGCATTGACGAGGAGGAAGCGCACCGCCGCATCCAGAAGCAGAGCATGGACGACGGCGCCCGCCTGGAGCAGACCGCCAGGAAGATCCTCACCCAGTTGGAGCTGGAGGCATAATTCCCACCCCAAGGGCATATGGTGTTCCAAAACCGCCGGGACGGCCCGGGAAAGGGGATGGAGCGCGTGCAGGTAACCAAGCTGGAGGGATTGGGGAATGATTATCTGTTTTTAAACACCATGGAGGGGGCGCCGGAGGATTTGCCCCAGCTGGCCCGCCGCCTGTCCGACCGCCATTTTGGGGTGGGCAGCGACGGGCTGATCTGTGTCCGGCCCGGCCGGACGGGGGATTTTACCATGGAGATGTACAACGCCGATGGGTCACGGGGCTTGATGTGCGGCAACGGCATCCGCTGCCTGGGCAAATATGTCTATGAGACAGGTCTGACCCGGAAACGCTGCCTGACCATCGACACCGACGCCGGGCCCCGTACCCTGGAGCTCCATGTCCAGGGCGGGCAGGTGGAGCAGGTGACGGTGGACATGGGGGAGCCCGCCTTCCGGGAGCCGTTCTCCGTCCCCTGGGAGGGGGAGTCCTTGCTCCTTCATCCGGTGTCGGTAGGCAATCCCCACGCCGTAATCTTCCTGTCCAGGCCGGATCAGGCGCCTTTGGAGCGGATTGGCCCGGCTGTGGAGCGGCACCCCGCCTTCCCGGACGGGGTCAACGTGGAGCTGGCCGCCGTGGATGGGCCGGAAAACATCACTGTCCGGGTGTGGGAGCGGGGCAGCGGCGTCACCCTGGCCTGCGGTACCGGGGCATGTGCTGTCCTGGCCGCCGCCGCCCGCCTGGGGCTGTGCCGCCGGACGGCCCGGGTTGCCCTGCCCGGCGGGGAGCTGGAGGTGGAGTGGCGGCAGGACAACCGCCTGCTGATGACCGGACCCGCCCGCCGCGTCTTTACCGCCACCGTACTTTCTTGAAAGAAAGTAGGCAAAGAACTTTCGCGGAAAGCTGCGCTTTCCTTCTCGCCGCCTACAGGTTAGATGAAATCCCCCACCCCAGCACGAAAGAGAATCCCCTGTAATTTCCTCCTCCCTTGCACAAAACTGGCGCTGCTTGCGCTTCTACATTTTGATGGCAGACATATTCATCAAGGAAGCAGCCCGGCGGATATTCGCC
>CASFCW010000085.1 GCA_949293165.1 uncultured bacterium
CGCTGACAGTGTTCCTCACTGTGTTGGGGGAGATGTAAAGCCTCTGAGCGATCTCACCGTTAGTGAGGTCCTGTTTCAGATACCGCAGGATGTCACGTTCCCTTGGGGTAAAGGCTGCAGCCGCCCCACCCCGGGCCGCCTCCCAGTCCCGGTACAGCCGGGCAATCGCTCCGCGTGGAGATTCCCATTCCACAGACAAGGGGAAGATGGCGCGAATGCCGGGATAGTTCTCCACAAAGGGCATATACACCTGGTCGGGAACAGCCAGTTCCAGAGCCGTTTTCACCTGCCCGATGGCCTCGTCCCGGTGGCCCAAGGCGTCCAAGGCCTGGGCCATGTAGAGTCTGGCATATACCTGGGGTAGCAGGTTGGGAAAGATAGAACTCAAGCCCAGAAAGTATTCACACTTCCCCAAAAGTTTACGGAAATCCTTTCGCTCCAGCAGTACCCGGCCATAGATGATAAAAGCGAAGGGCTGGGTCATGATGACCAGACGCCGCCGGTCGATCTGCCCCTCCAGGAGCCAGGTGGGAATGTCCGTCCACCTGCCCAGGAGAACAGATAAGAACCCCTCCGCCAGATCCAGGGTATAGCGGCACAGATCCTCGGTGTTCTGTCTTGCCCGGTCCCGGATGGCCTGCCGGGTCTCCTCCAAAGCGGCTGTGTCCCCCCGCTGGATAGCGATGCGGCACAGCAGGAACAGCACGCACTGGCAGATGCTGTTTTGACGCTTCAGATCGGCGGCGAACAGCGCCCGGTGGCACAGCTGCTCCGCCTCATCCAGTTCTCCCCGCTGGAAGTGGGCCTCAGCGCGCATGATGTACTCTGCCCCGGAGCCGTGTCCCCCGGTGAGTTGGTAGTACCAGGGCATACACTGATCCATCTGATCCAGTTCCTCTTCCAGCCTCCCGCTCTCTCGCCAGAACATATAGAGGACAGAGGGGGAGCCGAACGTCCATGTGCTCTTCACGCTGATGAGCCGGGCCGGCCCGCCCAGCAACTCCAACGCCCGGCGATGCCGCGCACTCATATCCTCGATGCGGTTGTACTCCAGGAAGGAGAGCAACAGTTCCATTTCTCCCCGCAGAGCGTCCTTCTCCTCTTGGGGCAGGGCGCTTTGGGAGATGTGCGCCTCGATCTCTCCCTGCATAGCCAGCAGTTTCTCATTTTCTCCCAGGAAGAACAGGGCAAAAGCCATGGGGATCAGGGCTTTGGGATAGGCCCGTTTCAATTCCGGCGGGGCGCTCTCCACCAGATCCAGGATCATGGGACGGGTGTGCTCATCGACGATATCGGCGATGTCATAGCTGGTCAGGGGCATGGCATAGATCCGTTCCCACGCCCCAGAGGCGTAATAGAACAACAGAGTATGGAGTCGGTCCTTTGCCTTGGCTGCCAGTTCCCCGCCCCGTAGGTAAATCTCACGCTGGCGTTCCTCGCTGAGCTTGACAAAGTGGCCCTCCAGCAGCCGGCGCAGTTGGGCGTGGAGGTAGAAATAGCGGCTGTCCGGTTCGTAGTGGACAAAGTATCGGCTGTCCATCAGCAGTTTTTCTGTCTCCTCCAGGCCCAGTCCGGAGAAGCCCGCCGCCTGGGCCAGGGTAAACTGGGGGAAAATGGAAATCTCCAGCAGGAAATTCTGCTCTGCCGGGGACAGTCGGCTCCAAAACACCTTCTCCATCAGTTCGTCCATGCCGCCCTGGTGAAAAGCCCCGGTGGTGACGAAATTGCGGAGCTGTAGGCTCAGAGCCATGACCCAGCCCTCGGACAGCGTTCCCGCCTCCTCCACCTGCCCCTGGGTGAGGGAAATGCCGGCGGATCGAAAATAGGCATCGATGTCATCACTGCGAAAGACGAAACTCTCCTCCCGCAGCCGCCAGATATTCCCGCCGGAGAAACCCTCCATTTTCTCCCTGGACAACGGCTGGGTGGAGACGACGATATGCAGTCCCTCCCCGCCGTGGTGGGACAGGGCCTCCAAAAAGACGCCGGGCCGGTCAATTTCCCAGTTCATAAAGTCGTCCAGCCACAGATAAGCGTCCTCCAGGCACTCCAGCGTCTGGAGGGTCTGGGCAATCTCCGGTATCGTGTCCTCGTCCGGCGGGCCAATAGCCAGCAGTCGCCGGGCGCAGGCATCGTCGATTTTGGAGAGCATGTCGCACAGATGCCGCCATCCATCCTTGGCCCGGCGGGGTACAAATTCATATCGCTCCCGCAGGATGCTCTGAGGAAGCCTGGTATCAAAGAAATACTCCAGAACTGTGGTCTTCCCGAAACCAGAGGGGGCCTCCACCAGTGTCAAGGGATAGTCTTTCATATACTCCAGTTGCTTCAGCAGCCGGGGCGGATAATATTTCACTTTTGGGTTAATGGGCTTTGTCCGCGGCATAGTTTCCTCCCGAGGACAGAGGGAGCCATTCTCCGCAGGCGATACCCTCTGCCGGATTTTCTGGCATCTTGATAAAAGACGATCTTATTATAATTATTTTACCACAGATCAGGCTGCATCTCAACCGAAAGAACACGGCGGGCCGGCGTCCACAATCCGCAGTAGCGATGGAGCAAACACATTGGTACCTAAATTAGTACCTGGGGTTTCTATACACGTAAAAATATTCATTATATAATAACGATGTGTGGTAGATTTTATCAACAGGGGCAATGGATACCTCCCACAGAACCACTCACCCATCAGATGTGCTGCCACACAAGAACATTTCAAAAGGAGATGACGCTCTATGTATCAGATCAAAAACTTCACCACCAACGACGACATCAAGGTGTTGGACGAAAAGGGATGCTTCCAGGTGATCGAATACCAGCGGGATCTGAGTGTGACGCCCGATTCCGCCGCCACCGCATATTTCTCCGCCCAGATGAATGTGCGCAGACGCCAACTGGTCTGTGATCTGAGCAAGGCGCCGGTCACCATCCAGGCTGGGGCTATGCAGTGGATGCTGGGAAATGTCAACGCCACCACCGGGATCAAGGGAGTGGGGGACATGGCCACAAAGCTGCTTCGAGGCAAGGCCAGCGGCGAGTCCGCCATCAAGCCGGAATATACTGGCGACGGTCTTCTTGTGCTGGAACCCACCTTTAAGCACCTTCTCCTGCTGGACGCGGAGGACTGGGGCGGCAGCGTGGTGCTGGACGATGGACTGTTCCTGGCCTGCGACTCCCGGCTCACCCACAAAACAGTCATGCGCAGCAATCTGTCCTCCGCAGTCGCCGGCGGCGAGGGGTTGTTCAACCTGAGTTTGAACGGGCGGGGCGTGTTCTGCCTGGAGGCGGACTGCCCGTGGGAGGAACTCATTGAGATCGAACTGAAGGACGACGTACTGAAGGTGGATGGCAACTTCGTGATCGCATGGAGCGGTTCCCTGAACTTTACCGTGGAGCGCTCTGGCAAGAGCCTGATCGGTTCTGCCGCCAGCGGGGAAGGGCTGGTCAACGTGTATCGCGGCACCGGCAGACTGCTGATGATGCCTACGGCCAGATGAGTCGGGATACACTGCCGCTGCTGAAGCGTGTCCCCCAGACGAAAACTGTACCCGGGGGCAGATGGTGTCTCTCCTGTATCGCGCCATAGTGCCACAGCCAGACTCTGAATCATAAATGACACGGGGAGACCCTGATAGGTTTTGTATGATACACACCCGAATCACAGAAGCACAGGGGCGGAGGAAAGGATTCCTCCGTCTCTGTTTCTTAATGCGGGCTTTTGTTGTAAACCGGGACGCAGCATACTGCGTCCCGGTTTACAACATCGCTTCATGCGACCCCGTATGCTGCGGGAGCCTGATCCGCGGGGGCTGAGCGACAACAGTGCCGTAATCGGGAACGTCCTGCGCCGCCACGGCCCCTGCGCCCACCTTTACCCCCCGCCCGACCCGGATGCCGCCCACGAGAGTAGCCCCGGCACCGATCAGGCAGTCTGGCCCAATGCTGGGTGCCCTGCCGTCCACCTCTCCAATGGTGACGTTTTGATAAATCCGGCAGTTCTCCCCGATCTCAGCGTATTGGGAAATAAAGATGCCATGCAGACCGTGGGGAAGGGCGGGACGTCCATAAATGACCGCGCCCGGCCCCACATACCCGCCATGGCGGTGGGCGCTTCGGAGGAGCAGAAGGCTGAACACTCCGCGCCAGAACCCCGTTCCGGCCCGCTGCCGCAGGCGGTACATTTGCCAAAAGAAGGACAGATCGTCCCCTTTGGCCCGGTTGATTAACTTATATCTCAGTTTCATATGCTTGCACTCCCACCATATCCCCCGCATCGGACTGTACACAGGGGCGTTCTGCCAGGGAAAACATTCACAGCAGGACAAATACAAATATCCGCAGGCTGGTACATCTGCCCAACAACCCCGCCATCCCAGATGTACACTCCGCCCACCGCACCGGCGCGGGCGTCCGAAGGGCGCTTCGTCACTCTTCCGGAAAAACCAGCTCCAGCTGGGAGAAAACGTCCTCCCGGAGATCGTCCAGTTCCCCGGCGTAGTCCGCGCTCATGTTGAATCCGTAGAAGTAGGTATACAGGTCGGTGAATACCATCAGCGCGTCCCAGCGCCGGGTGTCCTCGTTCTCGCCGGTCAGCCAGGTGACCCGGCTGGCAGGATAGGATCCCATCGTGCCGCCGTCCTGCACGGCAAGGTCACGGATCTCCCATCCGCAGATGACCTCGGCCCACCGGGCGATGTACTGCTCGATGGTCTCCCCCTCCACGGCGCCGAAGTCGTTCAAAAATCCGGCGTTGACAATGGTCGTCAGGGCATCGTCCAACTGGTCCTTATAGCAGTAGCCGCCGTGGAAATCGTTGTTGGTCTCCACAGGCGTCGCGCCGGTGAAGCCGGGGGAGTACATCAAGGCGCCGGGGGCGGGGTTCTCCGCGGGTTCGCCGTCCACCCGGATATAGACCGGGCCGTCGTTGTTGCCCATGTGGATTTGGGTGTCCGAGTCGAAATAGAAGCCGTTGATCCAGCCCAGTTCCCCGTCATACATATCGTACCGGCCGTTCCCGTCCCCGTACTCATCCACATATTCCAGATAGCCCGCGGCCTCCACAGAGCCGCTGGCGTAGTAGGCGATGAAGCCCCCCTCGCCGTCCATGTAGATGCTGGCGGTGCCTTCTTCGCCGTCCAGACGCCAGATGCCCTCGGTGCGGGAGAAGTCGGCCCCGTCTGTCTCTCCCTGTCCGTTGGCGTGGGCGAAGTAGAAGGGGCTGCCCAGGTAGGGCGTATCGGCAGGGAACACGTTCACCGGGTACAGCTCGTCAAAGGCAAGGTCCTGTCCGCCATCCATGGTGTAATAAACCTCTACCTCCCCCAGATTTGCCGTCAGGGTGCTGTAAAGACTGTCCATCATGAACCAGCGCAGGGAGTCGATGTCATAGAAGTGGAACTCCTCCTTCTGCTCCCGGTCGTCCAGGCCGGCGTCGTCCAGGCCGGCTACCAGGGTGGAGTCCGCCGCCCAGTCCACGGTGACGGTACCTTCCTCCACGGCGGCGCTGTTCAGGGTAAAGTCCAGCCCGCTCCACTCTGAGAGAGCCTGGGCCATAGCCTCCGGCGTCGCCTCCTCCACGGTCCTGGTCTCCCGCTGGATTAGGTCGAACTCCTCGGCCTGTTCGCTCCCGCTGGAAAAATCAGCGATGAGTATGACCTCCTGCCCGCCGCTCTCCGCCTGGGACGGCGCCTGCTCCCCGCCGCTGCAGGCAGCCAGGGACAGGAGCATGGCGGCTGCCAGCAGGCCGGTCATCCACTTTCTCATATTTCTCATGAAAACTCCTCCTTTTCCGGTTTTCATTCTCCGACGCGTCTCCACTTTTCCGGCGGGGCAC
>CASFCW010000086.1 GCA_949293165.1 uncultured bacterium
GGGGGTCCGCGGGGAGCAGAAGTCATGGCAAGCCATGACTTATCCCCGCTCTCCCCCCGGTCCCCCATAGGAGGTGGAATGACCTTTTATGGAGGACAGCAGATTCCGCTCAAAAGACAAGAGCCTTTGTGCGGGGGTTTTGCCCCATCCCTCCGGCCTTTCCGTATGGGTGCACATTGTGCGCCCGCATGGGAGGATTGTCTTTCGTGCTGGGATGGGGAGCCATATGCAAACTTTAGGCGGCGAGGGCGAAGCGGAGCTTCGCAGGAAGTTCTTTGCTTCCTTTCTTTCAAGAAAGGAAGTTCTTTGCCTACTTTCTTACAAGAAAGTAGGGGGAGGCGTCGGAGAAGAGGTCGATCATGCCGCAGTAATTGAGGATCTCATAGTCGTCCAGCCACCGCTGTTCCTCCTCCGTCAGCTGGTCCTTGGTGACGGCCTGGCCCTGGCTGTTGATCATGCCCACGGGGGTAATCACGGGCAGCACCTGATACAGCTCGTCCAGGAAGGTCTGGAACCCGGTGAGGGGCAGCCCGGCGGTCTTGGCGGTGAGCACCCCCAGGTAGTTGGGGCTGAGGATGACATCCCGCTGCTCCTCAATGTCGTAGTTGGCCCAGAGGAAGAAGGGGGTGATGTACTGTTGCATCACCTCTTCCGTGGTGCGCTGAGACAGCTTCTTGCCGTACAGCACCTCATAGAAGGCATTTTTCAGCGGCGGCTGGTGGTCGCCGAAAAAGACGATGAGGGTAGGCTCCTCCACCCGGCTGTAGTGCTCGATGAGCTGGCGGAGGGCGTCGTCGCTGGCCCGCATGAGGGAGAAATACTGCTTGGAGGTGGTATCCGCCCGGTACAGCTCCTCGGAGGGGGTGATGGTGGCCTCCAGGTTGTTCCAGCCCTGGGCGTAGGCGCTGTGGTTCTGCATGGTCACGTTGAATATGAAGGTAGGCTGGCCCTGGGCCTGCCCGGTGATGTCCATGAGCACCTCATAGTCAGTCTGGTCGGAGATGTACCGCCGGATCAGGTAGGGGTCGGCCACATCCTGCTGGTAGAGCTGGTGGTCGAACTGCATGTACTCATACACCACCGGCCGGTTCCAGCCGGAATCCAGGTAGGGGTGGAAGGCGGTGGACTCATAGCCAAAGGCCCCGAAGTTTGCGGCCAGGGAGGGCATCCCCTCCTTGGCGTACAGCTGATAGGCCACGGTGTGGGGGGGCTGGAAGATGGTGGACAGGCCGGTGAGGTACTCATACTCCACCGTGGCGGTGCCGCCCCCGGTAACAGGGGAATACATCCAGCCCTGGATGGTATTCTCCTCCATGGAATGGAGGAAGGGGGTAGGGTCGTCGGACAGCTCCAGGGTGTCGTAAATGGTCATATCGGCGAAGGACTCATTCATCACCACCAGGATATTCACCGGCTGGGCAGCCTCGCTGTCCCCCTCCCGGGCGGGGAACTGCTCCAGCAGCTCCAGCACCCGCTCCTCACTGTAGCCGTCGGGCTTGTCCACAGAGCTGTAGCGCAGGGCCACCGTAAAGTTGAGCAGGAAGCCGTTGGCCTGGGTCACCCACTGCTGGGTGTAAATGCCCAGGGCGGGCAGGGCCCCGGTGCAGAAGAAGGTGAAGGTATAGCCCGCCATGAAAATGACCAGCCCCAGCCCTGTGGAACGGGAAATCCGGGCCTTCCGGGGCCCCACCGTCCACACCAGGAAAAGATAGGCAACCAGGAGGATGGCCGACTGCTCCATGGCCACATCCATGGAAAAGTCGAAGGCGTCGGCCACGTTGGCAGCGGTTTTCCAGGCGGCAATGTCGGCGGGAAAGAGAATCCGCCCCCGGAACCGGAGGACGTAGTGATTGACCAGCCCCACCGCAAAGCACAATACGGCGGCGGCAGCCGCGCCCCGGCGGAGCCTGCCCAGCAGCAGGCGGCAGAGGACGAAGATAAAGTAGTACCAAATCAGGTTCATCAGCACCTGCCAGGCGTGCAGATCGGAGAACACGTCGTTCTCGTTGAGGACCTCCACCATCCACAGGGCCGCCCATGGCCCCAGGAGGAAAATGCTCCAGCACCGCCACGTCTCGGACGGGATCTCCTGTATCTCCCTCCACTGTGCCCGGAACCAGGCCTTCAGCCTGTCTGTACGTTTCATGCCGCGGATGCCTCCCAACCCTCTTGTCCTGCCCATCCCCGTTCCTTCCGGAGACGATACATCCCATTCTACCGGATTTCAGAAAAATTTCAAGTATATTCAATTAGACGTCGGCGGGGGCTGAAAGTTCCCCTTTCCCAATCCCGGCGGTTTCCCCCCGTTTTCCTTCAAAAACATACAGGCTGCGCCGTCAAATTACCGATGGGCGGCGTATAAATTCTGCATTTTTTGCATAGTTATCTATTGACTGCCTTCATTCCCGGTAGTATACTGGTAACCAATCTGTGGACGTATGCCGTCCACCTGAAAAAGGAGATTACATGAAATGAATCACAAGGTTCTTTCCCTGGGTCTTGCTCTGACCCTGTCCCTGAGCCTGGCCGCCTGCGGCGGCGACACCAGCTCCAACGGTGACGCCTCCTCCAACGGCTCCAACGCCTCCACCAGCGGCTCCCAGCAGCCCGCTTCCTTCACCACCGTGGAGGAGGGCAAGCTGATCATGTCCACCAACGCTCAGTTCCCTCCCTATGAGCTGGTCGCCGACGGCGCCGGTTACGAGGGCACCGGCTTTGAGGGCATCGACGTGGAAATCGCCTACGCCATCGCCGAGAAGCTGGGCCTGGAGCTGGTCATCGACGACATGGAGTTTGACTCCGCCCTGATGGCCGTGCAGGAGAACCGCAGCGACGTGGTGCTGGCCGGCCTGAGCTACAACGAAGAGCGTGACGAGGTCATGGACTTCACCGCCAAGTACGCCACCGGCGTGCAGGTTGTCATCGTCAAGGAGGGCTCCGATGTGACCCTGGACAACCTGGGCGACAAGATGATCGGCACCCAGCGGGGCACCACCGGCTACCTCTACGCCTCCGACACCCCTGAGAACGGCGGCTATGGTGAGGATCACGTGTCCGCTTACGACAACGGCGCCACCGCCGTGCAGGCTCTGCTGAATGGCCAGATCGACGCCGTCATCATTGACCAGGCTCCCGCCGAGGAGTACGTGGCCGCCAACACCGGCCTGACCATCCTGCCCGGCGCCTGGGTGGAAGAGGACTACTGCATCGCCGTTGACGAGGGCAACACCGCTCTGCTGGATGCCGTTCAGGGCGCTCTGGACGAGCTGACTGCCGACGGCACCGTGGATCAGATCATCGCCAAGTACATTAACGCCGAGGGCTGATCCGGCGTTTCCACAGGGGGCGGCCGAAGGGCCGTCCCCTTGTCTATTCCTGAATGAGAAAGAGAAAGAGTGAGGTGGGCCTACATGGATGTAACGCAGCTTTATGAGAGCCTCTCCGCCCTGGACAAAGCTGATCTTACCCTCTGGCAGGACGCATTTCTGAAATTCTACCGGGCCTGGTTCTACAATGACCGGTGGATAACCTACTTCCAGGGCCTTGCCACCACCATCGAGGTGACCATCATCGCCCTGGCCATCGGCGTTCTGCTGGGCGTTGTGGTCGCGGTGGTGCGCACCGCCCACGACCAGCAGCGCATCGGCAGGCGGAACTTCGCCCTGGGCGTGGTCAACCTGATCTGCAAGGTGTATGTCACCGTCATCCGGGGCACGCCCATGCTGGTGCAGCTGATGATTATGGGATTCGTCATCTTTAAAACCAGCCGCAACGCCACCATGGTGGGCGCGCTGTCCCTGGGCATTAACTCCGGCGCCTACGTGGCGGAGATCATCCGGGGCGGCCTGATGTCCCTGGACCCCGGCCAGAACGAGGCCGGCCGTTCCCTGGGCCTGAACTATGCGGATACCATGCGGTTCATCATCATCCCCCAGGCCTTCAAGGCCATCGTCCCCGCCCTGGGCAACGAGTTCATCGTGCTGCTGAAGGATACCTCCCTGATCTCGGTCATCGCCGGCAAGGAGATCGTCTACTTCGCCCAGGCCATCACCACCAAGACCTTCGAGGCCATGTACCCCCTGCTCATCACCGCGGTAATCTACCTGATTATCGTGATGATCTTCACCTGGCTCCAGGGCAAGCTGGAAAGGAGGCTGCGTCAAAGTGATCGACGTTAAAAACCTGTCCAAATCCTTCGGGGATCACCTGGTGCTGGACAATATCGATCAGCACATCTACCCCGGGGAGAAGGTGGTGGTCATCGGGCCCTCCGGCTCCGGCAAGTCCACCTTCCTGCGGTGCCTCAACCTGCTGGAGACCCCCACCGCCGGCACCATCACCTTCAACGGCACCGAGATCACCAACCCCAATACCAACATTGACCTCATCCGCCGGCAGATGGGCATGGTGTTCCAGCACTTCAACCTCTTTCCCAACATGACCATCCGGAAGAACATCACCCTGGCCCCGGTACGCACCAAGCTGATGAGCCAGGCGGAGGCCGACGAGGTGGCCATTACCCTGCTCAAGCGGGTGGATCTGCTGGACAAGGCGGACGCCTATCCCGCCCAGCTGTCCGGCGGCCAGAAGCAGCGCATCGCCATCGTCCGGGCCCTGGCCATGCAGCCCAAGGTGATGCTCTTTGACGAGCCCACCTCCGCCCTGGACCCTGAGATGGTGGGCGAGGTGCTGGACGTTATGACCGAGCTGGCCAACGACGGCATGACCATGGTGGTGGTCACCCACGAGATGGGCTTTGCCCGCGAGGTGGGCAGCCGGGTGCTGTTTATGGCCGACGGCAAGATCCTGGAGGAGAACACCCCCAAGGAGTTCTTTGCCAACCCCCAGAACGAGCGCACCAAGGTCTTTCTCAGCAAGGTCCTGTAAATCCAACGGGCCGCGGAATTGCTCCGCGGCCCGTTTCAGCTTATCAAAAAAAGCCCTCCTGCAAGGAGTTCCGGCGCCCGCAGGCGACGGAATAACATGAAATCCCGTCATTTCCGGGGGCGTGTACCTGGGAAATGACACTTCT
>CASFCW010000087.1 GCA_949293165.1 uncultured bacterium
CGCCTGTGGGGCAAATATAGCCGCAGGGCCTGGAGCACCTGCTTGTTCAGAGCGATGGTCTTGGCTTTCCCGGTCTTCATCTCCACTATGGTCACGTGGGTGTGAAATACCCTTTGCTTCTCATCATAAACGTCTGTCCATTTCAGTTTTAGTAAGTCGCTGATCCGGAGCGCAGTGCACGTTCCCACTACGATGAGCGCGTAATTGCGGAACTGCCCTCGCTTCAAAAAATAATTGGCCAAAGCCTTCAGTTGGCTCTTGTTCCTGATTGGTTCTGTTGCTGCCATAGCGTATCATAGCCCCCTTGGTCTGAAGATACCCACAGTATAGCGTATCGTCAGACAAGGGGGCTATGTAACATATATAATCTACTGTTACACTGGCTTGGGCAGATTCGGCGGCACAAGCACTGTATACTGCCCGGAAATGCAAAAAGCGTCGAATCGGAATATGCCGGCGCCCCGCTAGGTATTGAACATTTACCAAAACGGTGGTAAAATTGTAGCAAAAGATTATACTTGTTACATAGGTTGCGCGCGGAATAAAAATCAAGATTTTCATCGAAACGGAAAGCGGGTGGGTCAAATGAGAGAGGACTCCTCTAAAAATGAAATGCAGCCGACGGGGAACCGCCAGGACTCCTATCTGAAAGACCTCCAGTGGCGCGCCTCCATGGATATGCTCTCCGGCCTGCTCAACCGCGCCGCCACGGAGCGGGCAATCAAAGACCGTCTGCTGGAAATGGGACAGGGGGACACCTGTGCGCTGTTTATTGTGGATCTGGACAATTTCAAGCAGGTCAACGATGTGCTGGGCCATCAGGCCGGCGATCAGGCCATCCGGCAGGCGGCGGAGAAACTCTCCAGCCTCTTTCGGGCAAGCGACATCGTGGGGCGGCTGGGAGGAGACGAGTTTGTCGTGTTCCTCTATGGTGGCATCACGAAGGAAATCGCCTCAAAAAAGGCTGCCGCCATCTGTGAGAAACTGCAGTTGGCTTTGGGTGACCGGGAGACGGTATATATAACGGCCAGCGTGGGCATCCACCTGGCCGGGAAAGGGCAGACGTTCGAGGGGCTGTACCAGTCCGCTGACTTGGCGCTCTACAAAGCAAAAAAGGCAGGCAAGCACCAGTTTTACCTAAAGGACCAGGAGGTGGAGCAGGACGGGGAACTGCGACCCGCCAGCGTCATCACCCTCAGCGCCCTGCTGGAGAACATGGAGAGCGGCGTGGCACTGCTGGAGATGGGGGAGGTCCCTCGGATCGTCTATGTCAGCCCCAGCTTCTGCCGGCTCATCGGGGGTGACAGCAAGGGCTTCCCTCTGCCAAAACCTTTGACCGACCTGGTCCACCCGGACGACCTTCCCTCCGTTTTGCTCGTACTGCGGGATGGACTTCAACAGGAACAGGTGGTGGAGTACACCCACCGGGTCCACAGCGGCGAGGGACAGCCCTGGCTCTGGTGGCAGATTCGGGCTGCGCGGATCGAGTACAACAGCGATCAGCCCATGATGATGGTTACCACGACGGATGTATCCAAGTTCAAAGAAACCCAGCAGGACCAGGCGGATCAGCTCCGGCGGTTCCAGACCGCTTTTGACCTGACTTCCAAGCGCGCCTGGGAAGTGGACCTGTCCACCCGGCGGTTCCGGGGCGACATCCTGGGCGGGGACGACGATCCGCCGCACGGCGATCCCTCCCCCTTCCCGGACAGTCTGATCGACAATGGCTGGATTCACCCGGACTGCGTGGCCCGGTTCCGGCGCTTTGCCCATGAGCTGCTGAACGGCTGTGCCCAAGGGTTCGGCAATTTTGCCGTGCGCCGGCGGGACAGCGGCTGCTACGGCTGGTTTTCCCTCTCCTACCGGATGCTGTTCGACGAGGTAGGCCGGGCAGCGCGCGCGGTGGGCGTTCTGGAGGAACTGCCCCGCAGCTTCACCGGCGGGGAGGACTGGTCACCGGACCAGTACCGGCTGCCGGAACTGCTGGTGGCGGATCTGGTCATGCGGATGCGGGCCAATCTGGATCTGGACAGCGTGGAGCACCTTTGGATTGAGGGGACGGACTTCAGCCACCAGGTACAGGACGCCCGCTGTTCCGAGGTACTGCGCCTGGAAAAGCAGCACATTTTCTGCAAGGGCGACCAGCACCAGTTCCTTACCGGCTTTGACCGGGACGCGCTGCTGGAGCGGTACCGCAGCGGGACACGGTGGCTGTGCGCGGAGTACCGGCGAGCGGACCGCAGCGGCAGTATCCGCTGGGTGCGGCACATCCTCTATCTGACAGAAGAACCCATCTCCCGGCATGTGTATCTCTTTGTCTATCTGATTTGGCTGGACCCGGACCACCGCCTGGAGCGGGTGATCCGCAGCGAGACTGCCCGGGACGCGGTCAGCCGGCTGCACAGCCAGGAGGCGGTGCAGCGGATGGCGGAGGCTCTGTTTTCTGACCGGAAAAGCGGCAACCGCGCCGTGGCCGTCCTCCAAATCAACGGGGTGGAGCAGTTGCCCGTCGGAGAAGAGACGGACCGGGTGCTGTACGGGATTTCCGCAGGGCTTTCCCTGGTACTGGGCGGCAGTTGCCTGATGGGGCGGCAGGGAGCCGACCAGATTGTCATCGTATTCCCGGATGTGACGGAAAAGGATGCCCTGCGCAGCCGCCTGGAGGAATCCCTCACCGCGCTGCGCCGTATGCTTTCGCCCGAGTCGGTTTACCGCGGGCTGCGTCTTGTGGCGGGCGTGGATCTGATGCCTGCGGCCACGGCCAATTACCGTTTCATGCTGGCCCAGGCGGTCCAGGCGTGCGCGTCCCGCTGGAACGCGGCCGCGGACGCGGTGGTCTTTGCCCAGGAGCGAGAAGATTGGATCTGGACGCAGCTGCACGCCGGCCAGAACGACCGGGTTTCCATCCACACCACGGAGATGAGCCGCCTGCTGTCGGCGCCGGAAAAGGATCTGGCGCTGGACAGCATGTCCACCATGCTGGCGGCCAAGACCCTGGACGCGTCCTTGTCCGGCGTCCTGCGGGCCATCGGCGAGTATTACCATGCCGATCGTGTCTACACCCTGATGCTGGTGGAGAGCCGCCGCGCGGTCATTATCACCTTCGAGTGGACCAACGGCAGCAAGCGCAGCATTCAGCAGGTTGTCTCCGGCACGCCGCTGGAGAAATTCCCCCTGATGATCCAGTGCATGCGGGAGCGCTCACCGATGTTCTTGTCCCGGAACGCCGCCGAAGCGGCGCCGGACGGAGAGGAGGGAGCGGAGCGTCCCTGGCACTTTACCGTGTTCCCCCTGGCGCGGGACGACCATCAGGAGGTAATGGGCTTTTTGTGTGTGGAAAACGCCCGCAAGCATCCGGCGGACGCGGCGGTGTTCAGCACCCTGATCCCCTTCATGTTGCAGCAGCGGGAGCGGTTCAGCGGCGGGGCGAATCCATCGGCCCTCACGGAGCGGCTGATGAATATACCGGATCTGCGGTCCTATCTGGAGACCCTCCACACCATTAACTCCGAGTACTACAGCTCCATGGGCGCGGTGGCCCTGGACATCCCGGGGCTCGCCGCAGTCAACAACACCCAGGGCTTTGAGTACGGCAGCCGGATGCTGTGGTATGTGGCCAATACGCTGACGGAGCTGTTTGGCCCGGCGCTGTTATTCCGTGTCCGTGAGACGGAGTTTGTGGCGTTCTATCCCAACACCACCCGGGAGGTATTCCTGGGCTGCTGCGGCCGGCTGTGGTCCATCATCCAGCGGCGCTATCCCAAGCAGATCCGCATCGGCCAGGCGTGGGCCAATGAGATCTTCACCGGCAAGCACTTAGCGGAGGAGGCGGAGCGGGCCATGCGCAACGCCCATACGGAGCACTTCGCGCAGGCCCTCTCGGCCCTCCCCCACATCATATACGACCCCATTTCCGGGGACGCGGCCCAGGGCGGGCAGTTCATCGTCTACTTCCAGCCCAAGGTGGATATGCGCACCGGCGCCCTGGCCGGGGCGGAGGCGCTGGTGCGAAGAATCGGGGAGGACGGCGCCATCATTCCCCCGGCGCAGTTCATCCCCCTGATGGAGGACACCGGCGCCATCCGGGAACTGGATCTCTTCGTTCTGGAGCGGAGCCTCGCCCAGGCGGAGCAGTGGCGCTCTGCCGGACTTGGTATCGTCCCAATTGCCGTGAACCTCTCCCGGACCACCCTCGCCCACCCCGCCACCCTGGCATCCGTCCTGGCTATTCAGAGCCGCTATCCGGACATCCCGGAGTCCGCCCTGGAGCTGGAGATCACAGAGCGCGGCGACAGGATGAGCACCGCGGAACTCCAAAATTTTGTGGAGCGCTTCCGCGCCTGCGGCCTGCACATGAGCCTGGACGACTTCGGCTCCCAGTACGCCAACCTGTCCCTCTTCACCAATGTGAAATTTGAGACGGTGAAACTGGATCGGAGTCTGATCGCGGACCTGGGCGGCAATCCCATCAGCCGGATGCTGGTGCGGGATCTGGTGGAAATCTGCAAAAGCTGCAACATGACCTGCGTGGCCGAGGGCGTGGAGACGGAGGAGCAGATCTCCGCCCTGTTGGAGATGGGCTGCGTCTATGTCCAGGGGTTCTATTATGACCGTCCGCTGCCGGCGGATGTGTTTGAACAGAAATACCTGCGGGGCGGCGTTCCCGCAAAAACAAATGAAGCGGGAAAGGAGTAATCCGCACATGAAAGAAACAGAGGAAAAGATCACCGCCGGGACGCAGTCCTCGTCCATCGTCATTGGCATCGGCGCCTCCGCCGGCGGGCTGGAGGCTCTGCAGCAGTTTTTCAGTTATATGCCGCCCAACAGCGGTTTGAGTTTTGTGGTGGTCCAGCATCTCTCCCCGGACTACAAGAGCCTGATGGCCGATATTCTGGGCAAGCACACTGAGATGTCCGTCTGCCAGGCGGAAAACCACATGGCCGTGGAGCCGGACACCGTCTACCTGATCCCGCCCAAGAAGTACATGACCATCAAGGACGGCAGGCTGCGCCGGGGACCCTGAACCACCCCATCGATGCGTTCTTCGCCTCCCTGGCGGCGGAGAAGCGGGAGCACTCCATCGCGGTGGTGCTCTCCGGCACCGGGTCGGACGGCACCAACGGCGTCAAGATGGTGAAGGAGCACGGGGGACTGGTCATCGCCCAGGCCCCGGAGAGCGCCAAGTTTGACGGCATGCCCCGCAGCGTCATCAACACGGGCCTTGCCGACTTTGTCCTCTCCCCGGAGGAGATCGCTGAGGAGATCCTGAACTTCTCTAATACGCCTGTACTTCTGCGCCCCCTGCGCAGCGACAGCCTCATTACCGACGACGACTCTCTGTTCTCCGAGGAAGAGACCCTGTCCCACATCTACACCATCCTGAAAAACGCCAGCGGCATTGACTTTACATACTATAAGCGCTCCACCATCCTGCGGCGCATCGAGCGGCGGATGCTGGTCACCCATACCAGCAGCCTCGCCGAGTTCGCCCGGCTGCTGGGGGACAGCCAGGAGGAGGTCAACACCCTGGTCAAGGAGATCCTCATCGGGGTAACCAACTTCTTCCGGGATCCGGCCTTCTTTGAAAAACTCAAGTACAACGCCATCTACAAGATTGTGGAGCGGGCCAAGGAGGACGAACCCATCCGGGTGTGGTCCGCCGGCTGCTCCACCGGCGAGGAGGCCTACTCCATCGCCATCCTCTTCCAGGAGGTCATGGACGAGCTGCAGGTGAAGCGGGATGTGAAGATCTTTGCCACCGATGTGGACTCCCGGGCCATCGAGCAGGCGGGCAAGGGCATCTTCTCCGAGAACATCATCGACGACGTGACCCCGGACCGGCTGGCCAAGTTTTTCCTGAAGGTGGGGGACCAGTACCACATCTCCAAGTCCATCCGCCGGATGATCGTCTTCGCCACCCACAACATGTTTTCCGACCCGCCCTTCGGCAAGCTGGACCTCATCAGCTGCCGGAACGTGATGATCTACTTCCAGCCGGTGATGCGGCGGGGCCTGTTCGCCATCTTCCACTCCGCCCTGAAGAACGGGGGCTTCCTGTTCCTGGGCAAGAGCGAAACTGCCGGGGAGTATGTGAACCTCTTTAAGCCGGTATGCTCCGCGGAGAAGATCTACCTCCACAAGGCTGAGGGCAAGGTGGAGGATCTGGCACCCCCTACCTTCAGCATCCCCAACATCCAGAATATCTCCCTGAAAAACATTCACGCCGGCATAAGCCAGAACAGCGAGTCCGCCGTGGAGAGCCGGTACACCCGCTTTTTGGAGCGCCATCTGCCCGCCTCGGTGGTCCTGTCCGAGAACGACACCGTCCTCCATTTCTTCGGCAGCTACAGCGACTACCTGACCCTGGCCCCGGGCAAGGCGACCTTAAATTTCTTCCAGATGCTGTGCAAGGACCTGAGCCTGGTGGCCTCCACCGCCGTCAGCCGCTGCCGCACGGAGCACACCGCCATCACCTACACCGATATCGCCGTGGACACCCCCTCCGGCCGGAAGGTCATCAACCTGCTGGTGGAGCCCATCCCCGGCCAGGAGGGGGACGACGAGCTGGTGTCCGTCCTCTTCCTGGAGAGCGGCGCCCCGGAGGAGGCCGGCGGCGTGGTGGAGAAGTACGACCTGGACGCCACGGCGGCCCGGCGCATCTCCGACCTGGAGCGGGAGTTCCAGGTGTCCCAGAACGACCTGCGCTCCACCATCCAGCGGCTGGAGACGGTGAACGGCGAGCTCCAGGCGGCCAATGAGGAGCTGCTCACCGCCAACGAGGAGCTGCAGTCCTCTACAGAGGAGCTCCAGTCCGTCAACGAGGAGCTCTACACCGTCAACACCGAGCACCAGCTGAAGCTGGACGAGCTGACCACCATGACCAACGACCTGTCCAACTTCCTCTCCTCCACCATGATCGGCATTCTCTTTGTGGACGGGGATTTGAACATCCGGAAGTTTACGGAGTACGTGGGCCGGGAGTTCCAGCTGATGGAGCACGACGTGGGCCGTCCCATCCAGATTTTCGCCCACAGCTTCCCCGACGAGGCCATCGAGAGCGACTGCCGGACCGTCCTGCGGGACCTGGTCTCCATCGACCGGGAGGTGACGGCCATGAACGGCCGGTTCTATACCTTGCGCATCGCCCCCTACCGCACCACCGAGAACTCCATCCGGGGCCTGGTCATCACCATCATCGACAGCCTGGGCACCTCCCCCCCGGGGCGAGCCCCTGACAGTCTGACCGGCTCGCGGCCATGGTGAGAGCGCGGCTGAGTACAAAGAGAGGCCCGATATGAACGAAGTCATGCGGCAGGAAAAGAAATACCTGATCCATCTGG
>CASFCW010000088.1 GCA_949293165.1 uncultured bacterium
ACGCCCTTTTTCTCGCCCCTGACGGGGCAACCGAAAAAGCTGGCGATTATACCATTCCGGCGTTGCCGTTATGGTATAATAACCGCAAAGCAGTTATTATTCTTCAATCCAACGCCCTTTTTCTCGCCCCTGACGGGGCAACCGAAAAAGCTGGCGATTATACCATCCCGGCGTTGCCGTTATGGTATCGTGCCGCCAGGCGCTTGAAACAGGAAAGGAGCGCATTTCCATGGAGGATCAGCAGCGGTATCACCGCCACTACATTCTGCCCCAGATTGGAACAGAGGGCCAGGAGAAATTCCGCCGCAGCAAGGTATTGATTGTCGGCGTGGGCGGGCTGGGCTGCCCCGTGGCCATGGAGCTGGCGGCAGCCGGCGTTGGCACCATCGGCCTGGTGGACTACGACGTGGTGGAGGCCTCCAACCTCCAGCGCCAGGTGCTCTACACCGAAAGCGACCTGGGCAAGCCCAAGGCGGAGTGCGCCGCCCGGCGGCTGCGGGAGATGAACGGAGACTGTACGGTTCATGTCTATCCCTGGAAATTAACCCAGGAGAACTGTGTGCAATTATTCTCCGATTATGATATAATAGTGGACGCGACCGACAATTTCGACGCCCGCTACCTGATCAGCGACACCTGTGTGCAGCTGAACAAGCCCCATATCTACGGGGCCATTTACGAATTTTACGGCCAGGTGGCCATCCTTGGGGGGCAGGGCCCCTGCCTGCGCTGCCTCAGTGACCCGGAGCGTGATTCCCGGCAGCCCATCAGCGCCAGGAAGGTGGGGGTGCTGGCCCCGGTGCCCGGGGTGATCGGCTCCCTCCAGGCCTGCGAGGTGCTGAAATACATTGCCGGGGCCGGGCAGTGCCTCACCGGCAGCATGATCTTTTTGGACATGCTGACCATGGAGTTTGACCGGGTGGAGCTGTCCAAAAATCCCAGATGCCCCCTGTGTGGGAACGGAGGAACACAATGGAAGAAAAACTGACCCACTTCGACGCCAACGGCAAGGCCATTATGGTGGATGTATCCGGCAAGGCGGAAACCTCCCGCACCGCCATCGCCTCCGGCATCATCCAGGTCAACGACAAGGTGATGAAGGCGGTAATTGAGGGCACGGCGGAAAAGGGGGATGTGCTGGGCGTGGCCCGGGTGGCCGGGATCATGGCCGCCAAACAGACGCCCCATTTAATCCCCATGTGCCACCCCCTGCTTTTGTCCAAGTGTGCCGTTGACTTTGAGCTTGACCAGGCGCATAATCAAATCAAAGCCCTGTGCACCGTGAAAATCAGCGGCCAGACCGGGGTGGAAATGGAGGCGCTCACCGGCGTGTCCGTGGCGTTGCTGACCATCTATGATATGTGCAAGGCCATTGACAAGCGCATGGAGATGTCCCAGATCCATCTGGAATATAAATCCGGCGGAAAGAGCGGAGAATTCGTGCGATGAAAGACAGCTTTGGCAGAACAATTGATTATCTCCGGGTCTCCGTCACCGACCGGTGCAACCTCCGCTGCGTCTACTGTATGCCGGAGGAGGGTGTGGAGAGCATCCCCCACAGCCAGATCCTCACCTTTGACGAGATTCACGCCTTGTGCGCCTTTATGGCCCGGTATGGGTTGAAGAAGATCAAGGTCACCGGCGGCGAGCCGCTGGTGCGGAAAGGTATCCCCCACTTGATTGCCCAGCTGAAGTCCATCCCCGGCATCTCCAGCGTGACCATCACCACCAACGGGGTGCTGCTGGAGTCCTACTACCACCAGCTGGTGGAGGCGGGAGTGGACTGCATCACTGTCAGCCTGGACACCCTGAACCGGGAGAAGTACCAGGCCCTCACCCGCCGGGACCAGCTGGACGCGGTACTCCGGGGAATCCGCCTGGCCCAGGAGGAAAACCTGGTCAAGCTGAAGCTCAACGCCGTGCCCACCGCCCCCCTGGACGGGGACGAGGTCATCCGTCTGGCCCAGTTTGCCCAAAATCACGACACCGATGTCCGCTTTATCGAGGTCATGCCCATCGGCATGGGCACCCAGTTCCAGGCGGTGAGCGAGCAGCAGGTGCGCGGCATTCTGGAAGCGCGCTTCGGGCCCATGACCATTTGCCACGAGGTGCGGGGCAACGGGCCGTCGGTGTACTACTCCCTGGATGGATTCTGGGGGAAAATCGGCTTTATCAGCGCTGTCAGCCACAAGTTCTGCGACACCTGCAACCGGGTGCGGCTGACCGCCGACGGCTACCTGAAAACCTGCCTGCAATACGACACCGGGGTGATGCTTCGCCCCTACCTGCGGGACTGGGATGAAGCCGGCCTGTTCGACGCCCTCACCCGGGGGATTCAGGCTAAGCCCAAGGGCCACCATTTTGAGGCCCGGGAGGAATTTACAGATCGTGAGCATCGAAAGATGTCACAGATTGGAGGATAGCATGGGAAAGGTCATTGCCACCTGTATCAGCGAAATCAAGGGTGTGCAGAAAAGGAACGTACATCAGGTGACCCTGCGGGAGAACCACGGCATCGAGGGGGACGCCCATGCCGGCAACTGGCACCGCCAGGTCAGCCTGCTGTCCTGGGATAAGATTGAGGAATTCCGCCGCCGGGGCGCGGTGGTGGAGGACGGCGCCTTTGGGGAGAACCTGGTGGTGGAGGGCATTGACTTCAAGACCCTGCCCATCGGCACCCGGTTCACCTGCGGCGAGGTGGTGCTGGAGCTGACCCAGATCGGCAAGGAATGCCACCAGGGCTGCGCCATCTACCAGCAGATGGGCGACTGCATCATGCCCCGGGAGGGGGTATTCACCCGGGTGCTCCACGGCGGCGTGATCCGGGAAGGGGACGACCTGGAAATCAGCTTCCTCCCCTTCCGTGTGGCGGTGATTACCTCCAGCGACTCCGGCTATCAGGGCCAGCGGGAGGACAAAAGCGCCCCCGTCATCGAGGCTATGGTTAAGGAGGCCGGCTATGCGGTGGTGTCCAGGACGCTGCTGCCTGACGACCGGCAGCAGCTGGCCGACGCCATGGCTGCCATCTGTGACGCCGGCAAGGCGGACCTGATCCTGACCACCGGCGGCACCGGCTTTTCCTCCCGGGATGTGACGCCCGAGGCCACCATGAGCATCATTGACCGCCATGCCCCCGGCATCCCCGAGGCCATGCGGTATTACAGCCTGCAAATCACCGGGCGGGCCATGCTGTCCCGGGCCCAGGCAGGCATCCGGAAGGATACCCTGATTGTCAATCTCCCAGGCAGCCCCAAGGCTGTGGAGGAATGCCTGGGCTACATTCTCCCCCACCTCACCCATGGGCTGGAGATTCTCACGGGACGAGCCTCCAACTGCGCCCGTACCTGACCCGCGGCCACGCCGCTTATGATTTTGAACACGTGAGGAGGGACCCCCCTTGGCAGGCACCAACACCACAAAACTGAAAATTACGAAAACCGCGTGGAGGCTGTTCCACGAAAAGGGTTACAATGAAACCACCGTTGACGACATTGTAGCCGAGTCCGGCACTTCGAAGGGCAGCTTCTACCACTACTACAGCTGCAAGGACGAGCTCCTGTCCTCCCTGTCCGACCTGTGCGACTCCAAGTATGAAGACGTGGTCAAGAACATGGACCCCAATATGAACTCCTTTGACAAGCTGCTGTTCCTGTGCTACGCCGTGCACGACATGTTTGAGCAGGAAATCCCCATCGGACTGATCGCCTCCCTCTACTCCTCCCAGGTGGTGACCAAGGGGGACCGGCATTTGCAGCACAAGGACCGCTACTACTACAAGATTATTCGGCAGATTATCCAGGAGGGCCAGGCCAGGGGCGAGATCGCCGACGACCTGCCCTGTGACGACGCCCAGCGGCTTTACACCCTGGCTGAGCGGGCCATCATCTACGACTACTGCATCTGCGACGGCAGCTATTCCCTGGGCGAGTACACCCGGGAGGCTATGCCCCGGCTGATCTGTTCCCTGAAAAAATCTCCCCAGGACAACTGAATTCCTCACCCCGCCTGTCCTGGAAGGGACGGGCGGGGTGAGATTGTTTGTCTTGGGGTTTTCGCGGATTTTCCTTTCCTTATAGTATTTTTTCGCCTTCATATTTCAGATTGTATCACACTTTAAGCATTTGCTCCTCTATTCCACCAAAAAAGCCGGCTGCCCGGGATTTGAAATCCACGGACAGCCGGCTCATCTATTCATATGTGGGGCCCCTGGGTTCAATCGGCAAATTCCACGCCCGTCTCCTCGCTCATGGACTTCACCCGGGCCAGGGACTCAATCCGCAGCCCCTCCGCCCGCAGCCGCTCCCCGCCGGGCTGGAAGGCCTTTTCAATGACGATGCCGGCTCCCACCAGCTCAGCGCCCGCGTCCCGCACCAGCTTGGCAAGGCCCTCCAGGGCGGCTCCGTTGGCCAGGAAATCGTCGATGAGCAGCACCTTGTCCCCAGGGCGCAGGAACTCCTTGGCCACAATGATATTGTAAATCCGGCCGTGGGTAAAGGACTCCACCTGGGAGGTATACACCTCGCCGGCGATGTTCTTCGTCTGATTCTTCTTGGCAAAGATCACCGGGCAGTGGAAATACTGGGCGGCAATACAGGCAATCCCGATGCCGGAGGCTTCAATGGTGAGGATCTTGTCCACCTGGCAGTCGGCAAACCGGCGCTTGAACTCCTTGCCGATTTCCGCGAACAACGCCACATCCATCTGGTGGTTGAGAAAACTGTCCACCTTCAGGACATCCGTCCCCTTGATCTTGCCGTCCTTGCGGATTCTTTCCTTCAAAAGCTCCATGGCCCGATCCACCCCTTCTGTTTATCTCTGCTTCTCTTCCTTGGGAAAATGCACGCCGTGGCCCAGACAGCCGGGCCACGGCCATGGTGATCTTAGGTTTATTCTACCCAATCTTGCCCCGTTGTGCAATCCCTTTTTCCGCTTTTTTCTTCTCCGCTTTCCACCCCATTT
>CASFCW010000089.1 GCA_949293165.1 uncultured bacterium
TACACGACAAAAGGAACCAAAAACGTGCCGGGGGTCCGCGGGGAGCAGAAGTCATGGGCAGGCCCATGACTTATCCCCGCTCTCCCCCCGGTCCCCCATGGGAGGTTGAATGACCTTTTATGGAGGACAGTAGATTCCGCTCAAAGGACAAGGGGCTTTGTGCGGGGGTTTGGGGAAATAACCGTTAGCCTGTCTTTCGTGCTGGGGTGCGGAGTTGAATTCGAATCCCCAGGCGGCGCGGAGGAAAGCGCCAGCTTTCCGGGAAAATTCTTTGCCTACTTTCTTTTCAAGAAAGTAGGTCAAATGCCGCGGTTGAGGGTTTTGCGCAGGCGGATTTTGCCCGCCAGGGCCTCGTCCAGCAGGTGGAGGAACTTCTCCTTATCCTCCGGCAGCCCGCCCTTCAGGGGCAGGTAGTTGGAGGCGTGGTTGCTGGTGAAGTGGAGGGGGTCCACGTCCAGATGCTCCAGCAGCAGGCGGCACTCGGCCAGGATCTGGTCAGGGGTACACACCTTGAACCGTCCGGCCAGCACGTCGTCCCCCATGGGGGTGCCCTTGGCGGGGGCGAAGGTCATGGCGGACAGGTGGCGGGGCTTCATCTCGTTGATGATTTTGGCGGTGGACAGGATGTGCTCCTCCCAGTCCCCGTCCTGGCCGGTGAGGCCCATGATGACAATGGCCCACAGGTCAAAGCCCGCCTCCACCAGCGCCCGGCCCGCCTGGAGCATCTGCGCCGCGTTCACGCCCTTGCAGACGTCATGCAGCACCTTGTCGCTGCCGCTCTCCACCCCCAGGTAGGTCCGGTTCAGACCCGCCTGACGGATGGCCCGCAGCTCCTCCGGCGTCTTGGCCAGGGTGCTTTTGGGCCCGGCGTAGGTGGTCACCTTCTCCAGGGCGGGGAAGGTGGCGTACAGCTTGTTCAGCACGGCGATAAGGTCGTCGGTTTTCATCACCAGGGCGTCCCCATCCATGAGAAAGACCCGCTTCAGGCCGGGGCCGTAGTAGTCCCGGGCCATGTCGATATCCTCCAGAATCTCTGCCACCGGACGGATGCGGAAATTCTTGCTCTTATACATGGTGCAGAAGGTACACTTGTTATGGGAACAGCCGATGGTGCACTGGAGCAGATAGCTTTTCCATTCCCCGGGGGGACGGTAGAGCAAGTCGCTGTCGTAACGCATGGGAAACAACCACCTTTCATGAATTGGAAGTCGGGAATGATAGAGGTCTGTCTTTCGTGCAGAGATAGGGAAGTAAATTCAGACCCCAGGCGGCGAGAAGGAAAGCGCAGCTTTCCGGAAGGTTCTTTGGCCGCATGGCTTCGGCCTTTCCGTAGGGGCGCACTGTCTTTCGTGCTGTAATGTGGAATTTGATCCTGTCTCTAGGCGGAGCGAGGCGAAACGGAGTTTCGCACAAAATTCTTTGTGTCCTTTCTTTTCAAGAAAGGACAGTGCCGTTGCGGATGACCTGGCGGATGTTTTTTTCCACCTTGCTGCGGGGGAGCATGACCTGGTGCCCGCAGCCCTGGCACTGGATTTTGAAGTCCATGCCCACCCGGAGCACCGTCCACAGCTGGCTGCCGCAGGGGTGGGTCTTTTTCAGCTTGAGCACGTCGTTGACCTGGATATTCACGGTTTCTCCTCCCCTTTGATGGCCTGCCAGTAGCGCAGGGCGGCCTGTTCCGTCTTATTGTCTCCGTAGCGATAGTATACCCGGTCCTTCAGCTCATTGGGCAGGTACTGCTGCTTAACCCAGTGGTGGGGGAAGTCGTGGGGGTAGAGGTACCCCTGCTCCCGCTCCATGCCGGCGGAGTCGGCGTGGACATTTTGCAGCTCCCTGGGGATGTCGCCGCCCAAGCCCGCCTTCACGTCGGCCATGGCCTGGGCGATGCCCATATAGACGGAGTTGGACTTGGGGGCGGTGGCCAGCAGCACCACCGCCTGGGCCAGGGGCAGCCGTGCCTCGGGCAGGCCCAGCTGGAGGGCGTTGTCCACGCAGGCCTTGACGATGAGGGCGGCCTGGGGGTAGGCCATGCCCACATCCTCGCTGGCGGAGCAGAGGATGCGGCGGATGGCGGTGATGAGATCCCCCGCCTCCAGCAGCCGGGCCAGGTAGTGGAGGGCGGCGTCGGGGTCGGAGCCCCGGAGGGACTTCATCAGGGCGGAGGCGGCGTCGAAGTGATTGTCCCCCTCCCGGTCATACCGCAGGGCGGACTTTTGGGCCGCCGTCTGGGCGTCGGCCAGGGGGACGGACAGGGCGTCCCCCTTCCGGGGGGCGGCGGAGACCAGCAGCTCCAGGGCGTTCATGGCCTTGCGCACGTCGCCGCCGCAGGCGGCGGCGATATGCTGAGCCACCCCGGGCTCCAGCACGATGGGGCAGCCCAGCCGCTGCTGGAGCAGGTTCACCCCACGGTCGATGGCGGGCAGAACGTCCTGGGCGGTGACGGGCTTGAACTCAAACACCGTGGCCCGGGACAGCACCGCCCCAAAGACATAGAAGTAGGGATTTTCCGTGGTGGAGGCGATGAGGGTGAGCTTGCCGCTCTCCATAAATTCCAGCAGGGATTGCTGCTGCTTGCGGTTGAAATACTGGATCTCGTCCAGGTACAGCAGCACCCCGTCGGGGGCCAGGAGGGTGCCCACCTGGGACAGAATCTCCTTGATATCGGCAATGGAGGCGGTGGTGGCGTTAAGCCGGTGGAGGGGACGGCGGGTGCGCTGGGCAATCAGGTTGGCCACCGTGGTCTTGCCGGTGCCGGAGGGGCCGTAGAAAATCAGGTTGGGCACCTCGCCCCCCTCGATGATCCGGCGGAGCAGGCCGTCCTTTCCCAGAATATGCTGCTGACCCACCACCTCATCCAGGGTCTTGGGCCGAATCTCGTCGGCCAGGGGCTGATAACTCACGAAGCAGTCACCTCCGCAGGGGGTTCCAGGCCGGACAGGCGGAGCATGGGCGCCTTCCAGCGCTTGTTGAAGAAGCTGATGACCCGGCCCACGCAGATCATGGCGCACAGGGTGCCCAGGCCGATGCCCACCACCCGGCCCACGACCAGGAAGGACAGGATGCAGGTAAAGACCACGCAGGAAATATCCACAATGTTCTTGGCAATGCCCTGCTCCTTGCCGATGGCCTCCCCGATGGCGGCCACAATGCCGTCGCCGGGATTGGCGGCCAGGTGGGCGTTGACGCTGAGGGCGGCGCCCACGCCGGTGCAGACCATGGCCGCAGCCAGCATCAGCAGATTCTCCGGCAGGGAGTGGAGGGTGTTGTCATAGGCAATCAGGGCGTCGTACACGTTCAGTACCCGGCTGAACACCAGGCTGACCAGGATCTGGAGCAGGTTGCTGACCAGGTTCCGGCGCCGCTGTAAGGCGATCTCACCGGCCACGCACAGGATGTAAAGAATAAAGGTGGCGTCGCCAAAGTTGAAGCCCCAGATCTGGGACACGGCGAAGGACACCGAGATGATGGGGGAGACGCCCAGCCCGGTCTTGGTGTTCAGGGTCAGGCCCAGGGCCAGAACCAGCATACCCAGAATGTAAAACAGCCAGCGATAGGCCAAAGGTTTTTTCACGAAAAACTCACTTCTCTCTCCAGAATGGGCCGGGATTACTTCCCCTGCCGGTTGAAATAGTCGCACCAGGGAGCCAGAGGGCAGCTGCCGCACTGGGGCCGGCGGGCGACGCACACCGCCCGGCCAAACAGCACCAGCCGGTGGCAGAAATTGTTGGACTCCTCCGGGGGCAGGACGGCCCGGAGCTGCTGCTCCACCTTGCCCGGGTCCTTGCTGCCGTCGGTGAGGCCCAGAAGCCCGGCGATGCGGATGCAGTGGGTGTCCGCCACTACCACCCCGGGCACGTGGTACAAATCGCCCAGCAGGAGATTGGCCGTCTTTCGCCCCACGCCGGGGATGCGAAGCAGCTCCTCCATGGTGCCGGGCACCTTGCCGCCGTAGTCCCGGAGAATCATCTGGGCGCCCAGGACAATGTCCCGGGCCTTGGCCCGGAAAAAGCCGGTGGAGTGGATCAGCTCCTCCACCTCCGCCACGTCGGCCCCCGCCAGGGCCTCCAGGGTGGGGAAGCGGGCAAACAGACCGGGGGTGACCAGATTCACCCGCTGGTCGGTGCATTGGGCGGACATCCGCACGGCAAAGAGCAGCTCGTAGTCCTTTTTATATTGCAGGGAACAGATCCCGTCGGGATAGAGCCCCTTCAGGGTCTGGACAATGGACCAGACCTCGTCCTGGGTTTTCATGGGAATCCACCTTCCTTCTTGTCGCATACATTCGCTATTGTATCACAATTTATTACGATGGTCGAGTTTTTTTGGCCCATAGGCAGGGGGCTTGTCTTTTGTGCTGGGATTTGGATTTTAACCTAAGCCTTAGGCGGCGAGGGCGAAACGGAGTTTCGCGGGAAGTTCTTTGCTTCCTTTCTTACAAGAAAGGAAGTTCCGCCTGCGGGCGGGTTTCTTTTCTCGGCGGGAGAAAAGAAACCAAAAGACCGCCGGGGGTCCGCGGGGAGCGGATGGACTGGGCCGTTGGCCCAGGTCCATATCCCCGCTCTCCCCCCGGTCCCCCATGGGAGGTGGAATGACCTTTTATGGAGGACAGTAGGTAGCGCTCAAAAGACAAGGGGCTTTGTGCGGGGGTTTGCGGGGGTTTGAGGGTGGAAATTAGGGGACCTATCTTTCGTGCTGGATTGTGGAGTTATATCCAAACCTCAGGCGGCGCGAAGGAAAGCGCAGCTTTCCGCAAGAGTTCTTTGCTTCCTTTCTTTCAAGAAAGGAAGTTCTTTGCCTACTTTCTTTCAAGAAAGCAGGGCGATAAAGAGGAGGGCAGGGAGGAGGTTGGCCACCTTGAACCGTGGGCCGAAGCAGAGGTTGGCCCCCACGCAGAAGATAAGCATGCTGCCCAGGTAAGACAGGCTGGCAATGACCTCCGGGGAGAAGAAGGGGGACAGCAGCCCGGCGCAGAGGGTGACGCTGCCTTGCAGCACCCCCACCGGCAGGGCGGAGAAGATGGCGCCCTTGCCATAGGTGGAGGCAAAAATCATGACAATGAGGAAGTCCAGGATGGCCTTGGTATACAGGGTGGACGGGTCGCCGGACAGGCCGTCCTGGATGGAGCCCACGATGGCCATGGCTCCAATACATACGGTGAGGGAGGCGGTGACAAAGCCCTGGACAAACCGGGTGTCGCCGCCGCTGCGGTCGGCCAGGCTTTTCAGCCAGACGCCCAGCCGCTCCATCTTTCCGTCCAAATCCAGCAGCTCCCCAACCAAAGCACCCAGAGCCAGGGACAAAATCATCATCAGCGTGTCCCGGGTACCCACGGAAACCAGCGCCCCCTGGGATGCTGTCAGCATCCCCTGGAGCGCCCCGGAAGCCCCGATAAACAGGGTGGCCAGGCCCATGGCCCGGATCATGCCCTGCTGAATATGCTCTTTCAGGCCGCCTTTCAGCAGCATACCGATGAGTCCGCCGGCCACAATGGCCAGCACATTGACAATGGTGCCTATGCCGTGCATCATCATACCTCCGTTGGAAGTTGGGAATTTGTTTGCGGGTAATTGTCTTTTGTGCTGGGGTGTGGAATTTCATCTAACCTGTAGGCGGCGAGAAGGAAAACGCAGCTTTCCGAAAAAGTTCTTTGCTTCCTTTCTTTCAAGAAAGGAGATTCCGCCTGCGGGCGGGTTCCTTTTGTTACACGACAAAAGGAACCAAAAACGTGCCGGGGGTCCGCGGGGAGCGGAAGTCATGGGCAGGCCCATGACTTATCCCCGCTCTCCCCCCGGTCCCCCATGGGAGGTGGAATGACCTTTTATGGAGGACAGTAGGTAGCGCTCAAAAGACAAGGGGCTTTGTGCGGGGGTTGGCTGCATCACCTTCGCCTTTTCGTAGGGGCGCACATCGTGCGCCCGCATGGGAGCACTGTCTTTCGTGCTGTTATGTGGAATATTATCCTGTCTTTAGGCGGCGAGGGCGAAACGGAGTTTCGCACAAAATTCTTTGCCTACTTTCTTCTAAGAAAGTAGGTTCCGCTCAAAGGACAAGGGGCTTTGTGCGGGAGTTTTGGCCGCATGACTTCGGTCTTTTTGTAGGGGCGCACATCGTGCGCCCGCAGCGGTAGATTGTCTTTCGTGCTGGATTGCGGAGCCGAATCTAAACCTTAGGCGTCGAGAAGGAAAGCGTTAGCTTTCCGGGAAAGTTCTTTGCCTACTTTCTTTCAAGAAAGTAGGTCAAGAAAGTAGGGGGGTGTCGCTGTCGCAGCGGACGCCGTAGCGGTTGTCCCGCTGAGTGGAGTGGAACCGGGCGGCGTATTGCAGACCTTCTCCGTCGCAAACCACCACATCCGCGCTGGGGTCCGTCCAGCGATCCACGTAGCTGGCCATGAGCAGCCGCTGCCCGTCAAAGGAATAGCTGTCCCAGTAGGAGTTGCCCATCATCGCGGGCGTAACGTCACAGCTGACCTCCTGCCGGTACAGTCCATCCTCTCCCAGCGCCCACAGGGAGACCCACATCTCCTCCGCGGCGCCATCCTCCCCAGGCCGCTTGTCCAGGGCAATGACGCTGTCCCCGGCCATGGTGCGGTTCTGCCAGCCCTCTTCCCCGGCAAACACCATGGGCATCTCAAACCGCTGCAGCTCCTCCATGGTATCCGCATCCAGAAGGATGGCCTGGGCGCCGGAATCTGCGCCGGTAATCAGCAGCAGCTTGCTGCCCTCATCCACCAGATAGAGATTCTCCCCCCGCTCCACGGGGTACAGCATACGGACGTTGGCGGTGTCAATGACCTTTTGCGGGACCCCGTGTTTGTCCACACCGTCAATGACCGGTAAATAGTACAGTCCGGGATCGGCCGCGGAGGGAATCTCGCTGCCATCGTTCTCATTCATGGCAGAGTAAAGCAGGTACCAGGCACCATCCCGATAGACAGAGGAACTGTTTACCCAGGGGGCATCCTGAATCATGTAGGACACATCATAGGTATTCCCGGCGTCGTCCTTCTCAATGGTAATCTCCACAGTCTCGTCTGTGACCTGGATTTTAAAAAAGTCCCCGGCATCCGGCCACTCCACAAAGTCCACAGACTCTACCCCTTCCTCCTCGTAGATCCAGGAGTTTCCCACCATGGCGTAATAGTCCAGGTAGTCGGCCAGGGGCAGGGTCTCGGTGCGCTCTCCCCCGTTGGCCGTCCGGTCCGCAACGTCCTGGAATGCCTGGGCCAGAAAGGAAATCTCCTGCTCATCCCAGAAGTCAATGGAGCTGGAGCTGCTCATACCGATGTTGCTTTTGATATCCACGGTGAGACGGGATTGGCTGGGCTCCCTGTACCATTGGCTCTTGGGGGTGAAGGAAAAATCCACGTCCCAGGCCGGGGCCTCCCCCAAATGCAGCCGGGTGTCCCAGTGGAGATGTCCGTTCAGAGTGGTGAGGCTGCGGACAGACAGGCCCTCCGCCGCCTTGCCGGAGCCGTACAGCAGCTCCTCGGTGTAGGCCACGTCCTCCGCCTCCTCGTCCACCCAGGCGGAGCCGCCGATCAGCACCGCCCCGGACAGAACCGTCAGGGCAAGCAGCAGAGCGAGAAACTTCTTCACAGGTCACTCCTCCTCTCCCGTCAGTTCCCGAAGGGCTTTGCTCACCCGGTCGGGCTGATAGTGGTAGGTCTGCTTCACGTAGTCCAGAATGTTCATGCCCTTTTCGTCCAGCTCCAGGGTAGACACGTCGCCCACCACCTGGCCGCCTCGGAGCAGCACGCCCCGGCTGATGAACCCGCTCACCTCCTCCAGCAGATGGGTGGACAGGATCACCGTCTCCGTGGGCTCCAGAATGCCCAGCAGCACCTTGTAAAAGTCCTCCCGGTTGAACACGTCGTTGCCGGCGAAGGGCTCATCCATCAGAATGTAGTCCGCCCCCTGGCTGAGGGCCATGATGACCTCGAACTGGTTCTTCTGGCCGGCGGAGAAGGTACGCACCGTCTTGCCCATAGGCAGCTGGAAAAACTCCATCAGGGCCTTGAACCGCTTGTCCCGGAAGGTGGGGAACTGCCCCTTGTAAAACTCCCGGTGGGCCTGGGGGGTGAGGTTGGGGAAAAAGGAATGCTCACAGGTGGCAAAGCTCAGCCGGGCCATACGCTTCCGGTCGATGGGCTGGCCGTCCAGGGTGATCGTCCCCTTGCAGGGGATCAGGCCCAGGATACACTTCATCAGGGTGGTTTTGCCCGCCCCATTCTCCCCGAACAGGCCCACAATCTCCCCGGGGCCGACGGTGAGATCTACGCCGTCCACCGCCCGCTTTTGGCCGTAATTCTTACATACTCGCTTCAATTCCAGCATATCGTTCCCTCCTTACCACAGGCTCCAGAGAGCCGTCCAATGAGCCGAGGGCAGGCTGGCCTCCGGGGTAAAAAACCAGTAGAGGAGAAAATCCAGCTGCCACAGGATCATGGCTTCCAGGAAAAAGACCGCCGCGCCCAGCAGAGGGACGGTGAGGCACCGCCGCCAAAGCTGGCTGCCGTCGGGCAGACGGCGCATGGTGTAGATGCTCTTGCTGCCCCAGTAGTGGCTGCGCCAGTAGTACCAGGCCAGGGGCAGCATAGCCAGCATGGCCATCCAACAGCCATACAGCCCCCGATCCAGCAGCTGCCGGAAGGTGGGGACGATGCCGCCCACGTATACCCGCTTCCCAGCTACCCAGCGGAACAGGTCGCCGTAGGCGCTGGCGTAGCGCAGCAGGTAGATGCAGTTGACCAGCAGCCCCGCAGCCAGCCCGGTGATGAGCACCCGGGGTACCTGCCGCTGTGAGATACCAAGAGGAAGCACCGGACTCCAGTCAATCTTGTTCACACCTGCTCCCCCTCCTTCTCCGTCCGGATAACCTCGGTGGTAGTCGCCGCCTCCATAAAGGCAAAACACACCACAGCGATGGCCAGGAACATACCCAGTGTATAATTTCCTACCCCCGACAGGGAAAACCCAGTGCACAGGGCGGCGGCCAGGGGCCACCAGGGGCGCTCCCCCCGCCAGGCCCGGAAGGCGCACAAGCCGGTCCCCAGGCCAAGCCCCAGCCAGATGGACAGGGTGATTGCCATCTGCCAGCTGTCCGCCATGGGCAGCAGGCTGTGGAAATAGTCGCTGGAATAGGCAGCCAAAAACAGGGACTGCCGGCCAAAGGTAACGTCCAGGGTCTCCCGGAACAGGGCGCTTATCCCCAGACACGCCGCCGTCTGCGCCGCCCAGCACAGCAGCGCCGCCAGCACCCCGTACAGGGCAAACCAGAACGCCTGGGCCCGTCGGCTCATGGGCAGGCGGTTCAGGGTGTGGGCTCCGCCGCCTGTGTAAATCACAGCAGCCATGGCCAGGGTCAGGGCCGCCGCCCCCGTCCACCGGAACATCCAGCGGTCCAGCACCATGGCCAGATCCACCCAGCCCTGCTCCAACGCCAGAAATGCCATCCCTCCCTGGACCAGCGCCATCAACACCAGGACAGCCAGCACCCAGGGCAGCGAGGTCCGGGCCGCCAGATATAGAACAGAAACCTGCCGCTTCATCCTTCTTCCTCCTTCCAAAGCCGCCGCACCAGCTCCACCGACTGGTCACAGGTGAGGCCCATGGCCTTCATCTGGGCGATAAACTGCTCCGCCTGCCCGTCCGGCAGGGCCCGGCCCAGGTCCCGGGCCTGCTCCGGCGACAGGGAGACACAGCTCTTCGCCCCGGTGTGGGAGGAGATCAGCCCCTCCTCCTCCAGCATGCGAAAGGCCTTCTGAATGGTGTTGGGATTGACCCCCAGCAGAGCCGACAGGGTGCGCCGGGATGGCAGCTCCTCCCCGTCGGTCACTGTCCCGGCGGCAATTCCCGTCTTCAAATGGTTGATAATCTGCAAATAAATGGGGACGCCGCTTTCCAGCTTCAAATCGTCAAAGGATACCATGGCACACCTCCTCATCCCGGTTAGTGTATTATTCGTGTAGTACACTTTCTAACTGTATTATACGTGTAGTACACTCATTTGTCAACCATCTTTTTGATGTTTTTCTATTGACAATATCGACATTCGATATTACAATATCATTAGACGATATCGAGTCTCGATATTAAGGAGGTGAGGGTGTGGGAGAGGGAAAACACAGCCCCCTGACGGAGCCCATGCTGTATGTGCTGATGGCCTTTCTCCGGCAGGAGCGGTGCGGCACGGAGATCACCCAATTTGTCTCGGACAAGACCGGCGGGCGGGTGCGCCTGGGCCCGGGCACCCTATACACCCTGCTGGGCAAGTTCCAGGAGGAAAAGCTGATTGAAGAAACCCAGGTGGACGGGCGCAAACGCACCTACCGCCTCACCCCTCAGGGCAGGACGGTCTACGAGGAGGAGGTGGCGCGGCTGCGCGCCTGTCTCCGGGACGCGGAGGAGGAGCTGTTATGAAGAAAACCGCCCTTTTCATCACCCCCTTCGGCGGATACGACATCCCCGGCCTGGAGGGTTGGCTGGCCGCCATGGCCGGAAGGTAGTTTCCCTTTACAAATATTGTCACTCTGTGGTTTGAGCGTCTTTGAGAAGGAGGGCTGACCATGAAACGGGATGACACCCTGATAAAGAAATTTCTTCCCTGCGCCCTGTGGGATTTCGCCGGGCTGCAGGCCTGGCTCAACCAGCAGCAACCAGCAGGCCCAGGCCGGATACGCCCTGGAGCGGTGGCCCAAGTGGACGTTCCTGGGGCAGGTGCATTTCCGGGCAGATCCGCAGGCCACCCACGCCCGGTACTGCTTAGATCCCCTGCGGGAGCGCATCGGCGACACGCAGCTGCGGGAGCAGGCGGCCTGCTACCGGGAATTCGGCTGGTACTACGTGGAAAACATTGGGAATCTGTACGCCGTCTATCGCAGCGACGACCCGGAGGCCCAGGATCTGTACACCGACCCGGACAGTCTGGCCTATGCCTTGAAAAAACAGGTGCGGTGGGCATGGCTGAGTATACTCTTCTGGGTTGCCTGGGCCATTTACCTGTTTCGCTCTGAACTGGTTTTGCTCATTCGCCGTCCGGCGGAATTGGGGATGAAGCTGATTCTCCAGTCCGATCTCATGCTTCCCCTGTACGGATTCATGCTGGTCTTTCTTGTGACGGCCTTTTCCAGCCAGATCGGCGCTCTGCGGGGCATCCGGCGCATCCGCACCGCCCTCCGACGGGGAGAATGGCCCGGTTCCGGCACCCGCCGTTTTCCGGAGTGCGTCCGGGCCTTTGTAACCGTCGCAGCCATTGTTTTGCTGGCCCTGTATCTAATTGTGGTAGCCCTGTCCGGAGTTCTGCGTCCCCGGATTCTTTCCGGGCCGGAGGAGTGGGACTTCCCCCATGTAACCCTGGAGGAGGTTCTCCCTACGGGAGCGGACACGATCCCCTACGGCATTTCAGATCTGCTCCGCAACGACTTTCTGAGCCGCTCCGTACTGGCTCCGGAGCAGTACGACGTGGCCCAGGGCGGCATGGTCACGCTGGCGGAGGGGATCAGGACAGACACCCGGATTTACCAGGAGCATATCCGCACCCTCTCCCCCGCCCTGGCCCAGGCGGTCTATCGGGGGCAGGTAGTGGCCTACCGTAACGATCTGGAGGAGTACCGGATCAATCAGGGAAAGCTGGCCATTCTCCACGGGGAGGAGAATCCGGTCATATTTGACTACATCCATGAGGAGACGATGACCTATTCCGGCCTGGACGGCCTGACCCGGTTTACCTATCAATTTTCCGATAAAAAGCGCCCCAACGTGGTTTACATCGGTTTGGCCGGAGAGCGGGTATTTTTGCTCAACTGCTCCGGCGCGGCCGACAGCCAGGAGGCTTTGTCCCTGCTGGCGCAGCGGCTGGCCCAGGTGTGATCGCTCCCGATGAAAGGAGGTTTCCCATGAAGATCGTGCGTAAGCTTCTCCCGCTGTCCCTGTACGACATCTCCGGGCTGGAGGCCTGGATGGATGAGCAGGGCAGGCAGGGGCTGTTCCCCACACAGGTGAGATCCTGGGTCACCTTCCAGACCTGTGAGATGACCCATCTCCGGTTTCGTCTGGCCATTTTGAAGCCCAGGCAGAAGGAGCCTACCCCGGAGGAGCAGGAGCTGTACCAGGCAGCCGGATGGCGCTATACCTTTTCCATTGGGGAGATGTACGCCCTGTACTACACCAACGATCCCCAGGCCCCGGAGCCCTTTACCGACCTGGAGAGCCGTGGGGACGCCCTGGCTGTGCTGAAACGGCGGCTGAATCGCCATCTGGTCATCCAGTCCATCGGGGCTGCCCTTCTGGTCGCTGTGCTGGTGTGGGCCATCTGGATTTACCGCAGCCCCTTTGATGTCCAGCCCGGCCCCCACTACTCCTCTATGCCATTGTTGGTACTCAGCATATTCCAACCCATTCCCCTGATCTATCTGCTTCTGCTGGTCAGCTTTATCGTCGTCACCGTCCGCCACACCCGTCGGCTGCGCCGGATTTGCCGGCGGCTGAAGGACGGGCTGCCGCCGCCCCCCTCCCCCGGCCCCAGCCGGGCCATCCGGTGGCAGAACGGTCTTACCCTGGCCCTTATCCCCATCATGATCCTGTTCACCCTTTGGAACCAGTACGGCCCGGAGCCCCAGCCCAGCACCCCCACGCAGCCATACCCGGAGCTGGCGTCCATAGAGACAGTGCCTCTGACCTACACCGCCGGACAGCTGAATGACTTCTCCCTCCTGGCTCCCCTGTGGTACACTGTGGAGCAGCGGGGTGAGGATCTCCAGACGGAGCTGGGCAATATCTTCTCTCCCGACCCCAACAGCGACGAAAACTACCGCTACGCCCCCAGGATGGAGTCCATCCGTCTGCGTGTGCTCATACCAGGCACAGGGAAGTGGTTTGCCCAGGGGTTGGTGGAGCGGATGCGGCTGGTGAATCTCTACTGGACGTATGAGGAGCTGACTTATACCGGCCTGGACTGGGTGATGTATGCCGACAGCGGCGACGGGATCTACCAGATGGCCGCCCTGGTGAAGGGCCGGGACGTGCTGGTGTGCCGCTACGGCGGCGGCGAGGATCTCTCCCAGCACCTGGATCTTCTCCATACTTTCTTGTAAGAAAGTATGCAAAGAACTTTCTGCGAAGCTCCGCTTCGCCCGCGCCGCAAGAAGTAGGAACAGATTCCATGACACAGCACGAAAGAAAATCACCCGCTGCGGGACGATCAGGAGATCGTCCCCTACGAAAGAACGCCGCACCCCGCCGCACAAAAATTCCCCACGCGGGCGCACAATGTGCGCCCCTACAAAGGGGTGAAGGGGTGCGATAAAACCCCCCGCACAAAGGCTCTTGTCTTTTGAGCGTTATCTACTGCCCTCCATAAAAGGGTATTCCACCACCTACGGGGGCTCGGGGGGAGAGCGGGGATAAGTCATGGCTTGCCATGACTTCTGCTCCCCGCGGACCCCCGGCACGTTTTTGGTTTCTTTTGTCGTGTAACAAAAGAAACCCGCCCGCAGGCGGAACTTCCTTTCTTGAAAGAAAGGAAGCAAAGAACTTTCGCGGAAAGCTCCGCTTTCCTTCTCGCCGCAAGAGATTTTAGTGCGGGTTCCAATTCCTCCCACGAAAGACAATCTGCCGCAGCGGGCCACTGGGGACAAAAGATACCACCCATGCAAATCAAAACATGAGAGGGGCGGATCCATTTGAATGAAAAAAGCAGTGCGACAATGAATCTGCGGTTCAACTGGCGAAAGGTCATGGTTCTGGTCTTGGGGGGCATCATAGTGATGGGGATTGCGGCATTCAATATACCGTGGCCGATTTCCAAAACAATAGAGGCCGCCGAACTAGACATGGCCGATCCTTCCTACTGGAGAACTCAGCAACTGACCCTGGAAGGAACGTATGCTCTGAACCTGTTTTCCAAAGACGAATTTTCCGGTATGATTTTGTTATCCGGATACGATGAAACCAGAAACAGCAGCGGAATGCGAAATATTTATTTGACCTATAGCGAAGGATCTGTTTTAGCCTATTACCATGAAAAATGGACTATGTTCGGCTTACTTTATTCCAATCGTTTTTTTGATGACCTTGTCATCATTCCACAGACATCAGACGGGAAACTGGGAACGCGGTATATTGTTGCCGGAGTTACGGAGCGCACAGAAGCCTTGGATGTGGTTCGTAACATGGTTGACATGATTTTATAAACAGAAAAGAGAAACCTCTCTTGCGTGGAATTTTTTCGTTACCGGCCGAACTTCGGGCGTAGCCGCACAAAGTTCTTTGCCAAGCTTTCTTTCAAGAAAGCGGGGGCCTTCATGCCGGGATACTCGGCGATGTCGCCCTCGTCGTCGCAAAGTCCGCTCCCCTCGCGACACCCTGTCGGGCATCGCTCCTTCCGCTCCCTTGCTCCTCCTCTTCCCCACCCGACCCGCTGCCGCTGGGCTCGGGCGGGGTACCCCAGGAGCTGGGCGACAACAAGAACAAAGCCGCCCCGAAGGGCGGCTTTGCTGCGATTGCAAAAACTTAGCGCAGGTTGAAGAAGGCCTTCATGCCGGGATACTCGGCGATGTCGCCCAGCTCCTCCTCGATGCGGAGCAGCTGATTGTACTTGGCCACACGGTCAGTACGGCTGGGAGCACCGGTCTTGATCTGGCCGGCGTTGAGAGCCACGGCGATGTCGGCGATGGTGGCGTCCTCGGTCTCGCCGGAACGATGAGAGACGATGGCGGTGTAGCCGGCGCGGTTAGCCATCTGGATGGCGTCCAGGGTCTCGGTCAGGGTGCCAATCTGGTTGACCTTGATGAGGATGGCGTTGGCAACCTTCTTCTCAATGCCGGTAGCCAGACGCTCCACATTGGTGACGAACAGGTCGTCGCCCACCAGCTGCACACGGTCGCCGATGGCCTTGGTCAGCATAGCCCAGCCTTCCCAGTCGGTCTCGGCCATGCCGTCCTCCAGGGAGATGATGGGGTAGTTGTCGGCGAACTTCTTCCACATGTTACCACTCGGAGGAAGCGGCGTCGATGGCGATCTTGAAGTCCTCGCCGGGCTTGTAGCCGGCCTTCTCGATGGCCTCAACAATGACCTTCAGAGCGTCCTCATCCTTCTTCAGGTTGGGAGCGTAGCCGCCCTCATCACCCACGCCGGCGGCAGGGGTGCCGTTCTCCTTCAGCACGGTCTTCAGAGTGTGGAAGACCTCGGCGCAGCGGCGCAGAGCCTCGCGGAAGGAAGGGGCGGAGACAGGCATAATCATGAACTCCTGGATCTCCACGTTGTTGGTGGCGTGAGCGCCGCCGTTGAGGATGTTCATCATGGGCACAGGCAGCTGCTTGGCGTTGACGCCGCCGATATAGTTGTACAGGCTGGTGCCCAGGCTCTCGGCAGCGGCCTTGGCACAGGCCAGAGAAGCACCCAGGATGGCGTTGGCGCCCAGGCGGCTCTTGTTGGGGGTGCCGTCCAGGTCAATGAGCAGCTTGTCGATGGCCACCTGATCCAGCACGTTGGTGCCGATGAGGGCCTCGGCGATCTCGGTGTTTACATTCTTCACGGCGTTCTCCACGCCCTTGCCCATATAGCGGCCCTTGTCGCCGTCGCGCAGCTCACAGGCCTCGTAGATACCGGTAGAAGCGCCGGAGGGAACAGCGGCACGACCCATGGTGCCGTCCTCCAGATACACCTCCACCTCAACGGTGGGGTTGCCGCGGCTGTCCAGAATCTCGCGGCCGACCACATCAACAATCTCAATCATCTGCTTCATGGGGAATTATCTCCTTTCATCTTCAGAAAGAACTCCGGTTGCCCGGAATCCCGTTAAACCGGCAGGCGCCGGTGGGAAAACAATTTTTGCTTTGTCTCAGTTCAGGATCAGGGTCTCCCCGTCCATCTCGGCAGGCTTTTCAAGGCCCATAAGATCCAGCATGGTGGGGGCGATATCCGCCAGACGGCCGTCCCGCAGCTGCACGCTGGCTCCCACCAGGGCAAAAGGCACCAGGTTGGTGGTGTGGGCAGTGAAGGGCTCCCCGTCCGTATCCACCATGTGCTCGGCGTTGCCGTGATCGGCGGTAATCATAGATACGCCGCCCATCCTGGAGGTGGCCTCCACCACCTTGCCCACGCACTCATCCACAACCTCCACCGCCTTGCAGGCGGCCTCATACACACCGGTGTGGCCCACCATGTCGCAGTTGGCGAAGTTCAGGATAATCACGTCATACTCCCCGCTCTCAATGCGGGTAACTGCCTCCTGGGCCACCTGATAGGCGGACATCTCCGGCTGGAGGTCGTAGGTCGCCACCTTGGGGGAAGGGATCAGCACCCGATCCTCACCGGGGAACACCTGCTCCACACCGCCGTTAAAGAAGAAGGTTACATGGGCGTACTTCTCCGTCTCGGCAATCCGCAGCTGGGTCAGCCCCAGCTTGGAGATATAGGCGCCGAAAATGTTCTCCAGCTTCTGGCGAGGATAGGCCACCGTCACATTGGGCATGGCCGCGTCATACTCCGTGGTGCAGATGAAGGTGACGGGGATAAACCCGGTCTTTCGCTCCACATCCGTAAAGTCCTCGTCCACCAGGCAGCGGGTGATCTCCCGGGCCCGGTCAGGCCGGAAGTTGAAGAATATCACAGAGTCGTTATCATGGAGGTGTCCGTCCTTAGCGCACACAACCGGCTCCACAAACTCGTCGGTCACACCGGCGTCATAGGAGCTCTGCACCGCCTGGGCGGCGTCCTCCTGGAAGGGGCCCTGTCCACAGGCGATGGCGTCATAAGCCCGCTGCACCCGATCCCAGCGCTTATCCCGATCCATGGCGTAGTAGCGGCCCATCACCGTGGCGATCTGGCCCACGCCCAGCTCCTCCATCTTGGCCTGGAGCTGCTCCACATAGCTCTTGCCGGAGCTGGGCGGCACGTCACGGCCATCCAGGAAGCAGTGGACATAGACCTTCTCAATCCCCTGCTCCTTGGCCATTTTCAGCAGGGCAAACAGGTGGGTGATGTGGCTGTGTACGCCGCCGTCGGACAGCAGGCCCATCAGGTGCAGGGCAGAGCCCCACTCCCGGCAGTTGTCCATGGCCTCCAGATAGGCAGCGTTGTGAAAAAAGGTGCCGTTTTCAATCTCCAGGCTGATGCGGGGCAGGTCCTGAAAGACCACCCGGCCCGCGCCGATATTGGTGTGGCCCACCTCGCTGTTGCCCATCTGGCCCTGGGGAAGGCCCACATCCAGGCCGGAGGCCGACAGTTTACAGGTGGGGCAGTCCCGGAAAATGCGATCCAGATTGGGCGTCTGGGCATTGGCCACAGCATTGCCCTTGTCAGGGCCCGCCAAGCCAAAGCCATCCATAATAATAAGGGTGGTAGGTGTTTTCATATTACAATGATCTCCTAACTGTGATCTCCCACACAGGGTTCTCCCGGCCGGCAGGGGAAGCGGGCATCCGCTCCCCGCCGGAGGGACAAATCACTCCTGATTGGCCGCGTTGATAATCTCCACAAAGTCGGCAGGCTTCAGAGACGCACCACCGATCAGGCCGCCATCCTCGTCGTCGCAAAGTCCGCTCCGTTCCGTTTCCGTCTTTTGCCGAAAACTTCTCTTCGCTCCCTTGCTCCTCCTCTCCCAACGAAACCCCTCCCGCGGGCTTTCGTTGGGTTCCCGTGGAGACGCCCGACGTGGCCGGCGGAATTACTCCTGATTGGCCGCGTTGATGATCTCCACAAAGTCGGCAGGCTTCAGGGACGCCCCACCGATCAGGCCGCCGTCCACGTCGGGCTGGGCCAGAAGCTCAGCGGCGTTCTTGGCGTTCATAGAGCCGCCGTACTGAATGGTGACGGAGCGGGCCACATGGGCGCCGTACAGCTTGCGGATCACCGCGCGGATGGCCTGGCACACCTCGCCGGCCTGCTCCGCCGTGGCGGTTCTGCCGGTACCGATAGCCCACAGGGGCTCATAGGCAATGACCACATGGCGCATCTTGTCCGCAGGCACACCGGCCAGGGCGCACTTCACCTGATAGGCGATCAGCTCCATGGTCACGCCCAGCTCCCGCTGCTCCAGGCTCTCGCCCACGCAGATGATGGGATACAGGCCGGCCTTAATGGCGGCATGCACCTTCTTGTTGACAGTAAAGTCAGTCTCGTTGTAATACTGGCGGCGCTCAGAGTGGCCGATAATCACGTACTTGGCACCGGCCTCCTTAATCATCTCCGCGGTGATCTCGCCGGTGTAAGCGCCCTTCTCCTCATAGTGGCAGGTCTCGGCGCCGATGGCGATGTGGCAGTCCTTGAACTGACGCACGGCAGTGGTGATATTCACCGCGGGCACGCACAGCACCACGCTGCACCACTTGCCCTTGGGCATGATGGGCTTGATTTCCTCGGCAAAGGCCTTCATCTGGGACAGAGTATTGTTCATCTTCCAGTTTCCGGCAATGATGGTTTTACGGTAGCGGCGGTTCATCCTGATCTCTCCCCATTATTTTAGTTTCAGTGGTTTTCGCTGGGATTTTCCCCTTTATCTGCGGCTGGTCATTCCAGCTTTGCAGGCGATTGTTTCTCTCAGGCGTCCAGCAGGCAGGCAACGCCGGGCTCGTCGGCGCAAGCTTCATATCCCTCCCTTCCCCGGTGTCCCGGGAAAGGTCGCTCTTTCCGCTGCGCCTCCTCTTCCCCACGAAACCCGCTTCGCTGGGCTTCCGTGGGGTGCCCCAGGAGCTGCCCGGAGCGGCATTCCCGCCCCCTGCGCTCCCTTAAATCAAATACTTCTGCTCAGGCGTCCAGCAGGCAGGCAACGCCGGGCAGCTCCTTGCCCTCCATAAACTCCAGGCTGGCGCCGCCGCCGGTGGAAATGTGAGTCATCTTATCGGCGTAGCCAAGCTGCTGCACAGCTGCGGCGCTGTCGCCGCCGCCGATAATGGTGATGGCGCTGCTCTCGCTCAGGGCCTGGGCCACAGCCTTGGTGCCGGCGGCAAAGGCGGCAAACTCAAACACGCCCATGGGGCCGTTCCAGATCACGGTGCCCGCATCCTTCACCGCCTCGGCATAGGCGGCGATGGCCTTGGGGCCGATATCCATGCCCATGCAGTCGTCAGGGATATTCATGCTGTCCACCAGGATAGGCTGGGCGTCGGCGGAAAACTCCTTGGCGCAGATGGTGTCCTCAGGCAGCAGCAGCTTCACGCCCTTGGCCTTGGCCTTCTCCATCATCTCGTTGCAGTAATCCAGCCAGTCCTCCTCCAGCAGGGACTTGCC
>CASFCW010000090.1 GCA_949293165.1 uncultured bacterium
GCTGGCAGACCGTATTACGCGTTGTACGCGTCCGCGAGGAACAGAGGGCTATGCCCGCATAGTGACAACCACCAGCTTCGCTGGTGGATGTGTTCATTTATTTCATTACGGGAAAGACGGACACCTGGCCCGACAGATACAAAACGCCGTTGGCCGCCTGGCTGCACTCCATCCCCACGGCCTTAGCCATGGCCTCCACCGGAACCATGACCTCCTCGTCCAAGCGGAAAAGGGGCTGCTCCAGCGCGGCAGGGATGCCGTTGACCAGCAGCAGGCTGTCGGTAAGCATCTGGACATGGATGTTTTGGCTGGCCAGCACCAGCTCCGTGCCGCTGCCCTGGGCCCAGTTCCAGCCCATGGCCTGGGCCAGGAGGGAGGCGGGGACATAGGCCACCCCGTCCACCGCCAGGGCCGCCTCGCTCAGCTCCTTGGGGGCCCGGCTGCCCACGTAGACCGCCGGGGGCGCGTACGGCCCCTTCACCGGCTGGCTGGCCACGTACTGGTCGTAAGTCAGGCCGGAGGCCTGGCAGGCCCTGACCTCCTCCACCCCCAGATAGCGGTAGTGCCAGGGTTCAAAGGCATAGCCGGTAATGGAGGTTTTCTCCTGGGGGTACCGGAGGATAAAGCCGTAGTCGGCGCAGTGCTCCTGGAGCCAGGCATAGGTTTTCGTATTCTCAAAGCCGTCCAGCTCGCTGGCGGTGTTCACGTCCAGGGCCAGACCGGTCTGATGCTCCGAATGGCCGGGGCGGGCGGAATAGGTGTCCGCATAGGCCTGCCCGCTGGCGGCAACATAATTGTTGTAGATGATATCCTGGATTTCGTAGGAGCGGTAGGCGGAGACATTAAACAGCCGGATGCCGTCCCGGGCGGCGGCGTCCGCCATCCGCACGAAGGCCAAATAGGCCACCGGCTGCAGCTGGGCGCCCTTGGCGGCGGTGTACCGGTCGTCCATGGTCACCAGCTGGGGAACGTAGTCCTGGGACAGGGCGTGGTATTTGTTGACCAGCACCCGGAGATTTTCCGGCTCCTCCACCAGCTCCTCATCGGTGTAAAAGGGGGTGTCCAAGCCCGTATTCACCCAGGTAACCGCGTCCTGCAGGGAGAGATCCGGGTGCTTGGCCAGCAGCGCCAGGTACCGGTCCATCCGCTGCGGCCATGCGTGGGGCAGGGCGAGGAGCTCCAGATTGTCCGGGGCCTGCCCCTCCGCCAGCATGGCCAGCTCCTCCGCGTCCAGCTTCGTCAGCAGCAGCCGCTCCTCCTGGCCGGTGATTCCCATGGCCTCCAGCCGTTGGGCAGCGGCCAGGAAGGTCTCCAGCGCCTGACTGCGGGACGACCCAGCCTGCACCGACTGCTGGCCGCTCGCCTCCGCCTTGGACTGCGCCGCCATCCGCGCGGCCCGCTCCGGCGTGGTACAGCCGCACAGCAGCAGGCATGCCAGCACCGCCGCCGGTATGTTTCTTCCAACAACAGCCATGGGAAACGGCCTCCTTTTCCAAAACTCCCTTTTGCCTGGGAGGTTTCCTAATCATTTCAGTTTCCGTCCCCCATAGGAGGACATATCCTTACATACTGTACCACAGATCCGTGTGCGTTGGCAACCCCGGCAGCACAACCCCCCGCCGGCCGGCCCCGGGGACTCCCTCTCCATTTTATGGCCGCATAATCTGATGGGAACTGCGGATAATAATGGTGCCGACAGAGATTTCTGTCAAACGACGCAGAAATTTGTCCGCTCATTGGGACGATATAAACAGGAAGGGCTGGTAACACATGCGCGCAACTGGAATCGTGAGAAAAATCGACGACCTGGGCCGAATTGTCATCCCCAAGGAGATCCGCCGCACCATGCGGATTCGGGAGGGCGACCCGCTGGAGATCTACACCGACCGGGACGGCAGCGTGATTTTCAAGAAATACTCCATCATGGGCGGGCTGGGGGAATTTTCCGCCCAGTTTTGTGACTCCCTGAACCGCACCACCGGCCAGGTGGCGGTCATCACCGACCGGGACAGCGTCATCGCTGTGGCCGGCGCCCCCCGGCGGGAGTGGATGGACAAAGCCATCTCCCCGGAGCTGGAGCGCCTGATGGAGGGCCGCCAGATCTATCAGCACAAGCAGGGGGAGACAGGCATCCCCATGTGCGTCGGCGACGACCGCTTCTGCCTGGACACGGTAGCCCCCATCCTGTCGGAGGGGGACGTGCTGGGGGGTGTGCTTTTTGTGGCCCCGGAGGGCCAGCTCTCCGGCACAGAGGTGGAGTACAAGCTGGCGCAGTCGGTGGCCAGCTTTCTGGGCAAGCATATGGAAAGCTGAAAAAAGGGAACCGGGCCACAGAATGGCTCCGGTTCCCTTCGCCGTTATGCGGCCTGCTTTCCCCGCTCCCTGCGGGACAGCTCCGCCACAGCGGTATACAGCACGTCGGTGGAGGAATTGATGGCCGTCTCGCAGGAGTCCTGAATCACCCCAACAACAAAGCCCACGCCAACTACCTGCATGGCCACATCGTTGGAGATACCGAACAGGCTGCAGGCCAGGGGCACCAGCAGCAGGGACCCCCCCGCCACGCCGGAGGCGCCGCAGGCGCTCACCGCCGACAGCAGGCACAGCACCAGCGCGGAGCCAAAATCCACCGGAATCCCCAGGGTGTTGGCCGCCGCCAGGGCCAAAATGGAGATGGTCACGGCGGCGCCGCCCATGTTGATGGTGGCGCCCAGGGGGATGGACACGGCGTAGGTGTCCTCATCCAGCCCCAGCTCCCGGCACAGCTTCATGTTCACCGGAATATTGGCCGCCGAGCTGCGGGTAAAGAAGGCGGTCAGGCCGCTGCCCCACAGGCAGCGCAGCACCAGGGGGTAGGGGTTGCGGCGCAGGGCGATGAAGGTCACCAGCGGGTTAACCACGAGGGCCACAAAGGCCATGCTCCCCACCAGCAGGATAATCAGCCTGGCGTAGCTGAGCAGCGCATCCAGCCCCAGGGTGGAGACGGAGGTAAACACCAGGCCCAGCACACCGAAGGGGGCGAAGCTGATGATCCACCGCACCACCTGGGCGATGGCCTCGGCGATGTTTTCCAGCGTCTCCTTGGTTTGATCGGAGGCCTTCCGCAAGGCAACGCCCAGCAGCACCGCCCAGGCCAGAATCCCGATGTAATTGGCCTCCATCAAGGCGGAGACAGGGTTGGCCACCACATTCATCAGCAGGGTATACAGTACATCCCCAATGCCGTCAGGGGGCGTCACCCCCTCCTGGCCCACCGCCAGCTCCAGGGTGATGGGGAACAGGAAGCTGGCCGCCACCGCCACACACCCAGCCAGGAACGTGCCCAGCAGGTACAGGAAGATCACCCGGGACATATTGGTGCGCGTTCCCTCCCGGTGCCGGGCCAGGGCGGACATCACCAAAAACAGCACCAGCAGCGGGGCCACCGCCTTCAGCGCCCCCACAAACAGGTTGCCCAGCAGGGAAATGGTGGTCAGCTGGGGCGCCGCCAGCCCCAGCACCACGCCCACAATCAGGCCGCACAAAATCCGCAGCACCAGACTGCTTTCATTCCATCGTTCAAACGCCTTTTTCATCGGTTTTCTTCCTTTCACATTCGCTGTGTTTCACCATACCATATTTTCTTTTGCCCCGCTATGGGCAGGATGTAACAACAAGTGTTTCCCCTCCAGGGACAATTTGTATGGGATAAACACATGTCTTTAAATGGCGGACAGCAAGGTGAAAAATCCAGGAATAAGGCGGACAAAGGGAAAATTATCCTTTTGGGCCCTTGGCCTGACAGATCATCTGGGTCATGGTGCCCATGGGACAGTAGACGCACCAGGAGCGGGGCTTAAACAGCGCCATAGTAACCAGCCCCAGCACGGTGGAGGTAAACATCACGCTGTAAAAGCCGAAGGCAAACTGGGCCACCCAGGGGCTGACGCCGGTGCCCGGGGCCGCCCAGTGCCAGGGCAGCTGGATGGTCCACAGCAAGGTGACCGCCTCCTGCAGCTCCCCCGCCCCGGCAAACACCTGGTAGGTCCGCAGCAGCATCAGGCAAAACATGGTCATAAAAAAGGCCAGGAAGGCGTACCGGAACCACCGGCTTTTCAGCCAGCGGGGGACGGGCCGGTTCCGGGACAGGCCCAGCCTCCCTCCCAGCAGGGCAAACAGCTGTCCCCGGCCGCAGTAGCGGTTGCAGTAGCCCTTCTCCTTCCCCAGCAGCGCCATCAGCAGCGGGATGAAAAAGCACAGCAGGCCCAGCCAGGCAAAGAGAATGTTGACAACCCCCAGGGCCAGATACACCGTGGACGCAATCCACAGGTAGTCATACCAATGCTTCGCCTTCACCGTCATCCCTCCCCCTCCTTCATCTCAATCACGTCGGCGGGGCAGGCCCTGGCGCACAGGCCGCACCCTACACAGGCTGCCTCATCCACCTGGGCATAGCACCCGTAGGCCACGGAAATGGCCCCCCTGGGGCAGGCCTTCACACAGCAGCCGCAGGCCACACAGTGGCCCCGATCCACCGCCGCCTTCTTTCGTTTTCCGGTTTGGACGTTCATGTTCCTCTCCTCCCATTCCCCCGCCTTGCCGGGCGGGGTGCTGCATCCAGCATACCAGACCCGGGCCTTCCGCACCGTGACCCGGTCACACAAAAAAATCCCCGGGACCCATACAGGTCCCGGGGAGGGAATTGAAAGAATCAGCGCTGGACGCGGCCGGAGCCGTCGCCGCCGGAGAGCTTCTCCACCTCGGAGACGGACACGCGGTTGAAGTCGCCCTCGATGGTGTGCTTCAAAGCGGAAGCAGCCACGGCGAACTCAATGGCGTCCTGGGTGCTCTTGCCGTTGAGCAGGGCGTAGATCAGGCCGCCG
>CASFCW010000091.1 GCA_949293165.1 uncultured bacterium
TTCCCCAATCAGGTCCTGGAGGAGGTGGAGAAGGCCATTCAGGGTACGGACTGCAACTTCTCCCAGTTCGTCATCGAGGCCACTCGGGTGGCGTTGGAAAATTTGAAGGAAGAGGCGGACCAATAGAGTCCCTCGTTGAGACGCAAAAAAGGACGTACCCCACGGGGTACGTCCTTTTTCATGCACATTATGCCAGCTTTGCGGCCAGGGAGACCCAGCCGTTCTGCTCCCGGCGGCGGATGATATGCAGGCCGTTGCGCTCCAGCGCGGCCTGGACCTCGTCGGCCCGGGTGTCAATGATGCCGGAGCACAGGAACACGCCGTCGGCCGTCATCCACTCCCCCGCCTTGGCGGACAGAGGCATGATGACGTCGGCCACGATGTTGGCCAGCACCAGGGGGCAGCGCTGCTGCCCCAGTTCCTTCACCAGCGCCTGGTCGGAGAGCACATCCCCCGCCCGGACGGTGTACCGGTCTTTGCCGATGCCGTTGAGACCGGCGTTCTCATAGGCCACATCCACCGCCTTGGGGTCAATGTCCACCGCCACGGCGGTGGAGGCCCCCAGGGCCATGGCGGCGATGGACAAAATGCCGCTGCCGCAGCCCAGGTCCAGCACCGGCTGGCCGGGCACCACATATTCCTCCAGCCCCATGAGACACAGCTGGGTGGAGGCGTGGTTGCCGGTGCCGAAGGTGAGGCCGGGGTTGAGGTACACCGGCGTGCGGCCCTCCGGCGGGGTCTGATCCTTCTCCCACTCGGGGACGATCCACAGCTTCTCCCCCACCGTCATGGGCTTGTAGTACTTCTGCCAGGAGTGGGCCCAGTCGTTGTCCCCCAGGGACGCGGTGGTGTAGGGCTTGTCGATGCCCTCCAGCCACTGCTTCAGCTGGGTCTTGCCGTGGTCGTCGTCGGTGACATAGAACTTGACCCGGCACACTCCCTTCATCTGCTCCATCAGGTCCTCGTCCACATAGTCCCAGTACTGACGGTTCTGCTCCAGAAAGGTCTTGAAGTCCTCCTCGTCCTCAATGGCGAAGCCGGTGACGCCGTTGGCGGTGAGCCGGGCGCACAGGCCGTCCAGCTCCTCCTCGGTGGTGTCCAGCACCACCTCCAGCCACTTGATATCCTCCATCAGCGCTCACTCCCCAGGAAGAACAGGGCCACGGTGCCGGGGCCGGAGTGGGCGCCGATGACGGGACCCACGTAGTTGATGATGACGGTCTCCACCCCAAAGCGGCTCTTCACGTCATCGGCCACCTTCTGGGCGTCGGCCAAACAGTCGCCGTGACTGATGAAGATGACCTGGTCTTTCAGGTCCAGCACGGTCTCCTCCATGTGGTCCACCAGGGCCTTCAGGGAGGCGTTGCGGCCCCGGGCGGTGCCAACCTTGATGAGGTGGCCTTCGTTGTCCACATGCATCACCGGCTTGATGGACAGCATGGTGCCCAGCACGGCGGTGGCGGCGGAGATGCGGCCGCCCCGCTTGAGGAAGTGGAGGTCGTCCACGGTGAACCAGTGGCACAGGTTCAGCTTGTGCTCTTCGGTCCAGGTCCGGACCTCCTCCAGGCTCTTGCCCTGCTGCTTCATCCGGGCGGCATACCACACCAGCAGGCCCTGGCCCAGGGAGGCGCACAGGGTATCCACCACGGCCACCTTCCGGTCGGGGTACTGCTCCATCAGCTCCCCGGCGGCGATCTGAGCCGAGTTGCAGGTGGTGGACAGGCCGGAGGAGAAGGCCAGCACCAGCACGTCCTTGCCCTCCTTCAGCATGGGCTCGATGGCGTCGGTGTAGGTGGCCACGTTGACGGCAGAGGTGGTGGCCATGGCCCCGCCCCGCAGGCGGGCGTAGAAGTCCGCCGGGTCGATGTCCCGGTTGTCCGGCCAGTTGTAGTAGATCTTATCCTCCATGGTGAAGGACAGGGGGATTACCTCTACCCCCAGCTCCTTCACCAGTTCCGCCGTCAGGTCGGCGGAGGAATCAGTCAGAATCACATAATCTCCCATTGTTCAGAGAACCTCCATTATTGTTAAAATTTGAGCACAATTCAGTCCTTTTTCTTCTTTTCCTTTTCATTGGGGGGCTGCTTGGCCCGCAGCAGCTCCAGAATGCGCTGGCAGGCCAGCTTGTCGGCGTAGCTGCGCAGGGCCAGGGCCATAGCCAGGCCGGGCAGGTCCTCCTCCCCGGCGGTGGGGTCCAGGGAACCGGCGGTCACGTCCAGGGCCCGATCCAGCTCCATGCGGAACTGCTCATACAGTTCGCTGGGCTCCCTGCCCTGGGCCGCCGAGGCCAGCAGCAGGCCGGCGTCCTTCACCGACAGCACCTGCTTGAGGGCGCACAGGGCGGTGAGATAGGCCAGGTGGGTGCGGGAGTACCGCTTGCCCTCCGCCCGGGGCATGGCCCCGTCCTTAATATAATTATTCACCATGGCGGAGGTGAGGGCCTCACCCTCCCCGTAGTGGATGAGCTGGCGGGGCATATAGCTGATGAGCTGGTCCATATACAGCCCGATATCCGGGAAACCCTCCCAGTCCACCGGCCGCTCTCCCTCCAGCCGCTCTTTCAATGCGCGGATCTCTTCCAAAAGGATGCCTCCTTGTATTATAGAGTAGTAGTTATTAGAGCCCCTCTCCAAGGGCTGTGCTACACTGTAAGGGATGCTGTGGATTGGTGTGTGCCTCCTACCACAAGATGGTTCCAGAAAGGTTCCAACCACAGCCCCTTACACTTTTGTTAATCAGTTAAATACCGCCAGACGGTTTATGTGGAACAAGGCTACAAAAGTAAGGTGCACTGTGGATGCAGCATCACAAATCTAACCGCTGGAGGGTTTTCTATGGTAGTTTCTGTTGGTATTGATGTCTCAAAGGATAAGCATGATTGCTTCATTCTCAGTTCGGAGGGGGAAGTCCTGGTGGATGTGTTCACTATCCCCAATACAATGGATGGGTTCAACTGCCTGTTGCAGAGAATCCAGGACTGCACCACACCACAGGACAAAATGAAAGTAGGGCTTGAGGCAACCGGACATTACAGCTACAATCTGCTTGGGTTTCTTCTTGACAACGGTCTGGCCACCTATGTCTTGAACCCCTTACGCACAAACCTTTACCGGAAGAGCCTTAGCCTTAGAAAGACCAAAACCGACCGGGTGGATGCACGAACGATTGCTTCTATGCTGTTATCCGATGCGGGCCTCAAGCCCTACACGGACACAGCATACCACAATGAGGAGCTAAAGTCACTGACCAGATACCGTTTTGACAAGGTGAAAGAACGCGCCAAGCTGAAAAGCTCTATTTCCCGATTGGTCTGCATCCTGTTCCCCGAACTGGAAAAGCTCGTTCCGTCTCTACATATTGCCTCTGTCTACGCCCTGCTGGCGGAGTTTCCCGGTGCCAAACAGATTGCCGCTGCCCATTTGACGAGGCTGAAAGCACTGCTTGAAACGGCTTCCAAAGGCCACTACAAGCGGGACATGGCTCTTGAAATCCGAGATGCTGCCAGAAACTCTATTGGCTCCTGGATGCCCGCCAAGTCTCTTGAATTGCAGCACACCATCCGGCTCATCCGAGAGCTGGACGACGAAATCGTTGAAATTGAAGAGCAGATTCAAGCCATTATGGATGAACTTAATTCTCCCATTACCACGATCCCAGGGCTTGGATTCCGAATGGCCGCCATGATCTTTGCTGAGGTTGGCGACTTCAACCGTTTTGATTCCCCGGACAAGCTATTGGCTTATGCCGGGATGTCTCCCTCTACTTACCAGTCCGGGCAGCTCAAGAATTGTTACCCACACATGGAAAAGCGTGGCTCTCGATACCTACGCTACGCCCTTTACAACGCGACCAAGTATGTCTGCCACTGGGACCCGACCTTTGCTACCTATCTTGCTAAGAAGCGGGCGGAGGGCAAGCACTACAATGTCGCTCTTTCTCACGCTGCCAAAAAGTTGGTTCGTCTGATATTTGCCATGGAGAAATCCAGGCGGCCATATTGCTTAGCGGCTTGAGTGCAACTACTCGAATAGCCAGCAGGGGGCTGACAAGACTTCAGCTTTGCTATACCCTTTCTGAGACATCTTTTCTCTTCACCACCATTCATTTTGTGGGTTGACACTTAATAGTTAATCTTTCTGGTTTTCAAAACCATATGTGAACATATCGCCGTCATTATACCACATTGTTTTCCCGGAAGTAAACCCCTTCAAACGCTGAAAACAGGCCCCTTTGCTCACATAACAGCATTATGTGACTGTCACCCCCTTCCACAGCAGCGCGGAGAGAGAACGGGGGAAAACCTTTGGGTTTTTTGTTGGGTTTGACGAATGAATAAATATTGCATTTCTTTGCATATGGTGTATAATAAGAGTCACCTAATTCAAGGAACACAAAGAGGAACGCGTCAAACGCAATGAATAGGAGAGAATACAGTATGAAGAATTTCAAGAAGCTGGCCCTCATGGGCCTGACCGCAGTCATGTCTCTGTCCCTGCTGGCCGGCTGCGGCGGCGGCAATGCCGGCAATGCCGAGACTCCCTCCGGCAACAGCGAGACCCCTTCTGTTGAGAGCAACACTCCCGCCGCCACCGGTGAGTTCACCACCGTGGAAGAGGGCAAGCTCCACATGTCCACCAACGCCGCCTTCCCTCCCTATGAGATGACCACCGACGACGGCGGCTTCGAGGGCATCGACGTGGAGGTGGCTCAGGCCATCGCCGAGAAGCTGGGCCTGGAGCTGGTGGTGGACGACATGGGCTTTGACGCCGCTCTCACCGCCGTG
>CASFCW010000092.1 GCA_949293165.1 uncultured bacterium
TAAGTCATGGCTTGCCATGACTTCTGCTCCCCGCGGACCCCCGGCACGTTTTTGGTTCCTTTTGTCGTGTAACAAAAGGAACCCGCCCGCAGGCGGAACTTCCCCGCTTTCTTGTAAGAAAGCGGGACAAAGAACCTTCCGCGAAACTGTCGTTTCGCCCTCGCCGCCTACAGGTTTCGTTTATATTCCGTACCCCAGCACGAAAGAACGGACACCTAATCGTGCTGCATATGATGCGCTTTGGCGAAAGAGTTGGTACGCTGCAAGAACAGAAAACCGCCCGTCCACACCCAGGAGGCTGTCCTGGATGAGACGGGCGGTTTGCTGTATATCAGGGGGAGATGGGGGACGGTTCCCCCAGGGAATTTATTTGCTCTGCGTCCACAGCCAGTCACAGCAGGCCTCCACAGCCAGCTCCTTCTCCGCCGCCGCTTCCTCCGCGTCGGTAATGGCATAATAGTCGGCGCTTAAATACTGACAGCTGGACGCCACATGGCCGTTTACAATCCGGTACAGGGTGGGCAGCCACTGGAGGTCCAGGGATTCCTTCAGCTGCTCATAGGCATCCTCCCGGGCAGCCCGCAGCTCATTCACCTCAATAGAATAAACGCCTGTGCCGTCGTGGGTGTCCACATATTCCTCCAAAATGGGGTAAAATTCCTGGCAGTCCTTACAATCTGCCTTCCCTACATACAGCAGAAAGTCCGTGGGTTGGGACATCTTTTCCAGAAAGGCGTCGTAGGACAGGGGGGTAATCTCACCCAGCCGGTCCTTCTCTGTTTCCAACCCGCCGCACATCATCAGCTTGGTAGCTTCCAGGTCGGCGTAACCCTCATAGCGGGTGACCTCGCCCTGATGCAGGATGATGAGCGTGGGGGTAAAGAAGATATCATGCTCATCCAGAAAAGAGGAATCCGTCACCGAATCATAGTCCAGGATGCCTACGGACAGGCCCAGCGCCTGGGCGGCCTCCTCCACCACAGGCCAGTAGCCGATGCAGGAGCCGCAATCCTCCTGCCCGTAAAAGACAACCATGGATTTCCCTTCAAGGGTCGCCTCCTGAAGCTGCTCCGTCGTAATTTCGAACGTGCGGTATTCTGTTTCAGACGCTGCAGAGGCATCCGTGCCCTGTGTGGACGGCATAGAGCCGTCCTGGGCTGGAACAGACTGGCACGCAGTGACGAGACAGGCGGTAATCGCCACAAAAGCGCAGGTTGCTGCAAGATTTCCCTTCATGGGCTGCTTCCCCCTTTCTTTTTTATCGTATCGTTGACGGTTCCATGAAAGCAACCTTCAGGTTGCTTTCCATTGAAAAAATACCATGGGGATTTATGTGCGGATTGCACAAAACTGATGGGGGCAATGAGGAAGATACGTATAAAAATGCGAAGAAACAGAGGGAAATGATAAATCGGTCATTTTATCCAGAAATGAGGTTGAATCTTCGTACAATGAAAGCGGTATCCGCGTTGCTTTCATAAAATGCCGAAAATTATAATAAATTCAGGGACGCTGATTGTTGCAATTGGCAAACAATCGACAAAATACTGCAAAGAGAAAGGATGAGAAGGATGAGAAAAAACCCACCCATACGAAGGGCGCTGTCATTGACCATGTCGTTGGCGCTGGCTGCCTCCCTGGCGGCCCCAGCCTCGGCCGTGTCCGGTAGTACCGCCACCATCCAGAACTTTATTTCCGGCCTGTGGGAGCGGACGGACGGCAACGGCCTGCCCACCTCCGAGTTTACGGAGGAGTTCCTGGACCGGGCCATCTCCATGGGCGTGGATGAGGACGGGAACGCCCTGCGGGCCATTGACGAGCAGGATATCCGGTACTTTGACGGGAAGTATTACCTGTACGGCACCGATTTCAGCTATGGCTCCTTCCTCTACGCCTCCGGCACCAACATGCTGCCGGTGACCACCAAGACCCAGGACGCCGAGGGCAACGACGTACATACCTACTTCCGGTACGGCGGGCTGAGCGTCTACAGCTCCGACGACCTGATGAACTGGACGCTGGAGACCACCAGCTTCATCCAGGACGAGGAGACGGGCTTCATCTACACGGTGAAGAAGCCCCGTGTGGTGTATTCCGAGGCCACGGGCAAGTACGTGCTGTGGTTCCTGGGGGAGAACTCCACCGGCCAGATCTACTGCGCCGAGGCGGATTCCCCCACGGGCCCCTGGTCCAACGTGCGCCACCCCTCCTTTGAGGCGGAGAACATGAGCCTGTCCACCGACTTCGGCCAGGACTTCGATATCGTGCGGGGCCCCGACGGCACCCACTGGGCGGTGACCTCCCACGCCGGCGTGAAGGTGTACCAGCTGGACGAGACCTGCACCCACATCCTGGACATGGTTGTGGTGAAGGAGAGCTCCGGCGGCATCTGGAGCGGCGCGGGCCTGGGCGGCGGCATCGGCCTGCACTGGCACCAGGACGACAACGGCAAGGTCTGGTGGTATGTCACCGGCTCCAACATCTGCGGCAACTGCATCTCCGCCAACTTCTACTACCTGATGGCGGAGGACAGCCCCATGAATGACTGGCACGGCCCCGACCCGGAGAAGCCGGACACCGACGGGCTGATTGCCAACACCACGGTGATGTCCGGCGCACAGGTGCACAGCGCCAAGATCCTGCCCGACGCGGACGGCGAGATGCACGCGCTGATTCCCGCCACCCACTACCGCACCAACGGCACCCAGACCAGCCTGAACAACGCGGGCAACAACGCCCTGGCTCAGGGCGGCATGTACCTGCTGACCCTGGACTACAATGAGGACGGCACCATCAAGGCCATTGAGGAGATGCCCGACTCCATTGAGTTCCCCCTGGCCAACGAGGTGGAAAGCAGCGCGCCTCCCGCCTATGAGATGCAGCTCTCCGTGACCAAGGATCAGTCCGTGGAGTACAGCTGGGAGCTGGACGGCAGCGAGCCTCTGGCGGCCGTGCTGCCCTCCGTGTTCCAGTACACCCCCATGTACCGGGACAACAACAAGAAGATCCCCCAGGAGCCCCTGGTGAATGAGCCCCTCATCGCCACCCTGGAGCTGCCTGACGGCACCACCCAGACCTGGGAGATTGACGCCCGGACGGTGCGCTTCGCCCCCACCCAGGTGGCCCTGAACCTGGACGAGCCCTACACCGGCACCGGCACCGCCACCCTGACCCTGAGCACCCAGGCGTACAGCGACAACCCCTTCGCCCTGGAGAGCAACGGCGTGTCTGGCTACGGCGTGGCTGTGGGCCTGATGGAGGATACCCAGGACAGCACGTTCAGCCTGCCCGGCGCGGAGTACGCCGTGGTGGACGCTGAGGGCGTCAAGACCGTCCGGGAGGGCGTGGATATGCTGATCCAGACCTCCGATGAGGCCATCGGCATTCCCAAAATCCTGGATCAGTCCGGCGATCTGGATATTGAGCCCTACGCCGAGTCGGAGATTACCGCTGACAGCTGGGCGCTGGCCGACGACCCCGGCTCCGCCACCGGCTTCTATATCCAGGCCGAGGGCGTGGGCGTGGGCTACCAGTGGTACAAGGACGGCGAGCCCATCCTGTCCCCCGCCGGCTGGAATGACAGCTACGGCCCCACCTTCCGGATCATGTACCCCCAGGTGGAGGACAGCGGCGTTTACACCTGCTACGTCTTTAACCAGGCCGGCGGCGTGTGGTCCGAGCCCATGGTTCTCACTGTGGGGGAGGAAGAGGAGGATTCCGGCAGCTCCTCTGGCTCCGGCTCCACCACGACCTACTATGATATCGCTGTGGATGAGACGGATAACGGCACCGTTACCGTCAGCCTGGATCGGGCCCCCAGAAGCTCCCACATCAGCATTACCGCGGTGGCTGGTGAGGGGTACCAGGTGAGATCTGCCACCGTGACCGCCGCCGACGGCAGCCAGGTGGAACTCACCGATCTGGGCAGCGGAAAGTATAACTTTGTCATGCCCAGCAGCGATGTGACGGTCAGCGTTGTGTTCGTTCAGACAGAGGAGGATGAGGAGGCCGCTATGCCCTTCACGGATGTGGCCGACGGCAGCTGGTACTATGCCGCGGCGGGGTATGTGTACGAAAATGGCCTGATGAGCGGCGTAAGCGACACCCTGTTTGCGCCCAACAGCTGCCTGACCCGGGGCATGATCGTGCAGGTGCTCTACAGCATGGAGGGCCAGCCGGAGCACGGAGATGCTGACTTCACCGATGTGGCTGCCGACGCCTGGTACGCCGACGCGGTTGCCTGGGCGGCGGAGAATGGCATCGTCAGCGGCTATGGCGACGGCCTGTTTGGGCCCAATGACAACATCACCAGAGAGCAGATGGCCCTGATCCTGTACCGCTACGGGGAATCCAAGGGATACGACCTCAGCGGCCGGGAGAGCCTGGACGGGTTTGCCGACCGGGAGAAGGTCTCCGGCTGGGCGGCCGATTCCATGAGCTGGGCAGTTGGCAGCGGCATGCTGTCCGGCAAGGGCGGCGGCATCCTGGACCCCACCGGTACGGCTACCCGTGCGGAGGTGGCTCAGATCCTCATGAACTTCTGTCAGAATATCGCCAAGTAAGAACATAACCCAAAGCTTGCAGGGCCGGCCCCCCCGGGGCCGGCCCTTCGCTTATTCAAAGGCGCATGCCGCAATCCCATTTCCGGGGAAAGGCACTTCCGGTTCTTCGCCCCGGAACCGGATGCATATGATCCTTTTGACCGGAGAAGGATGTGACTGGGGAGGGGAAAGGATGCTGGGAGAGATTGTGCTGCGCCCCGGGGGACGGGGGAGGATCG
>CASFCW010000093.1 GCA_949293165.1 uncultured bacterium
ACAGTAGATTCCGCTCAAAAGACAAGGGGCTTTGTGCGGGGGTTTTGGGAAATAACCGTTAGCCTGTCTTTCGTGCTGGTGTGCGGAACCCTATCCTGTTGTGACACGACAAAAGGAACCAAAAGCGTGCCGGGGGTCCGCGGGGAGCAGATGGACTGGGTCGTTGGCCCAGGTCCATATCCCCGCTCTCCCCCCGGTCACCCATTAGGAGGTGGAATGACCTTTTATGGAGGACAGTAGATAACGCTCAAAAGACAAGGGGCTTTGTGCGGGGGTTTTGGGAAATAACCGTTAGCCTGTCTTTCGTGCTGGTGTGCGGAACCCTATCCTGTCTTTAGGCGGAACCCTATCCTGTCTTTAGGCGGAGCGGAGGAAAGCGGAGCTTTCCGCGAAAATTCTTTGCCTACTTTCTTTTCAAGAAAGTAGGTCGTCGCGCATGGCGATGGCGGCGCTGCGGGCGGCCTCGGCGAAGTCCAGGCCGTCGCGGCCGGTTTTCTGCCAGGCGCACATGATGCCCCGGGAGGAATTGACGATGGCGCCGTGACCCTTGTCGTTGAAGGCGAACTTCACGTCGGCGGCGGTGCCGCCCTGGGCGCCGTAGCCGGGCACCAGGAAGAAGGTGTGGGGCAGCAGGGCCCGCAGCTGCTGGATCTGCTGGGGATAGGTGGCGCCGGTGACGGCGCCGGCCATGGTGAAGCCGTACTTCCCCTCGGTGCCGGCGGCAATGGACTCGTTGAGCTGGCCCATCACCTCATAGATGGCCCGGCCGTCGGCGGTCTTGATATCCTGGAGCTCCCCGGAGCCGGGGTTGGAGGTCTTGACCAGGACGAAGGCGCACTTGTCCTCCCCCTGGGCGGCCTTCAGGAAGGGCTTGATAGAGTCGGAGCCCATGTAGCCGTTGAGGGTGACGCAGTCGGCGTCGAAGGACTTGAACACCTGGCCCTCAATGGGGGCGCCGGACAGCCAGCCCTCGGCGTAGGCGGTAGCGGTGGAGCCGATGTCGCCCCGCTTGATATCGGCGATGACGAACAGGCCCTTGCTCTTGGCGTAGGCGATGGTACGCTGGAGCATCTCCATGCCCTGCCAGCCCAGATTCTCGTAATAGGCGGCCTGGGGCTTGACGGCGGGGACGATGTCGCAGAGGGCGTCAATCAGCCCCACATTAAACTGCCAGATGGCCTCCACGGCCCCCTTGATCCCCACGCCGTACTGGGCGTAGGCAGCCTGGCGGATGTGCTGGGGCACGTACTCGATGCGGGCGTCCAGCCCGGCCACGGTGGGGTTGTTCTTTTCCAGGATCTTGTCCTGCAATACATCAAACGACATAATCTGTGCATCCTCTCTCTGTTAAAGTAAAAGCCTCAAGGCTCGTCCTGATAAATGATTTTCCCGCCCACGATGGTGTACTTCACCCGGCCCTTTACCTTGTGCCCGGCGAAGGGGGTGTTGCGGCCCTTGGAGGCAAAGACCTCCGGGTCAATAACCCACTCCTCCTCCGGGTCGAAAATGGTCACGTCGCCGTCGGCGCCCAGGGTGAGCCGCCCCTTGGCGTGGAGCCCCAGGATGGTGGCGGGGGTGCAGGTCATGGCCCGGACGATGTGGGGCAGGGTGAGCCTGCCGGTGTGGTACAGCTGGGTGAGGGTGATGGCCAGGGAGGTCTCCAGACCCACCATGCCGCTGGGGGCACGGGTGAGGGGCCGGGCCTTCTCCTCGGCGGAGTGGGGGGCGTGGTCGGTGGCGATGACGTCGATGGTGCCGTCCTTCAAACCGGTGATGATCCCCTTCACATCCGCGGCGGTGCGCAGGGGGGGATTGACCCGGGCCAGGGAGCCCTGGGTGAGCACCTCGTCCTCCGTCAGGGTGAAATACTGGGGGCAGGTCTCGCAGGTCACCGGCACGCCCCGCTTCTTCATCCGGCGGATGATGTCCACGCTCTTGGCGGTGGACACGTGGCAGATGTGGACGTGGGCCCCGGTCTCCTCCGCCAGCATGGCGTCCCGCATGACCATGATCTCCTCGGCGATGGCGGGCCGGCCCTCCAGCCACAGCTGGCGGGAGACGCTGCCCTCATTCACCGCCCGGTTTTCCACCATGGAGGTGTCCTCGCAGTGGCACAGCACCGGCAGGCCCTGGCCCTTGGCCCGGATCATGGCGTCCCGCATGAGATTGGCGTTGTCCACATTGCAGCCGTCGTCAGACAGGGCGATGGCCCCCGCCTTTTTCAGCGCCTCGCTGTCGGTGGGTTCCTCCCCACGCATCCCCCGGGACACCGCCGCCACAGGATAGACCTGCACGCCGTTGGCCCGGGCCGCCTTTTCGTAGATATAGGCGATCTGCTCCGGGCTGTCCACCACCGGGTCGGTGTTGGCCATGCAGGCCAGGGCGGTGACGCCCCCACGGGCCGCCGCGGCGCAGCCGGTAAAAATATCCTCTTTGTACGTCAGGCCTGGGTCCCGGAGATGGACGTGCATATCCACCAGCCCCGGGCAGACCACAAGGCCCGTGGCGTCGATTACCTGGTCGGCCTGGGCCTGGATGCCTTTGTCCATCTGGACGATCCGGCCGTCCTCCACATACAGATCCTGGATGGTTACGGTGTCCTTCACCGGGTCTACCACCCGTCCGTTCTGAATCAGTAGTTTCATGGCGATGCTGTTCCTCCCGCTTGGATTGAACCTGTGACGGGCCCTGTGCCCGCACTTACCTACTGTGCATTATAACGGCACAACGGGATTTACGCAACGGATTTTTTCCGTTTTTGCGGACAGAATACCAGTGACCGGGTTCTGAACCACAGACCGGCGGGAAAGGAGGAAAACACAATGCAGGGTACCGGTTCCTTCGCGGCGGGCATGGCCATGGGCATGATGGCCGGCGCCGCCATCGGCATGGCCATGTCCCCCAGACGTCGGGACATGCAGCGCATCGCCGACAAGGCCGCAAAGCGGATGGCTGAGGCCGTGGATTCCATGACCGAGGCCATGGGCCTGAACTAAAGGCCCCGGGGGCGCAGCCCCCGTACTTATCGGGGCGTCAGGAATTTTTGGCGGGGGGCCAGGGGCACGCTTCCTTTTTGGGCGGGCGGATGCTATAATAGCTACAGTATGCGGCGAAAGGGAGGGATGGCCTGTGACCGATCAAGAGCTGGCGGATCTGGCCTGGGAGGCCAGGAAGAACGCCTACGCCCCCTATTCCAAGTTCCCCGTGGGGGCGGCGCTGCTGTGCGGGGACGGGACGGTATTTACCGGCTGCAACGTGGAAAACGCCGCCTACGGCTCCACCATCTGCGCCGAGCGGACGGCTTTGGTGAAGGCGGTGAGCCAGGGGCGGCGGGACGGCTTCCAGGCCATCGCCATTGTGGGCGGTGGCGACACGCCCTGCTGGCCCTGCGGCGCCTGCCGGCAGATGCTGGCGGAATTCGCCCCCGGGCTGCGGGTGATTGCCGCCGGGGGGGACGGGGTGCTGCACCGCGCCGCCCTGGATGAGCTGCTGCCCCACAGCTTCGGCCCAAAATCCATGGAGTCATGTGACCAAGTCACGGAACAGGGGGAAATTTTGGGGTAAACTGAGGTCGAAAACAGGGAAGGAGCTGACGACCATGATTTACGACGTCATTGTGCTGGGCACCGGGCCCGCCGGGCTGTCCGCCGCCCTGGCCGCCCGGGGCCGGAACCACACCGCGCTGGTGCTGGGCCGGCCCTGGCAGGAAAGCCCGCTGGCCAAGGCGGAGCGGGTGGATAACTACCTGGGCATGCCCGCCGTCACCGGGTCGGAGATGCTGGAGCGGTTTACCAGCCACGCTTTGGACATGGGGGTGGAGCTGGTCCACACCCGGGTCGACGCCATCATGGCCTTCAACGGCTTTCACGTCACCGCCGGGGAGGAGATCTACCAGGGCCGCACCCTGGTGCTGGCCCCCGGCCTGGTCCGCCAGGCCAAGTACCCGGGGGAGGAGGAGCTCCTGGGCCGGGGGGTGAGCTACTGCGCCACCTGCGACGGGATGCTCTACCGGGGCAGGCGCGTGGCGGTGGTGGGCCGGAGCAAGGAGGCCCCCGCCGAAGCCGCCTACCTGAAGGGGCTGGGCTGCCAGGTGACCTACGTGGCCCCCAAGCGGCCGGACTCCCTGGCCGGGGACATCCCCTTTGTCCAGGCCAACCGCCTGGAAATCCGGGGGGAGCAGACGGTCAATGCACTGGTGGCCGACGGGACGGAAATCCCCTGCGACGGGGTGTTTATCCTGCGGGAGGCGGTGGCCCCCAAGGATTTGCTGCCCGGGCTGACCCTCAACGGCGCCGACATCCAGGTGGATCGGAACATGTCCACCGGCGTGGAAGGGGTGTTCGCCGCCGGGGACTGCACCGGCGCCCCCTGGCAGGTGTCCAAGGCGGTGGGGGAGGGGCTGATTGCCGGCCTGTCCGCCGCGGAGTATTGTGAAAAACAGGACAACGGATAACCTATTTCAATTCAGAACATAAAGGAGCGTATTACGATGGCATTGAAGCATTATGATTTGGCGTCTTTCGACAGCGACCTGGCCTCCGGCCAGCTGATGATGGTGGACTTCTGGGCCAACTGGTGCATGCCCTGCCGGATGCTGGGGCCTGTGATTGAGTCCCTGGCCGAGCAGTACGAGGGCAAGGCCCTGGTGGGCAAGGTGGATGTGGACGCCCAGGGTGAGCTGGCCATGCGCTACGGCGTGATGAGCATTCCCACCGTCATCTTCTTCAAGGACGGCAAGGAGATTGGCCGCCAGGTGGGCGCCCTGCCCGCCCAGGCCTTCACCCAGATCCTGGATCAGAACCTGTAAATTCCAATGAAAAACGGCTCAGGAGCTTTGGCTCCCGAGCCGTTTTTGTGTTGGAGCAATCCTTTTTTACAAGAGGAGATTCCGCCTGCGGGCGGGTTCCTTTTGTTACACGACAAAAGGAACCAAAAACGTGCCGGGGGTCCGCGGGGAGCAGAAGTCATGGGCAGGCCCATGACTT
>CASFCW010000094.1 GCA_949293165.1 uncultured bacterium
AAGGAGGAATAACCATGGACAAGAAGGGCATGAAGCAGTCCAACCAGGGCAAGCCCCAGAACAAGGGCGGCGCGGGCATGGAAAACTGCGCCGGCGACAAGAAGGCCAAGAACAAGGAGTTTTGAGGAAAATGACCCGAAAGCGGCAGACCACCCCCAGGGAGAATCTGACCCTGGCCCCGGAAGATCGGCTGTGCCCCCAGTTCGACCCGACAGGGGTGAGCTGGGATCACTCGGCTCAAATCGGAGCGCCGGATCGCACCATGGTGCTGGACAACTGCCCTGAGGAGCACATCATGTAGGCCGTCAGCAGGCCAATCCGCCCATTCCATACGGGAAAGGATGCTTCCCCCTGGAATGGGCGGGCTTTTTTACCTCCCAATGCAGCCGGCCCCGTCCAAAAGAGGCTGGGCTCTTTGGGGCGGGGCCGGAAATTTATGGATTCATGCGTGAAACAGCCGATCACTCCACGGTGACGGACTTGGCCAGGTTGCGGGGCTTGTCGATGTCGCAGCCGCGCATCAGAGCTACATAGTAGGCCAGCAGCTGCAGGGGGATAACCTCCAGGGAGGGCAGGAACATGGGGTCAATATCGGGGATGGTGAGGGCGCTGTCCACCAGCTCCTCCAGCTGGGCCTTATGGGCCTCGGTGGCAACACCGATGACATCGGCGCCCCGGGCCTTGACCTCCTTGACATTGCTCATCAGCTTTTCAAACAGCTCATTCCAGCTGGCCAGCGCCACCACAAGGGTGCCGTCCTCGATGAGGGAGATGGTGCCGTGCTTCAGCTCGCCGGCGGCGTAGGCCTCGGAGTGGATGTAGGAGATTTCCTTCAGCTTCAGAGAGCCTTCCAGGCCCACGGCATAGTCAATGTTCCGGCCAATGAAGAAGATGGAGTCGTGGTTGAAGTAGATGGAGGCGTAATACTGGATCTCCTTGGTGTGCTTGAGGATCTCCTCCGCCTTGGCAGGCAGGGACTGGAGCTCCGCCACCAGGCGGGCGTATTCCTCCTCGGTCACACGGCCCAGCAGCTCGGCAAAGTGGAGGGCAATCAGATACATCACCGCCAGCTGGGTGGAGTAAGCCTTGGTGGTAGCCACGGCGATCTCCGGGCCGGCCCAGGTGTAGATCACGTCGTCAGACTCCCGGGCAATGGTGGAGCCCACCACATTGACGATGGACAGCAGGCGGGCGCCCAGGCGGCGGGCCTCCCGCATGGCGGCCAGGGTGTCGATGGTCTCGCCGGACTGGCTGATAACCAGCGCCATGGTCCGGTCGGTGACCAGGGGGCTGCTGTACCGGAATTCAGAGGCCAGGGTGACCTCCACGGGGATGCGGACCAGCCGCTCCAGGATGTACTTGGCAGCCACACCCACGTGGTAGGAGGAGCCGCAGGCGATGATATACAGCTTATCCAGGTTCTCCAGCTGCTCCTTGGTGATGGTCAGGTCGTCCAGCACCACCTTGCCGTCCCGGATGCGGGGGGAAATGGTGTCCCGGATGGCCTTGGGCTGCTCCATGATCTCCTTGAACATGAAGTGCTCATAGCCGCCCTTCTCCGCGGCGGAGATCTCCCAATCCACGTGGGCGGTGGTCTTTTCCACAGGCCGGAGGAGGGAGTCATACACCTTCATGCTGTCCCGGGTGAGGACGGCCACCTCGCCGTCGTTGAGGTAGCACACCTCGCGGGTATAGGGAATGACGGCGGTGACGTCGGAAGCCATCATCTGGAAGCCATTTCCGTAGCCCAGAATCAGAGGGGAGTCCTTCCGCACAGCAATCAGCTGGTCGGGGGCGTCGGCGCAGACAATGCCCAGGGCATAGGCGCCCTCAATGCGGCGCAGCAGCTTGCCCACCGCCTCCAGCAGGTCGCCCTCGTAATAGTATTCCAGCAGATGGGCGATGACCTCGGTGTCGGTATCAGAGGTGAAGGGCATGCCCTGCTCCTTCAAGAACTCCTTCAGCTTGGTGTAGTTCTCAATGATGCCGTTATGTACCACGGCGATGCGGCCGGACGGGCTGACCTGGGGGTGGGAGTTGATGTCGTTGGGGATGCCGTGGGTGGCCCAGCGGGTGTGGCCCACGCCGGAGGTGCCCACCACCTTGGCCCCGTTGTCCGTCATGTCCCGCAGGGCCTGGAGCCGGCCGCTGGCCTTGACCACCTGCAGCCCAGCCTGGGGATCAAACACCGCCATACCCGCGGAGTCATACCCGCGGTACTCCAAACGGGTCAGGCCCTCCAGCAGAATGGGAGCGGCCTGCTCGGTTCCGATATATCCAACAATTCCACACATAATCAAGATCCTCCGATCAATGTTTTGATGGGGAGGACAAACTTGCAGCCATTTGTGCCTCACGCTCCGGCCCCAGCCCCTTTGTCCCGCGGTTGCCCGCGTGTTTGTAGGCTGGGTACGCACCCGGAGGGGTACGGAAGGGCATCCGCCGATCTGTTTCGATGCTCCCTTCTCCTCGTCCTCCCGGCCCAAAGCCGGGAGCTGGCGCTATTGACGGGCTCTGTCCCCGTGGCCTCCTTTCCCCTTCTGCAATATCCCCCTCATTATACGTGTTTCCAGGCCAAGAGTAAATAGAAAGTTTTACCTGTTTTTTGATTTGTTATACAGGTTTTTTGATTTTTATGGAAAAAACCGACAGCGCCGCCCCCGGGATGAAAGCCGGGAGCGGCGCTGGATTTCCAATTTTACTTGCTGAGCATGGCCTTGATCCGCTCCACGGCCTCCTTGGTGGCGTCAGCGTCGCCGAAGGCGGTCAGGCGGATGTAGCCCTCGCCGCTGGGGCCGAAGCCGGCGCCGGGGGTGGTGACCACATTGGCCTCCTGGAGCAGGCGGTCAAAGAACTCCCAGGAACCCACCCCGTCGGGGGTTTTCAGCCAGATATAGGGGGCGTTTACCCCGCCGTAGCAGGTCAGGCCGGCCTGGGTAAGGCCGTCCCGGATGACCTTGGCGTTGTCCTGGTAATAGGCAATGGTCTCACGGGTCTGCTTCTGGCCCTCGTCGGTGTAGACGGCGGCAGCAGCCCGCTGGATCACGTAGGGCACGCCGTTGAACTTGGTGCACTGGCGGCGGTTCCACAGGGCGTTGAGCTTGGCGCCGCCCCGCTCCAGCTCCATGGGCACCACGGTGTAGGCGCAGCGGGTGCCGGTGAAGCCGGCGGTCTTGGAGAAGGAGCGGAACTCAATGGCGCAGGTACGGGCCCCCTCAATCTCAAAGATGGTGTGGGGCACGTCCTCCTGGGTAATAAAGGCTTCATAGGCGGAATCGAACAGAATCACCGCCTGGTTGGCGTTGGCATAGTCCACCCAGGCCTTTAGCTGCTCCCGGGTGGCCACCGTGCCGGTGGGGTTGTTGGGGTAGCAGAGGTAGATCATATCCACCTTCTCCTGGGGGATCTGGGGGGCGAAGCCGTTCTCCTCCAGGCAGGGCATATAGACCAGCTTGGACCAGCGGCCCAGCTCCGCCTGGTACTCCCCTGCCCGGCCAGCCATGGCGTTGGCGTCCACATACACAGGATAGACAGGGTCGCAAACAGCCACCACATTATCGGGGCCGAAAATATCGCCGATATTGCCGCAGTCACTCTTGGCGCCGTCGGAAACAAAAATCTCCTCGGGGCTGATGTTCACGCCACGGGCGGCGTAGTCCTTCTCCGCAATGGCGGAGCGGAGGAAATCATAGCCCTGCTCCGGGCCGTAGCCGTGGAAGCCCTCGATGGTACCCATCTCGTCCACCGCCGCGTGCATGGCCTGGATCACAGCGGGGGCCAGAGGACGGGTGACGTCGCCAATGCCCAGGCGGATCATCCTGGCCTCGGGATGCTGCTGGGTATAGGCGGAAACCCGGCGGGCAATCTCAGAGAAGAGATAGCTGCCAGGCAGTTTGAGGAAGTTATCATTGATCTGTGTCATGGAAGTTACACTCCTTTGTACGGTGGCAATACTGCTTCTATTATGAATAAAGATGCATGAAATGTCAATCTCTTTCTCCTGCGCAAGAAAATCAAAGCCATCATCTCTCCGTGAACGGGACGATGTCCTCATCGTCCCGGAGTGTATGGTTGTCTTTCGTGCTGATGTAGGGGATTTCATCTATCCTTAGGCGGCGCGGGCGAAACGACAGTTTCGCGGGAAATTCTTTGCCTACTTTCTTTCACGAAAGGGAGGGCCGCCTGCGGGCGGGTTTCTTTTCTCGGCGGGTGAAAATAAACCCAAAGACCGCCGGGGGTCCGCGGGGAGCAGAAGTCATGGCAAGCCATGACTTATCCCCGCTCTCCCCCCGGTCCCCCATGGGAGGTCGAATTACCTGGGCAGGAGGACAGTAGATTCCGCTCAAAAGACAAGAGCCTTTGTGCGGGGGTTTTTGCCCCATCCCTCCGGTCCGTTCGTAGGGGCGCACATTGTGCGCCCGTGTGGGAGGTTTTATGTTTAGCGCGGGAATTTTGGCTGCGTTGTTCCAACCTTTTTGTAGGGGCCGCTGTCCCCAGCGTCTCGCGGCGGGAAAATGTCTTTCGTGCTGGGGTGGGGGATTTCATCTAACCTGTAGGCGGCGAGAAGGAAAGCGCAGCTTTCCGCGAAAGTTCTTTGCTTCCTTTCTTTCAAGAAAGGGAGGGCCGCCTGCGGGCGGGTTTCTTTTCTCGGCGGGAGAAAAGAAACCAAAAGACCGCCGGGGGTCCGCGGGGAGCAGAAGTCATGGCAAGCCATGACT
>CASFCW010000095.1 GCA_949293165.1 uncultured bacterium
ACCTGGGAAATGACACTTCTCGCGCAGGATGGGCCGACTTTTCCGTAAGGAATCGAGGCCCATCCTGCGTGCAGCCCTTCTCGAAAAAGTGGCTGCGCCGCTTTTTCGGCAGTCTCCAACGGGCCGCGGAGCAATTCCGCGGCCCGTTTTTTCTGTCCTTCCCGGCTTCGGCCGGGCTGTTTTATGTCTCCGGCGGCCCCTCCGGTACCGTGCCGTCCAGGCGTCTGACCTCCAGGTAATAATGCTCCGTCCCCTGCTCCAGGGTCACGGTGTCAATCCCCCCCTCCAGGTCAAAGCCGAAGTTCTGCCGGACAATGCGGATCTGCCCCCGATCCTCCAGCCGGGCGGTCTGGCCGGTGAAGGTCAGGTTGGAGCCCATGCCGGTCACCAGGTCATAGCCCTTCACCCCCACATTGTCCCGGCCGGAACAGGCGTAGTCATAGCTGGCCTGCTTGGTCATGGAGGCCGTCACCGCGGCGCTGCCCCCGGCAGGGAGGGTGATCTCCGCCTCCAGCCAGCACACCCGATCCACGCTCCACACGTCGCCGTCCATGGACTCCAGCCACCCGGCCTCATACCGCTCCATGCTCTGGGAGGCCAGCCCCCCATAGGACAGGAGATACTCCCGGAAGGCCCGGTAGTACACCTCAAAGTCCACGCTCCCAGCGCCGTCGGCCAGCTGGCTGCCTGCCATCAGGGGCAGGATCTCCCGCAGCACAGCGTCCAGATTGCTTTCATACCGCTCCACCGCGGCGCCGCACCCGTCCAGGGCCCTGGCGTCAGCATCCAGGCTGCCGTCGGCATAGCCCTGGAGGGTCAGGTCCTGGATATCCTCTCCCAGCACCAGGAGGTAATACACGTCGCTGCCGTAGCCCGGCTCCCCGGGCTGGGGGATGGAGAAGGACTGGATCATGGCGCCCCCCTCCTGGTCAAAGGAACCCCCGTGGAAGCCGTAGGTCAGCACCGTGGTCCGGCCGTAGTCCAGGCGGAAGGCGGCCCGCAGGGTGGGGTTGGTGACGCCCGCCTCCTCGTCCACCGCCGGGCCGTAGGGGTCGGTCAGCTTGTAGACCACCACAGGCACCCCGGTGAAGTCGGGCTCGTCCCCCAGGGCGTTGGCCAGGTAACTGCCGTCGGCCAGCAGGGCCCGATAATCCTCCCAGCTTTTGGCGTACTTCAGATTGACGCTGCCCTGGGGGTCGCCGGCCAGCTGGCCGTTCCACGCCCCCTCGAAGCCGCCGGAGTAGGCCCCCACGTGCAGCCGGGTGTCCAGCTCCCGCCCGTCCAGGGTCAGGGTGGGCCGCAGGGTGTCCAGGGTCTTTAGGCTGGCGGCAAAGGGGTAGAGCACCGTCACGGTCCTCTCCTCCCCGGCGGTGTTGCTCAGGGTATAGGCGTCGGTGACCAGGATGTGGTCGTCGGTCTCCCACCGGCCCCCCTCCGGGAACCACTGGTCATACTGCTCCACCACCGCCTGGCGCTCCTCCTCCGTCAGCCAGTCCCGGGAGGCGGCCTCCGCCTCGTTGGTCAGCCACTGAGGCACCCAGGGGGCAAAATCCATGGTCACAGCCCGCTGGGCCGTCACCGCCCCGTCCGCCTCCTCCAGGGTCAGGGGGAACACCGGCCCGGCGTAGGACAGGAAGGTGGTGCCCTCCTGGTGGCCCGCGCCGCCGTCGCCACCTCCCAGGGGGATCACACCGGTGTAGATTCCCGCCCCCAGGGCAGCCACGCACAGGCAGGCGGCCATGGCCGCCTGCCGCCGCCAGGGCCGGCGGCGGAAAGTCTGGCTGCCGGCCTCAATGGTGCTGTCTTTCAACTGGTTCATGGCCTCAAACAGGCGCTCGCTTTCCTTGCTCACAGGATCACCCCTTCCCGTTCCAGGGCCAGGCGCAGCTTCTTCCGCAGCCGGTACAGCCGCCCGGCCAGCTGCTCCGGCGTGCAGCCCAGCCGCCCGGCCAGCTCATCCACCCGCTCCCCGTACCAGTACCGGCGGACAAAGACCGCCCGGTCCTCCCGGCGGAGGGAGCCCAGCCACCGGTCGATGGCGTCGGCGGTGGCCCGGGCCTCGTACTCCCCCTCCGTGTCCCGGCGGGAGGGGACGCAGTCCTCCAGCTCGCTGAGCAGAATCTCCATGCCCTCCCCCCTTTTTTTGCTCCGGCGGGCCCGCCACACGTCGATGGACAGGTTGCGGACAATCCGCCCAAAGTAGGCCCGCAGGGATTTGGGGCGCTGGGGCGGCATGGTGTCCCAGGCCCGGTGCCAGGTGTCGTTGACGCATTCCTCCGCGTCCTCCCGGCTGGCCAGCAGGTTATAGGACAGGCCGAAGCAGAACGCCCCGTACTTCTCCCCGGATACCGTGATGGCCCGCTGGTCCCGCTGCCAGTACAGCGCCACGATGCCGCTGTCCTCCATAGCTGTTCCCCCTTTCTCTATGTTCCTCTACTATATAAGACGGAATTCCTCCCCCGATATGGCCCCCATCCCCAGTTTTTTCCGTGTTTTTTTCCAGGGGCGATTGCAATAAAAAAAGTCGGAGCAAGCGTCATATCGCCTGCTCCGACGTGGCGGAGAGAGAGGGATTCGAACCCTCGAACGGGTATTAGCCGTTACACGATTTCCAATCGTGCGCCTTCGACCAGCTCAGCCATCTCTCCATACCTGATTCAGTTGTCCGCCGGGCCGGTCAGCTCAGCGACGAAACATATTATAACACAGTTTTTTAAAGTGTCAACCCTAAATTTTCTGTTTTTCGAAAATTCCATCCCCCCTTGCGGCGGGGGCCGGGAAACCGTTATAATGGAGGCAAGAAACCCGGCCAGGCCGGGAGAACATGGAATCGAGGAACCCATATGGATCTTTGCAACCTCAACGACATCAAGGCCCTGCTGGCCCGCCACGGCTTCCGCTTCTCCAAGTCCATGGGGCAGAACTTCCTGATTGAAGCCTGGGTGCCCCAGGATATCGCCCAGGCCTCCGGCGCCGGGCCGGGGGTGGGCGTGGTGGAGGTGGGCCCGGGCATCGGGCCGCTGACCAGGCAGCTGGCGCTGCTGGCGGACAAGGTGGTGTCCATCGAGCTGGACCGCTCCCTGCTGCCCATCCTGGCCGAGACCCTGGCCGGCCATCCCAACGCGGAGATCTACCCTGGGGACGTATTGAAGGTGGATCTGGCCGCCCTGGCGGAGGAAAAGCTGCCCGGCCTGCGGCGGGTGGCCTGCGCCAACCTGCCCTACAACATCACCACCCCCGCCATCACCGCCCTGATTGAGGCGGGCTGCTTTGAATCCATCACGGTGATGATCCAGCGGGAGGTGGCCCGGCGGATCTGCGCCGCCCCGGGCACCGGGGACTACGGCGCCTTCTCCGTCTTTTGCCAGTACCACACCCAGCCGGAGCTGCTGTTTGACGTGGGGCCGGAGTGCTTCATCCCCGCCCCCAAGGTGACCTCCTCCGTGCTGCGGATGGTGCCCAAGGCGCCCCCGGCGGAGGTGGACGACCCGGAGCACTTCTTCCTGGTGGTGCGCGCCGCCTTCGCCCAGCGGCGAAAGACCCTGGTCAACAGCCTGGCGGGCAGCCTGGGCGGGCGGTACGACAAGGGGCAGATTGCCGCCGCCATCGCCGCCTGCGGCCTGAATGCCGACGTGCGGGGGGAGCGGCTGTCCATCCCCCAGTTTGCCGCCCTGTCCAAAGCACTCCGGGCCGGAAATTGATGCCTCCCCCGGAAAAGATAGGCGAATGGTTATACGATTTATCCCGAAAAAGGATATACTGTCGGCAAGAGAATTGACTTTATTGCACAACTCATGGTATCATAGTAGATGACTTTGGGTTCTCCCGTGTCCCGCGGGATGGACAACCGGATATGATGAAAGGGGTCACGCGATATGGCAACGATTGATCTGAGCAAATATGGTATCACCGGCGTCACCGAGATCCTCCACAATCCCTCCTATGAGGTGTTGTTTGAGGAGGAGACCAAGCCCGGTCTGGAAGGCTATGACAAGGGTCAGCTCACCGACCTGGGCGCCGTAAATGTCATGACCGGTATTTACACCGGCCGTTCCCCCAAGGATAAGTTCATTGTCATGGACGAGAACTCCAAGGACACCGTGTGGTGGACCTCCGACGAGTTCAAGAACGACAACAAGCCCGCCTCCCAGAAGGCTTGGGAGGAGTGCAAGAAGCTGGCTCTGAAGGAGCTGTCCAACAAGAAGCTGTATGTGATGGACGTGTTCTGCGGCACCAACCACGACACCCGCATGGCCATCCGCTTCATCATGGAGGTGGCCTGGCAGGCCCACTTCGTGAAGAACATGTTTATCCAGCCTACGGAGGAGGAGCTGGCCAATTTCCAGCCCGACTTCATCTCCTACAACGCCTCCAAGGCCAAGGTGGAAAACTACAAGGAGCTGGGCCTCAACTCCGAGACCGCCGCCATCTTCAACCTCACCTCCCGGGAGCAGGTCATCCTGAACACCTGGTACGGCGGCGAGATGAAGAAGGGCATGTTCTCCATGATGAACTACTTCCTGCCCCTGAAGGGCATGGCTTCCATGCACTGCT
>CASFCW010000096.1 GCA_949293165.1 uncultured bacterium
GCCGGCCTGGGCCAGCGGATTGAGGGCATGGTGAAGGAGCTGTACGCCGGCCCCGGCGCCGTGCGGAAGACCCTGCACAAGTACGTCTCCGCCCGCTGAACGGATGGAACCATATCCCGGGGCCGCTGAAATCCAGCGGCCCCGGGATGAAACCGGCCCGGTTTTACAAATCCATAGCGGAATTGTGGGAAATTCACAGGGCGGAATTTGTTAGAATTGACAAAATTGAAGGGCAATATTTATTAACAAAATCAATTGCAGCTCTAGTATACTAGCATTATAATTAGGACGGAAATGATGAATGAGATGTGTATGGGCTGTGAACAGACTGTGTACGGCGAGGGGAGGCGGACAGCGTGAATGATCCTTCATGGAGCCGCCGGGCCCTGAAACTATCCGAGACCCGGGTGTGGCGCACCTACACCGGCGGGGCTGGGATTGACCGCTGGCGGGGCAGGTTCCCCGGCGAGGTCACTTCTTTTCCTGAGGATTGGGTGGCCAGTGTTACCCGGGCCATCAACCCCGGTAGGGAGGAGATCCCGGAGGGGTTCAGCCGGGTGCTCAACCTGCCGGGCCAGCCCCTGCTGAAGGATGTGCTGGCCGGGGACCCGGAGGGGTTTTACGGCCGGGCCCATCTCCAGGCGTTTGGGGAAAAGATGGGGGTGCTCATCAAGCTGATCGACGCCCATGAACGGCTGACCATCCAGGTGCACCCGGACAAGCAGTTTGCATGGGAGCAGCTCCATTCCCGCTATGGAAAGACGGAGGCCTGGTACATCCTGGGAGCCCAGGAGATCGACGGCCAGAGCCCCTGTATCTACTACGGCTTCAAGCCGGGCATCACCCGGCAGCGGTGGAGGGAGATCTTCCAGGCCCAGGACATCCCGGCCATGCTGGACGCCCTGCACAGGATTCCGGTAAAGGCGGGGGACTCCTTCTTTATCCCCGGGGGACTGCCCCACGCCATTGGGGCGGGGTGCTTCCTGGCGGAGGTGCAGGAGCCCACGGACTACACCATGCGCACGGAGCTGGTGACGCCCGGGGGGCTGCATATCCACGAGAACCAGTGCCATCAGGGCGTAGGGTACGAGCGGATGCTGGACTGCTTCCACTACGACGGGGCTTCCCTGGAGGAGACCTGCCGCCGCTGGAAGGTCAGCCCTGTGGATCTGCCCGGAGACGCCGGCGCCCGGGTGCGAAGCTACATAGACCGGCGGCACACCGACCTGTTTTCCATGCAGCATGTGACGGTGGAGCGGAGCTGGACAGTGCCCCGGGACGGACGGCTCCAGATCTGGATTGTGCTGGAGGGCCAGGGCGTGCTGGAGACGGAGGAGGAGAGGCTTCCGATCCGGCAGGGAGATTTCCTGCTGCTGCCCGCCGCCATGCCTGCCGCCGCCGTCAGGCGGGAAGGCGCACCAGTGAAATTGCTGGTCTGCCAGCCGCCCATACCGGAAGAGGGATAACCGGACGAGGTCCGTTATCTATAAAAAGAAATCAAACAGGAGGAAGAAAGAATGAAGATGAAGAATGTGTTCGCCACTCTGCTGGCGGCCAGCATGATGCTGGGCATTTCCGCCTGCGGCAACAACGCTGCCACTTCCGGCAGCGGTGATGGCAGCGGCAGCGGAAACGGCGGGTCTTCCAACCCCACCTACGAGCTGAAGATCTCTACCACCCAGACCAACACCTCCATGATCTACCAGGGCCTGCAGGCTGCTGCCGATGAGATTATGGAAAAGACCAACGGCGACGTGAAGGTTACCGTTTACCCCTCCAGCCAGCTGGGCGGTGAGGAGGACATGATCGACCAGGCCATCGCCGGCATGGGTATCGCCGTGCTGACCGACGCCGGCCGTATGTCCAGCTACGTCAACGACATCGGCATCTTCAATATGGCTTACCTGGTGGACAACTACGAGGACGGCCTGAAGATCATGGAGACCGACACCTTCAAGGGCTGGGAGGACCAGCTGGTGGATCAGGGCATCCGCGTGTTCTGCTTCAACTTCTTTGACGGCGCCCGTTCCTTCATGGGCCACACCAAGGCTACCACCCCTGCCGACCTGAAGGGCATCGTGACCCGTACCCCCGGCGCTGATCCCTACAACTACTCCATCACCGCCATGGGCGCTACCCCCTACAACATCGCCTGGTCCGACGTGTATAACAGCATCCAGACCAAGGCCATCGACGCCTGCGAGGTGCAGTACACCAGCGCCGTGTCCAGCGCCATCTACGAGGTCTGTGAGTACGTGAACAAGACCGAGCACATCAACCTGTTCAACTGCCTGATCGGCGGCGAGGCCTGGTTCTCCAAGCTGCCTGAGGAGTATCAGCAGATCGTTCTGGACGCCTGCTACAACAACGCCTACGACAACGCTCAGGACATCATCGCCGCTCAGGACGATATGGAGCAGACCCTGATTGACAACGGCATGGAGATCGTTGAGGTGGACAAGGACGCCTTCAAGGAGGCCGTCAAGACCGCTTACGAGCAGCTGGGCTGGACCGACCTGCGTCAGCAGCTGTACACCGAGGCTGGCCTGGATTATTGATCCATCATGCTTCTAGCCTGGGCGGGAGGCCCCGCCCAGGCTTTTCCTTATCGGAACAACTCTGGAGGTGACTGAGTTTTGAAGAAAGTATACCAGATGTTCTGCCGCGTGGAGGAGATCATCGCCAACGCCCTCCTCTTCGGCATCATGCTGCTGGTGTTTATCGCCGCTATGTTCCGTACTGTCGGCCATCCGCTGAACTGGGCCCAGGACGTGGCCCTGGTGGCCTTTGCCTGGATGATCTTCCTGGGCAGCGACATCGCTGTCCGCGGCCCCGGCCTCATCGGCATCGACCTGCTGGTCAAGCGGTTCCCCAAGGCCATTCAGAAGGGCATGGACATCCTGTTCAAGCTGATTATCATCGGCCTGCTGGTGGTGCTGGTGATCTATGGCTTCCGGATGGCGGTCAACGGCTGGGCCCGGCAGATTACCACCCTGCATATCAGCTACAGCTGGGTGACCCTGGCTGTGCCTGTGGGCTCCTTCTTTATGATCATTTCCACCCTGATTCGTCTGGTGGAGAGCATTAAAACGCCTGTACAAGATTGGGGGAAGAAATAAATGGTTGCGGCAATCGGTATTTTCCTGGTTTTCCTGGTTCTGGGCATGCCTGTGGCCTTCTCCATCGGCCTGTCCGGCTTCAGCTTCTTCGTGATCCGTGATCTCCCCATGAGCATCCTGGTTCAGAAGTCCATTTCCACCAGCCAGTCCTTTACCATGCTGGCCATCCCTCTGTTCATCCTGGCCGGCAACCTGATGAACGCCTGCGGCATTACCCGCCGCCTGATGCACCTGGCCAGCGTGTGCACCGGCCATATGTACGGCAACATCGGCCAGGTTTCCTGCCTGCTGTCCACCCTGATGGGCGGCGTGTCCGGTTCCGCCGTGGCCGACGCCGCCATGCAGTCCCGTATCCTGGGGCCTGAGATGAACCGCCTGGGCTACGCCCGGGGCTGGTCCGCCGCCATCAACGGCCTGTCCGGCCTGATCGTGGCCACCATCCCCCCCAGCATGGGCCTGATCATCTACGGCACCGTGGGCGAGGTGTCCATCGGACGTCTGTTCATGGCCGGCTGGTTCCCCGGCATCCTGATGTGCGTGCTGCTGATGCTGGCCACCAGCTGGAGCGCCAAGCGCTTCGGCTACAAGCCTGAGAAGAGCAAGCCCGCCCCCCTCAGCGAGATTTTCAAGGCCATCATCGACTCCTTCTGGGCGCTGCTGTTCCCCTTCATGCTGATCATCCTGATCCGCTTCGGCATCATGAGCCCCTCCGAGTCCGGCGGCTTCGCCTGTGTCTACGCCATTGTGGTGGGCATGGTGATCTACCGGGAGATGAGCATCAAGGACTTCATGAAGGTGCTGAAGGACAGCGTCAAGGACGTGACCGTTATCACCATCATCCTGGCCTTCTCCGGCATCTTCGGCTACGGCGTGGTGTACGACGATCTGACCACTCTGATCGCCAACGGCCTGATCGGCATTACCAGCAACTCCACCATCCTGCTGCTCCTGGTCATCCTGTTCCTGCTGATGTGCGGCATGTTCATGGAGACCACCGTCATCGCCCTGATCCTGACCCCCATCCTGCTGCCCGTTATGGAGAGCGTGGGTGTGGACCCTGTGGTGTTCGGCATGATTATGATGACCTGCGTCACCTTCGGCGTGATGACGCCCCCTGTGGGCACCGCCCTGTACACGGTGTCCAGCATTATGGAGTGCCCCATCGAGGAGACCGTCCGTTACGGCTGGCCCTTCTATGCCGCCGTGTTGGTGGTTGTCCTGGTGATGGTGCTCTTCCCCGACCTGGTATTGTTCCTGCCCAACCTGGTATACGGCGTGTCCGCAGCCTGACGGCAGATATCCCCAAGGCGTCCCGAGTATTCGGGACGCCTCAGACTGTCGAAAAACTTCCAAAACGCCCCTGCATCTGGTAAAATGGTATCAGATGCGGGGGTGTGTTTTATGGAGCAGTGGAGAAAGGATTCACG
>CASFCW010000097.1 GCA_949293165.1 uncultured bacterium
GGTGTCCTCAGGCAGCAGCAGCTTCACGCCCTTGGCCTTGGCCTTCTCCATCATCTCGTTGCAGTAATCCAGCCAGTCCTCCTCCAGCAGGGACTTGCCCACGCTGCCGCCCTGGGCCTTCAGGAAGGTATAGGTCATGCCGCCGCCGATGATGATGGTGTCGGCAATTTCCAGCAGGTTGTTGATGACGCCGATCTTGGAGGAAACCTTGCTGCCGCCCAGGATGGCCACCAGGGGACGCTTGGGGTTGGCCAGGGCGCCGCCGATGATCTCCAGCTCCTTCTGGATCAGGAAGCCGCTGACGGCGGGCAGGTAGTCGGCCACGCCGGCGGTGGAGGCGTGGGCACGGTGGACGGCGCCGAAGGCGTCGGACACATAGACCTCAGCCATGGAGGCCATGGCCTTGGCCAGCTCGGGATCGTTCTTGGTCTCCCCCTTCTCAAAGCGGGTGTTCTCCAGCAGCATGATCTGCCCAGGCTGGAGAGCGGCAGCCTTGGCCTGGGCGTCGGGGCCCACCACATCCTCCGCCATGATGACCTCCTTGCCCAGCAGCTCGCTCAGACGCTTGGCCACCGGCTTCAGGCTCAGCTCAGGCTTTACCTCGCCCTTGGGCTTGCCCATGTGGGAGCAGGCAATCACGGCAGCGTTCTGGTCCAGCAGGTACTGGATGGTGGGCAGGGCGGCACGAATCCGCTTGTCGTCGGTAATGACGCCGCTGCCGTCCTTGGCCATGGGCACGTTGAAGTCGCAGCGCAGCAGCACCTTCTTGCCGGCCACGTCGATGTCTTTCACGGTTTTCTTATTGTAGTTCATGGAAAAGCTCCTCTCTGTTATGCAACATGGAATGGAACAAACCGGGTTATTTGCCGTTGGGGGTGGTCTGCCGCCCCATCTCGCCCGTCCCGGACAGGCCGGGGAAGCCCTGCTGCCGCAGCGCTTCATAGGTCAGGATGGCCACGGAATTTGCCAGGTTTAGGCTGCGGGCATCCTCCCGCATGGGGATGCGGATGCATCGATCCCGGTGGGCCTGACGGAACCACTCCGGCAGCCCCGCCGTCTCCTTCCCGAAGAACAGATAACAGTTCTCCCGAAAGACGGCCCGGGTATAGTCCATGGGGGCCTTGGTGGTGGCCAGCCATAGGTCCGGCGCCGGGTTTGCCTGAAAAAATGCATCCAAATCCGGATAGACCTGCACGTCCACCATGGGCCAGTAGTCCAGCCCAGCCCGTTTTACCGCCTTTTCGCTGATATCAAAGCCCAAGGGCTCGATCAAGTGAAGGCGGCTGCGTGTGGCGGCGCATGTGCGGGCGATATTGCCGCAATTCTGGGGGATTTCCGGTTCCACCAGCACAATATTCAGCACATTGCCTCCCCCTTTCGCACCGGCTATCATTGTAGTCCAAATGGCTGAGAAATTCAACTATAAAATGCGTAAAAAATTACAAAAAAATAAATTTTTTCGTAAATCCTCCCAGTTGCCACAATACTTTGTTGGATTAACAGATTAACCTACCCTCTCCCCCGCCTCTTTCCGGCATAGTGACCAAGCATTTTCCCATCTTCCCCATTTTTTGCCGCCACGCCGTTTTCCCACTGTCCATCCTGCATTTGGTTCCAGCTATCCCACCATTTTACATAATATTTCAAATTTCCTTATTTTCCGACTGTCCCCCTTGCATTCCCATTGGAATTATACTATAGTTAAGGAACGGAGTCTGCTCCCAGATTTCCGGAGTAATGAGAAAGAGGGAACCATCATGAACAAACATACATGGCGGAGACGCTTGGCGGGCGGATTGTTGTCCGTGTGTCTGGCTCTGTCCATTCTTCCCGTTGCCGGCCATGCCGCCACAGCCACCAACGATCTTAGACGGCACTGGGCCGCCCCATTTGTATATACACTGATGCAGGAGGACATTATCACCGGTTACTCCGACCGCACCTTCCGGCCTGACCAGTCCGTCACCCGGGAGGAGGCTGTGGCCCTGCTCAACGCTGTGCTGGACCGGAAGGCCCTGGGCTGGAATCTGTCTGTGGGCTCCCCCGACATCGCCATCCGCTACACCGATCTTGCCGACACCTGGGCCAAGGAGCAGGTGGAGGAATTTGCCCGGCTGGGCATCGGCCTGGACCCTGTCAACGGCTGCTTCCTGCCCACCAAGCCCCTCACCCGGGGCGAGGCAGCCATTTTCACCAACCTGATTGTCTGCCGCTGGGCCAAGGCCTTCCCCCTGGACGCCTCCACCCCTGTTACGGGCTTTGCCGACCTGGTGAACCACCCTGCCCGCCAGGCGGTGGAACACCTGCAGCAGCTGGGCGTGCTCAGCGGCAAGACCGAGTCGGCCTTCTGCCCTGACGACACCATCACCCGCGCGGAGTTTTCCGTGATCCTGTACCACCTGTCCGGCATCCAGCTGCTGACCGACGTGGAGTATGATCCCCTGCCCACCCGCACCGTTATCGACGTGCCTTACATCAGCCAGGTCTATCCTGTGGCCGCATGGGTAGGCTGCGAGCCCACCTCCCTGCTCATGGGCCTGAAGGGTAAGGGCTACGCCCAGGACGTCACCCTCACCCAGTTCCTGGACAACCTGCCCAAGGCTGAGACCAACCCCGCCAAGGGCTTCGTTGGCTCCCCCTACCAGCCCAGCGAGACGCTGCGCACCACCATCTACCCCGCCCCTCTGGCGGAGTACGGCCGCACCTACGGCGCCAACACGGTGGACTTCTCCGGCCAGTCTGTGGAGGCCCTGCAGGAGGAGGTGCTTCTGGGCAATCCCGTGGTCATCTATGTCACCCTGTACTGGAAGACCCCCTACTACCGCAACTTCAACATTGACGGCACCACCCAGAGCCTGCTGCGCAATAACCATGCCGTGCTGGTCTGCGGCTACGACCAGAGCACCGACCAGTATTACATCGCCGACCCCTACAACATCAATAACCCCTATGCCGATTACTTCTACTGGATTGACGCCGACATTCTGGAGCCCCTTTACATGGTACGCCAGCACGCTGTGGCCGTGCGCTGATCTGTCTTTCTTCGGGGGACGGGCCTTGGCCCGTCCCCCGTTTTTTCCGCCCTGAAAAAAAGGGGTTGACACCGGCCTCCCATTGTGATAAGATAATCAAGCAGTCGATGAGACCGGTAGCCACCCCTATCTGCCGGAGTGGCGAAATTGGCAGACGCCCGGGACTTAAAATCCCGTGGGAGCAATCCCGTGCCGGTTCGATCCCGGTCTCCGGCACCATATATCGCGGGGTAGAGCAGTTGGTAGCTCGTCGGGCTCATAACCCGGAGGTCGTAGGTTCAAGTCCTGCCCCCGCAACCAAAAATCCCGGATGCGTTTGCATCCGGGATTTCATTTATTCCCTAGAATTCTGAGACCCCATTTTGTCCCTCCCCCACGGCTTGACTGGAATTTGGATTCTTATGTACCGGAACCTGGAAATATGAATTATACTACCCTTTTTCACTAAAAAGTGGTATACTTATTCCAAAGCGGTCGTGCAGCCGGCATATCCGCTCCGTGGGGATCGACCGATGCCGCGTCCTCTCGGCGTCGGCGCCGCTGCGTGCGCTCCGCTATCTATTCGGAAAGGAGTCTTCCTGTTTATGAAAAACGCGATTATCACCGGCGGCTCCCGTGGAATCGGCGAGGCCATGACGCTGAAACTGGGGGAAATGGGTTACAACGTGGTTATCAATTACCGCTCCGACAGCTCCAAGGCGCTGACGGAGGTGCTGATCCAGAAGCTCCAGGACCAGTACGGCGTGAAGGGCTGGGCCGTGCAGGCCGACGTATCCAAGTACGAGGACTGCGAGAAGCTGGTTGCCGCCGCCGCCGAACACTTCGACGGGCAGATCGACGTACTGGTCAACAACGCCGGCATCACCAACAACTCCCCCTGGTGCGACCTGAGCCGGGAAAAGTACATGGCTGTGCTGGAGACCAACCTGATCAGCGCCTTCCACATGTGCCATTTTGTGGTGCCTTACATGGTGAAGGCGGGCAGCGGCTGTGTGGTCAACACCTCCTCCATCGGTGGTCTGATGGGTGTGGCCAACCAGGCCGACTACTGCGCCTCCAAGGCCGGGCTGATCGGCATGACCCGCGCCCTGGCCATGGAGTTTGGCAAGCAGAACATCCGCTTCAACTGCATCTGCCCGGGCATGATCTGGACCGACATGCTCCGGGGCGTCAACCAGGACGAGGTGGCCGCCCTGAAGCTGGGCATCCCCATGGGCGAGATTGGGGACACGGAGGACATCGCCCTGGCCCTGGAGTTTTTGATTAAGGATAAGTACATGACCGGCCAGTATATCTCCCCCAACGGCGGCATCTACATGCCCTGACCTGCGGCAGAGGCCGCTCCTCCCCAGGTAAAACCGAAAAAGCCGGCGCCGGGCCGCCCAGGGGCGGGG
>CASFCW010000098.1 GCA_949293165.1 uncultured bacterium
CGGCACCGTCAAGTCTGTGTCTGCTACGATGGGTACTACTGTAAATACCGACGACCTGCTGGTCATTATCGGTTGAGAGGAGGGGTGAAGTATGAGTTTCTTTAGTGAAGTATTGATCGCGATTTTCGGAGGCTCCGGCTTTGCCTACCTCCCTCAGGACTGGCGTCAGGTCATTATGATCGTGGTGGCCTGCCTGCTGCTGTACCTGGGCATCGGCAAGGGCTTTGAGCCCCTGCTGCTGGTCCCCATCGCCTTCGGCATGCTGCTGGCCAACCTGCCCCTGACCGGCCTGTTCAACGAGCCTGTCTATGACGTGGCCACCCACAGCGGCTCCGTGGGCTTCATGTGGGTTCTGTATCAGGGCGTGCAGTACGCCATTTATCCCTCCATCATCTTCATGGGCATCGGCGCCATGACCGACTTCGGCCCCCTGCTGGCCAACCCCATGTCCCTGCTGCTGGGCGCTGCCGCTCAGCTGGGTATCTTCACCGCCTTCCTGGTGGCCCTGGTGCTGGACTTCCAGCCCTGCGAGGCTGCCGCCATCGGCGTCATCGGCGGCGCCGACGGCCCCACCGCCATCCTGACGGCCTCCAAGCTGGCTACCAAGCTGCTGCCGGCCATCGCCATCGCGGCCTACTCTTACATGGCGCTGATTCCTCTGATTCAGCCTCCCATTATGAAGGCCCTGACCACCAAGGAAGCCCGCAAGGTCAAGATGAGCCAGCTGCGTGCGGTCTCCAAGACCGAGAAGATCATCTTCCCCATCGCCGTGACCATCTTCGTTATCCTGCTCATCCCCGATACCGCTCCTCTGATCGGTATGCTGATGCTGGGCAACCTGTTCCGTGAGTGCGGCGTTTGCGACCGTCTGTCCGACACCGCTCAGAATGGCCTGATGAACATCGTCACCATCCCCCTGGGCCTGTCCGTGGGCTTCAAGGCTACTTACGACAGCTTCCTGACTGCCGAGACCCTGAAGATCATCGCCCTGGGCCTGTTCGCCTTCATGCTGTCCACTGCCGGCGGCGTGCTCTTCGGCAACGTGATGTATGTCCTGACCAAGGGTAAGGTCAACCCCCTCATCGGCTCCGCCGGTGTGTCCGCTGTGCCTATGGCTGCCCGTGTGGCTCAGACCGTCGGCCAGAAGGAGAACCCCTCCAACTTCCTGCTCATGCACGCCATGGGCCCCAACGTGGCCGGCGTGATCGGCTCCGCTGTGGCTGCCGGTTTCATGATCAAGGTGTTTGGCGGCTGATCGCGGAAATCCGTTCCAACATTACAACGCAGACGTCCTTTGGGGCGTCTGCGTTGTCCTATTTGTGTGTTTACAAATACCAACCAAATTCGTATAATAATAAATGACTGACTCCGCCTGTGAGGCGGGGGAGAGCCTGATTGACGAAAGGAACTTTTTTCCATGAAGCTGAAGTCCATTGTGATCCTGACCGCCGCGGCCGCTCTCCTGCTGGGAGGGTGCGCTGCCCAGCCCCAGGGGAGTACCTCCGGGGAAGGGGAGGGGCTGACGGTGCTGGCCACCACCTATCCCACCTATCTGATGGCCTCCGCTATGGCGGAAGGGGTGGAGGGCGTGACGGTAAGCCGGCTGAACACCGGGGCGGTGAGCTGCCTCCATGACTACACCCTGACGGTCAATGATATGAAGCAGATCGAGCAGGCGGACGTGATTGTCATGAACGGGGCGGGGCTGGAGGACTTTATGGCTGACGCGCTGGAGGGTGCCGGCGGAGTGGTGGTGGACTGCTCCCAGGGGCTGGAGCTGCTGGAAAATGAGGACCACGACCATGTGGAGGGGGATGAGGCCGATCACGACCACGGCCACTGGGACCCCCACTACTGGATGGACCCTGACCTGGCCCTGCAGATGGCGGAGAATATCCAAAACGCCCTGGTGGAGGCAGATGGGGACAACGCCGGGAGCTATCAAGCCAACTACACCAAAACCGCCACGCTGATGGCCGGCTGGAAGGATAAGCTGCGGGATTATTGCCACTACGAGGAGGGGCCGGAGATCCCGGGCCTGATCACCTTCCATGACGGATTCCGATACTTTGCCCAGGCTCTGGAGCTGCCGCTGCTGGCGGCCATTGAAGAGGAGGAGGGCAGCGAGGCCAGCGCCATGGAGATCAACCGGATCACCCAGCTGGTGGAGGAGTACAGCCTGCCGGTGATTTTCACCGAGGTCAACGGCTCCGACGCCACCGCACAGACCATTTCCCGGGAAACGGGGTGTGCCGTGGCCCAGCTGACCATGCTGATGGACGGCCCGGAGTACACCAGCTTGCAGGACTATTATGACGGGCTTTACAGCAACGTACAGGCCATTGTCAACGGCTTTGCGGGAGAAGAGGTTATGCAGCGCTCATGAGAAAGATTAAGCATGGAAAGGCGGCGTCGGGCTGTGGGGATTCCTGCTGCCTGAAGCTGGAGGGGCTGAATGTCCGCATTCAGGGGGAGGAGATCCTGGAGGAGGTGTCCTTCCACCTCCACTGCGGGGAGATTGCCGCCCTGATCGGCCCAAACGGAGCGGGCAAGTCCACCCTGTTCCGCAGCATTTTGGGCCAGCTTCCCTACGGGGGAAGCATTACATTCACCCAGGTGGGGGGCCCCGCCATCCGCTTGGCGGACGGCACGGTGATGGGGGGGACCCGGCCTCTTATCGGCTATGTGCCCCAGTCCCCCAGCTTTGACCGGGGGGACCCGGTGAGCGTGCTGGACTTTTTCACCGCGGCCACAGCCAAGTGGCCGGTGTGGCTGCCGGTGCCCAGGAAGTACCGGGACCGGTGCCGGAGAAGCCTGGAACGGGTGCACGGGGAGGATCTGCTGGACAAACCCATGGGCGGGCTGTCCGGCGGGCAGCTGCAGCGGGTGCTGCTGGCCCTGGCTTTGGAGCCGGTGCCCCACATCCTGGTGCTGGATGAGCCGCTGTCCGGCGTGGATATGGAGGGGGAACACCAGCTGCTGGAGATGCTGGATGAGATCCGCACCAACTACGACCTGTCCATCCTGCTGTCCACCCACGACTTTGCCACCTTGGGGGCCTTTGCCGACAAGGTGATCCTGCTGAACAAGCGGGTGCTGAAGGTGGGGACGCCGGATGAGGTGATCGCCTCGCCGGAGTTTTATGAGACCTTCCATCTTCGGATGGGGAAGGGAGGGGAGCGCTGATGGAGCTTTGGTATCAGCTGGTCAGCCTGCTGCCCTTTGAGTGGGCCCAGCCAGGCGGCATGTATTTTATGAAAAACGCCCTGCTGGCGGTGCTGGTTATCTCCCCCCTGTTCGGCCTGCTGTCCACCATGGTGGTCCACAGCCGGATGTCCTTTTTTTCCGACGCCCTGGGCCACTCCGCCTTTACCGGCATGGCCATCGGGGCCCTGTGCGGGTTCAACGAGCCCACCTGGGCGGCGGTGATCTTTGCCGTGGTGTTTGCCCTGCTGTTTAACCTGGTGCGGCGGAAAAGCGCCCTGGCCAGCGACACGGTGATCGGGGTGTTCTCCTCCACCGCCGTAGCATTGGGCATCTTTTTGTCCACGGTGGGGGGGCGCTCCTTTACCAAATTCAACAGCCTGCTCATCGGTGATATCCTGTCGGTAGACCCGGTGATGATCGCCCTGCTGGCCCTGATCCTGGTGCTGGTGGCGGCGCTGTGGGTGGTGTCCTTCAACCGTCTGATGCTGTCCGCCGTCCACCCCGCCCTGGCGGACAGCCGGGGCATCCAGGTGTTTTGGCAGGAGACGGTGTTCTCCATTGCCATCGCCGTGGTGGTTACCCTGTCCATGACCTGGGTGGGCCTGCTGGTCATCAATTCCATGCTGGTCCTGCCCGCGGCGGCCGGCCGGAATGTGGCCAGGAATCTGTTCCAGTACCACCTGTTCTCCATCCTGGGGGCGCTGGCGGCGGGCGTCGCGGGACTGATGACCTCCTATTACGTGGGGGCGTCCACCGGCGCGGCCATTACCCTGTTTCTGGCCATATGGTTCATCCTGACCTTTGCGGTGGGGAAGCGGAATTAAGAAAACCGCCCCCCGGAATGCGTGTTCCGCATTCCGGGGGGCGACAGCTTGTCAAAAAAGCCCTCCTGCAAGGAGTTCCGGCGCCTGCAGGCGACGGAATAACATGAAATCCCGTCATTTCCGGGGGGGTGTACCTCGGAAATGACACTTCTCGCGCAGGATGGGCCGACTTTTCCGTAAGGAATCGAGGCCCATCCTGCGTGCAGCCCTTCTCGAAAAAGTGGCTG
>CASFCW010000099.1 GCA_949293165.1 uncultured bacterium
TAAGTCATGGGCCTGCCCATGACTTCTGCTCCCCGCGGACCCCCGGCGGTCTTTTGGTTTCTTTTCTCCCGCCGAGAAAAGAAACCCGCCCGCAGGCGGAACCTACTTTCTTTCAAGAAAGTAAGGTGCGTTTCAGGGAGAGAATGCGCAGGACGGACTGGTTGATCTGCTCCTCGCTGATAACGCCCTGCTTCACAGCCTGAATCACCGCGGGGATCTGGGTCTCAAAGTCGGTGCAGCACAGCATATCGTTGCCTGCCAGCACCGCCAGTACCGCCGCCTGGGTGTCGCCGGTAAAGTCCCGGATGCCATCCATTGCCAGGTCGTCGGTGATGATGACCCCCTCAAACCCCAGCTCGTCCCGGAGAATCTCATGCACCTTGGGGGAGAGGGAGGCGGGATAGTCCCCGTCCATGCACTCCACCACGTTGTGGGACACCAGCACCATGCCGGCCCCGGCGTCGATTCCCGCCTGGAAGGGGAGAAAGTCGGAATTGAGGAAGGTCTCGTAGGGGCGTTGGTCGTAGGCAATGCCGGTGTGGGTGTCCTCATTGCTGCCATAGCCTGGGAAATGCTTGAGCACGCAGCCCATGCCCTGGCCGGTCATGACCTCAACCACCGTTTTTACATATTCCGCCGTGTGCTGGGCGTCCTGCCCGAAGCTCCGCTCATATATGAAGTCGTCGGGGTTCTGAGACACGTCGCACACCGGGGCGAAGTTCAGGTTAATGCCCAGGCTGGAGAGCAGCTGGCACTTTTCCAGCGCATCGCTGCGAATCAGGTCAAAGCCGCCCTCAGCGTACAGCTCCTGGGGCGACCAGAAGGGCACCGCCCGCAGATGGGAGTTGAGGCTGACCCGGTTGACGGTGCCGCCCTCCTCATCCACGCCGATGAGCAGGGGAATCTCCACGCTGTCCTGATAGCTTTGGATGGTGCCGATCACCTGGGCCTTGGTTTTTCCGGTAAAGTCCCGGCCAAACAGGATATAACCGCCCAGATGATACTCCGCCGCCAGCTGGGCGGCGTCCTCCTCAGGGCAGCGGGCGATGAACATTTGACCTACCTTCTCCTCCAAGGTCATGTTGTCAAGCACAGCCTCCGGGTCTGTCAAATCGTGGGAGAGGGGCGGTTCAGAGGAATCTGCGGGGGTGGTTCCCTCCGGATCTGCCTCCTGAGCAGGGGGCTCCTCCACAGGCACAGACGCAGATGGGGAGGAGGACGGCTGGGAGGAGGCGGCAGGGGACGGGACAGGCCGGATCAGAGGCTTGACGACGAAGAAAACAGCCGCTCCCGCCATCAGCAGGAGAAGAAGGGCCGCAAGGACCCAAGCAAGGGTTCGTTTGCCATTCATGTGGGGATTACCTCCTGGGCAGCGGTACAAATAACGTGGCAGGTGGATTGCCTTTACAGGATCAAATCACAGCGGGCGGAAACTTGAAAAGCCTGGAAGTACTGATCTTCCAAAGGAATCCACCGCTGGAGAAACACCTCCAGCCCCTCCGGGCCGCACCGCTCCAACAGCCGCGCCTCCCGGACGGGCCAGGGCGCGTCCACGTAGCAGGCCAGGGCGTAATAGGGCCGCAGCGCCGGCTCCAGGGCGTACACCCCTTCCACCACCGCCAGCGGGGCGGGGGAGACGGAGACGGGGGGCATCAGGGCATTTTCGTGGCAGGAATAGGGGCGGTAAATCACCGGTGCTCCCTGGAAAAAGGGGTGAAGCACCTCCCGGAGAAACCGCTCCCAATCCACGTTGCCACCCGGCTGTGCCAGGCGCTGCGGGGTTTTCCGCTCCGGAGGAAGGAAAAAGTCGTCCATGTGAAACAGGGGGCAGGCCAGGGCATCCGCCAGCCTGGCCCCCAGGGTGGACTTGCCAGCGGCGCATGGCCCGTCCAGAGCCACAATCACCGGATGGGGGGAGGGGGGCAGCCGCCGGAGGGCGGACAGCACAACGTCCAGACGATCCATGGGTTACAGCGTCTCCCCAGCCAGGGAGCGGATGGCGGATACCAGGGCGGGGACAGCCACCAGCTGAAGGATGATGCCGGGGATGGCGGAGGTCACCGCCCCGGCCCAAAAGACGGACAGGGGGAAGGCGGCGCCCATCCCGGCGTACAGCACCCAGCTCACCAGCCCCCATACCACCCGGCCGCCCACCATGGCCCCCGCCAGGGACAGGTAGGTACCCCAGATGGTTTTGGGCAGGCGGCGGGACAGCAGGCCGGAGATCAGGCCGTAGGCCGCCAGCTCAAAGGCCATAGCCAAAGCGTTGGGATACAGCTTGGGCATTCCAAGGAAAAAGGAACGGGACAGCGGGGCCAGGAAGCCCACCACCGCCCCCCAGGGGCCGCCGCAGAGAAAGCCGCACAGCAGCACCGGCAGATGCATGGGCAGCAGCATATTGCCCACCTGGGGGATGTTCCCGGTGAAGAAGGGCAGTACATAGGCCAGGGCCAGCAGCATGGCGGACAGGGCCAGGCGGCGGGTACCGGCAAGGGCTTTCGTTTCCATGGCGGTCTCCTTTACGTGTAAAAAATCGGGGAGCGGCACCCTGGCAAAGGGCCGTTCCCCGTGTGATGGTCGGGTGATCCCGGGGACGCTTCCGCGTCCGCGGGAGTCGGGTAAATTGTAGCAGGAAAGATGTGGACTGTCAATCCCGGCCCGGCTCAGCCGTGGTAGATGGGGCCGCCGCAGTAAAAGAACAGGACCAGCAGAATGGTCAGAAACAGGGAAAGCCAGTGATAGGCCCTGCCCCGATCCCGCCAGGCGGTCACCCGCTTGACCCGGACGGCAGCGTCGCACTCCCCGAAGGAGGTGACGCCCCCCCACATGTGCTGTCCGGAGGCCAGCTCCACCAGAGTCCGGGCGTATTCCCGCCGCCCCTGGGCGTCCAGCTTCTCAATCACCGCCTCATCGCAGGCCAGCTCCATGTCCCGCATGTGCAGGCGGCAGGCGATCCACAGGATGGGGTTCCACCAATAGAGTGCCAGGGTGAACAGAAGGTAGGAGCGGTAATAAAGATGATTGAGCTCGATATGAGCCAGCTCGTGGCGGAGTACCAGGCGCATCCGCTCCCGGGGCAGTTCCTCCTGAAGGCAGATCACATGGCCGGCATCCCCGAAGTGACGGTCGCTGCCGGAACGGACAAAGCTGGTGGGCAGATTCCTGCACAGCCGCACCACTACGCCGGGGTAATCCACTCCGTACTGCCTCATCTCCTCATCGGTCATCTTCCGGCCTGCCCGGCCAATGCTCCGCAAGCGCCGTTCCTGGAGGATGCGGACGATCACAATAACTGCCAGTACCCCTGTCCAGACGATGCCTGCCCAGGCCAGGAGGGTCTCGTTGAAGGAAATGGGAAACTCCCCCACCAGAGGCAGCACCAGGGTGTCCGCCGCCCCATCCATCCCCGGAATGGGGAGGTACATGGGCTGGCTTTCCCCAAGAGATGGTTGGATGCGGGGAAGAATCAGCGTGCGGAAGGAAACAGGGACGGGAATCCGCGCCCCCCAGTGGCCGGCCACATAGGTGAAGAAGCAGATCCACCAGCCAATGCCCCAGAGGGTGACCTGGTGCTTGGGCCGCAGCAGCCGCTTGGTAACCGGCCGCAGGAGGATTAGAGCGGCGAAGAAAAAGCCGATGTACAGTCCATAATTCAGAACATGGGTGGCAACGACAGCAAAGTTGTGCATCACGGCTTATCCCTCCCCCATGGTTTGGTCGATCAGGTCTTTGAGGGCCTGGGCCTCCTCCCTGGTCAGCGTTCGCCCGCCCAGAAAGGCGGTGAGGAAGGGGGACAGCCCTCCGGCCAGCTTTTCCAGCTGGGCGCCTTCCGTCCGCACCGCCTCCGCCCGGGTGAGCAGGGGGGTGACCAGGGTGTTCTCATGCTCCACCGCCCCTTTGGCCTTCAGCTTCCGCAGAACCGTATAGGTGGTGGATTTGTTCCACCCCAGCTGCTCCCGGCACAGTTCCACCAGGCGGGTGGAGCTTACCGGCCCGCTGTCCCACAGCACCTGCATCAGGCGGTATTCCCCTTCAAACAGCTTTTCCATGTGATACACCTCCTTGGTTTATTGCTATAAACCTCTTTCTGAGATGAGTTTATCACAGTAAACCTATCCTGTCAAGAAAAATCCCGCAGGAGAATTCCTGCGGGATTTCAGACTGTCGAAAAACTTCCAAAACGCCCCTGCATCTGGTAAAATGGTATCAGATGCGGGGGTGTGTTTTATGGAGCAGTGGAGAAAGGATTCACG
>CASFCW010000100.1 GCA_949293165.1 uncultured bacterium
AGGCGCTGGGCGCCGAGCTGCTGTTCCAAAGCATCTGGCAGACGGAGCAGATCGACAAATTCTGCTCGAAGCACGTCCCCTCCCTGGTGCGGGACGGATGCCTTGACCGCATCCTATCCTTTGCAAAGAAGGCCCTGGCCCAGCAGGTCTGGGACGATGCCGCCGGGAAGACGCAGTCGGAGCCGGGGAAATAGCCGGCACCAATCACATCTGAAAAATATAAGGAGGGATTTTCATGCCGACAAAGCTGATCTGCCACACTCCGGACTGCGTCAGCTGCGGAGCGGACGGCACCTGTAAACTGGACGGCGAGATCCGGGTGGATCAAAAGCGGTGCCAGTCCTACACGCCGCACTCCATCCCATTTATGGAAAAGCCCCTGGCTCTGTCCGAACTCCCTAAAGAGGAGTGGGTCTGCCACATCCTTGAGGAGTCCGGCGCCACTTTCGTCAGTCTGGAGGACTTCTATGAGCCGTACGGAAAGGCGCTGCGCCGTGACCTGATCTGGCGCATCCCTTATGGCTGCCTGGACTTCAGCGGGTGCGTCCTCTGCCTGGTGCAGGAGGGCATCCTCTGCCTGCCCTACGACGCGGTGGACAGCCAGGAGTACGAGCTGTTCAAAATGGAGAGCGAGCGGCTTTTGACCAAGGAAAGCCTGTTGGAACTTCTGCAGGAGTTCAACGAGCAGACCGCGTCGCTGGCCACCGTCCTGATGGAGATGGGGAAGCTGGTCTGAGCCATCCATCTCGGCGCCTGCAACCCTGTCACAGCAAGAGGCCGTCGATCCCACAAGATCGGCGGCCTCTTTATTTTTTTCTGAAGGCGCTCCTCCCCTGCCCTACCTCTCTACCACAGGCTGATCTGAGCCTCCGCTGATGCGCGGGTCAGCTCCGGGGGCGCCACGGTAAGGATCTCAGTCGCGGCATCGGCGTCGGCCAGCCATCTGTGCCGCTGCTCCCCTGTCAGGATCAGGGGCATCCGGTCGTGGATGGGCCGCATGGATGCGTTGGGCGCCGTGGTCAGGATGCAGTAGCACTCCTCGCTCCCCCGCCGGTCATACAGCCCCGCCATATAGAGGGCGCCCTCCCGGGGCAGGGTGAACAGATACTTCCGCTTCTGGCCGTCCCACTCATAAAATCCTGTGGACGGGATCAGACAGCGCCGGCTTCGGACGCTGTCCCGAAACAGGGGCTTCTCCGCCGCCGTCTCAGCACGGGCATTGATGACCAGCGTGCCGGGCAGCTGATATCCCCACTTCATCAGCTTTGGGACCGGCCCTCCGGCACCGTCCAGCAGGACCGGGGCATGGTTGGACGGCCGGATCTCCCCCGGCGTCCATGCGCCGGCACCATACTTGCGCTGTATCGCTTCGGCAATCTGCCGAATTTCTTCGCATTGTTCCGCCGTGAACTGATACCGACCACACATGACTTTGGGCCTCCTATGCAACAAGTTGTACGCGCTGGTACAAAATATAGTGTACCATAAACAGGGATGTGGGAAAACAGCTTCCGGCCATTTTCCAGAAATCGGCTCTTGCGCTTATCAAACAAATGTTCTATTATGAAGGCAAAGGGGGTGACGCCGATGGGCACGCGCCACATTTTACACTGTGATATGAACTGCTTCTACGCCAGCGTCGAGATGCAGCGCCACCCGGAACTGAGGGACACGCCGCTGGCGGTGTGTGGGAGCCAGGAGGAGCGGCACGGCATCGTACTCACCGCGAATTATATCGCCAAGCCCTACGGCGTCAAAACCGGCATGGCCATCTGGCAGGCAAAACAGCGGTGCCCCCAGCTTGTTACCCTGCCCCCCGACATGGACGAGTATATCCGCATCAGCCGCTATGCCAGAGAGATCTACGAGGACTACACCGACCAGGTGGAGCCGTTTGGCCTGGATGAGAACTGGCTGGATGTGACGGGCAGCGTGGGGCTGTACGGCTCCCCCATGACCATCGCCCGGGAGATCAGCAGCCGGATCAAGTCTGAACTGGGTATCACGGCCAGCATCGGCGTGGCCAACAACAAGATTACCGCCAAGCTGGGGAGCGACTACAAAAAGCCGGACGCCATCACCCGGATCGAGCAGGATAACTACAAGGAGATCGTCTATCCCCTGCCGGTGGAGGACCTGCTCTATGTGGGGCCTGCTACCTCCAAAAAACTGCGGGCCATTGGGATCGACACCATCGGCCGGCTGGCGGAGTGCCCGGAGGAGCTGCTGCAGCGGCGCCTTGGGAAAATGGGGCTGGTCCTCAGTATGTTCGCAAAGGGGCGGGATGTCTCCCCTGTGCAGAAGACGGATCATATTCCAAACGTCAAGTCCGTCGGCAACAGCGCCACCACGCCCCGGGACCTGGTATCGGAAGGCGATGTACAGCTGATGCTGCTCCTGCTGGCCGAAAGCGTCTGCTCCCGGATGCGGGAACTGGCATCCCGCTGCACGGTGGTGGAGATCTATGTCCGGGACACGGAACTGCGCTCCATGCTCCGGCAGCGGAAACTGCCGGCTCCCTCCTGCTCCAGCCAGGAGCTGGCGGAGGTAGGTTTGGAATTGTTTCGCCGGAATTACCATTGGGAGCGCCCGATCCGGAGCATCGGGCTGCGCGGCGCCGGCTTGGTGGAGGCTGTCGGCACCGTCCAGATGTCCCTCTACGCGGAGGATCAAAGGCGCGACAAATGGGAGCGGATCGACCGGGCGGTGGACCACCTGCGCCAGCGGTACGGCTACATGAGCGTCCGCCGCGCCCTGCTGGATACCGACCCGCGCCTGGGCCATATCAATGTGCGGGACGATCACACCGTCCACCCAGTCGGATACTTTGGAGGATAACACCGATGGAGCGTGAAAAGCGATATGTGCCGGTCATCGTCCGGTTTGACGCGGATGGGAAACTGCGGCCGTTGGAGATCGAGTTTGACGAGAGCCACAAGTACCCGGTGGACAAGATCCTGGATGTCCGGCGGGCGGCCTGCCAGAGCGTGGGCGGCGTTGGGGACCGCTACACCTGCATGATTCAGGGCAGGGAAACCTACCTCTGGATGGAGAAGGGGCGATGGTTCGTCTGTGCCAAGCGATGAGCCGGGAGAGAAAATGAGGCGGCGCCGATGCTGGCGCCGCCTCTGTCCTTATCTTGGCTTTTCTATTTTATATCCGCTTCGGATGACCGTCTTGATGTAAACCGGGTGCCTGGGATCGTCCTCTAACTTCTGCCGCAGCCGCCAGATGATATTCTCTACCGCGGTGGTCCCATAGCGGTACTCCTCATGCCAGGCGGCGTCATAGAGCTGATCCTTGCTGAACACCTGCCCAGGAGCACTGGCCAGGAGCAGGAGCATGGAGAACTCTCCATGGTTCAGGCGCACCTCCTCCCCTGCTTTGAGCACCACCCGGCGGTCCGGGTGGATCTCTATGTCCCCAAAGGTGAGGATATCGTGAGAAGGCGCGGCCAGTTCAATAACTTCCGCTCGCCTGCCCCGGAGCGCGTCCATGATGGCCCGGAACATACTGCCATCCGGATCCGCGGCCCGAATGATGATGACTTCTGTGATCCGCTGCACCTCCCTCCCCTCTCTGTTCCTTTATCTCATAGCCTTGCGGCGACTGCCGCCTGCTGCCAGCAGCGCCGCCCCAAGGGCCAGCAGGGCGGCCTGCGCCGCAGCCGCGCCGATGGGCAGAGCAAAGGCCGGGTCCAGGGTCCCCAGGGTCAGGGGATAGGCGGTGAAGAAGCGGCCGTTCCAGAGGGAGAGGGCCTCCGGCAGGGGCAGGGCCGTCAGCAGGAAGGGCGCGGCCATCCATACATACACCAGCCAGGGCCGGATCTGCCCCAGCAGCCAGCCGCTCCCCAGTGCGAACACAAGGGCGGGCAGAAGGGTCGCCAGGGCCGGGAGCAGAAGACTCCCCCAGCCGTACCAGCCAAACATACGGCCGTAGAACACCGCCGCCTCGCCTATGCACAGCAGGCTCAGCAGCACACCGCCCGTCAGGGCCGCGGCGCACCGGGCCAGGGCATATTTCCTGGGCGGCATGGGCGCGGCGTCCGTGAGGGTCGCCGCCCGCCGGGCCTTGGGCGAGGTATAGAAGGTCAGAAAGAACAGCATCCCGATCCACAGCAGGGGCAGCATGCGGGAGAGATAATCCCCAAAGCTCCAGGGGGAGAAGGGGGCGGTGTGGGATACCCCCAGGATGGTCACGGCGTGGAGCACCAGCGCCCCGTAGAGAAGCAGCACAACCGCC
>CASFCW010000101.1 GCA_949293165.1 uncultured bacterium
GGCACCGCAGTCGGCGGCCCTTGGGGCGCCGTTCTGTCCGCCGCCTGGTCGCTCCGGCACACTCTGTTCAAGATCCTCATTTTTATCTGCCTGTTCCTTCTCTTCATTATCATCGCGGTGGTGTCCCTGCCCTCCATCGTGTTCAACAACATTTTCCACACTGATCCATCCACCGTCGATCCCAACGGGCCGACGGAGGTGTCCGCAAACTTCGATGACCTGTCCGCCGTGGTGTCAGACTGTATCCAGGCCGGCTATGACGCCGCCCTGGCCAGGGTAGATCAAATCATCGCGGACGGCGGCTATGACTATGAGCTTTCCATGGAGGCGCTGGTCAACAACGCCCTCGTATCCGCGGACTACGACACCTGCTACGCCCTTGCGGCCTACTCCGCGTCCATGGGCCAGCGCGGCACCACAAAGTCGGATCTGCAGAGCAAACTCAATGCGGTGGCCGATCAGATGTATCGCGTGACCTATGAGGTAAAGGAGGCGCAGGTCCCGGCAGAGAGCGGGGAAGATACGGATGAGGCGGGGGAGGGCAGCGATTCGGAATCGGAAGAGGAGCCGGAAATGGAGACGGTGGAATATGTCGTCTGCACCATCCATCCCTTCGACCAGTCCGTGATCCTGGATGCCTTCGGAGTGGATGTGGACGCCACCTATGACCAGTTCAGCATCACCTATGGCGAGGCCATCCTCAATATGTCCAATGCCCTGAAGATGACCATGTACGGAACCGCCAGCGACGGGAGCGTGCCGCCGATCAGTGATGCGGAACTGAACCTGTTCCTGGCCAGCCTGGACTGCAGCGGCAAGCGGAAGGAGCTGATGCGCTGCGCCCTGTCCCTGGTGGGCCGTGTTCCATATTTCTGGGGCGGGAAAAGCGCCCCCGGCTGGAACAGCGAGTGGAACACGCCAAAGCTGGTGACTTCCGCCGGCTCCAGCAGCACAGGAACGATCCGGCCCTACGGGCTGGACTGCTCGGGGTTCACGGAATGGGTCTATCAGACGGCGCTTGGCGTCACCCTCTACGACGGGACATGGAACCAGTGGGATGCCACCCACGCCATCACCGAGGAGGAACTGCTGCCCGGCGACCTGGGCTTTATGGCGGTGCCCGGCACCGTCCCGGTCAATCATGTCCTGCTCTATGCGGGCGAGGACGCCGACGGAAATAAGCTCTGGGTCCACTGCGCCAGCGGGACAGGGGTGGTCCTCAACTCACCCGATTATGTGACCCAGTACCGCCGCAGGAACGATGTTGACCTGGAGGGCGACCTTGTCCCGGCGGCGCTTGATGTGGAGGAGGCCGGCGCAAGTGGATGACCGAGAGTTCAGCAATGTCTATACGATCCCGCCCAACTACACCGATTCCGGGAAGCTGTTGGGCGGTATGCTGGAGACCCGCAACACGATAGAGGCTGTGTTTTTGCTTCTGCTTGTGGGCTACCCAGAACTGATGTGGATGCACCTGCCGGTCACAGCAAAGGTCGTGGTGATGACCATGACGCTGCTGCCGATGGGAGTATTCGCGCTCATGGGGATCGGCGGCGATTCCCTGCTCCAATTTGCCACGCACATCGTTCTGTTCTGGATGCGGCGTCGCCAGCTCCATTACAGGAGGATAGGTTATCACTATGGCACATCAGACACGCACAGGAAACACCCGGGGGCGAAAGGCTCCGCCTGGCCGGGGAAGGCAGGCCGAGCGCCTGGAGTTCGTCCAGGACTACATCCCGATCAAAGACCTGCGAAACGGCATCGTTGAAACCACGGACGGCCGCTACCTGAAGATCCTGGAGATCGAGCCCATCAATTTCCTGCTCCGCTCCAATGAGGAGCAGTGGGGCATCATCTCCACCTTTGCCAGTTGGCTCAAGATCTCGCCCATGCGCCTGCAGTTCAAATCCGTCACCCGCAAGGCCGACTCGGACCGCTATGTGGCCGGTCTGGAGGCGGACATTGAAAAGGAAGATGTTGCCGCCTGCCGGGAACTGGGCGAGGGCACCATCCGTTTCATCCAGGAGGAGGGGAGCCGGGAGGCCCTGACCCGCCGGTTTTTCCTGATCTTTCAGTATGAGGCGGTGCGCCGGCAGTCAGACACCGACTACGGGGAGGTCTACGCCGCCCTTCAGACGGTGACCCAGAACGCCAGGACCTACTTCGCCCAGTGCGGCAACAGTATCGTGCAGCCCAAGGATGAAGACGCCTTTGTGGCGGAGATCCTCTATATGTACTTCAACCGCCGCTCCTGCGTGGAAGACCCCTTCCAGAGCCGGCTCAACCGCGTGGTGGTGGATGCCATGACGGCAAAGAAGCGGGTGGTGGGCGTGGATCCCGTCCCAAAGATCCGGGCCGTCAATTTCGTGGCGCCCCGTGGCCTCGATCTGAGCCATCCGGGCTATATCGTCATGGACGGTATGTACTACACCTACCTCTACATCCGCAAGAGCGGATTCCCGCAGCAGGTGCGGGGCGGCTGGATGTCCTCCCTGATCAATGCCGGCGAAGGCGTCGATGTGGATCTGCACCTTCGCCGGGAGATCCGCGGCAAGACCATTGACCGGGTGGCCCAGCGCATCCGGCTCAACCGCACCAAACTGCGGGAACTGCAGGACACATCCACGGACTATGAGGAGCTTGCCGGCTCCATCCAGGCAGGCTACTACATCAAGCAGGGCCTGTCCAGCCGGAATGAGGACCTGTTCTATATGACGGTGCTCATTACAGTGTCTGCCCCCACCCTTGACGAGCTCCAGTGGCGCAAGCAGCAGATGACCGACCTGATGAAGTCCATGGACATCCAGGTGGGGGACTGCCTGTTTCAGCAGGAGGCGGCGCTTCGCTCCACCATGCCGTTTCTCTACCTCGACCCCAGCCTGGAGCGCAAGTCCAAGCGCAACGTGCTCACGTCCGGGGCTGCATCCACCTATATGTTCACGAGCTTTGAGCTCTCGGACGACAACGGTATCCTGCTGGGCCTCAACCGGCACAATAACTCCCTGTGCATCGTTGACCCTTTCAACACCAAGGTCAATAAGAACGCCAATTTTACCATCTGCGGCACCTCTGGCGCCGGCAAGACCTTTACTATGCAAGTGATGGCACTACGATTAAGAATGCGCGGCGTCCAGTGTTACATCCTGGCGCCGCTCAAGGGCCATGAGTTCAAGCGGGCCTGCCATAAAATCGGCGGCACTTATATCAAACTGGCACCCGGCTCCAGCGCCTGTATCAACGTCATGGAGATCCGGCCCACCCTCACACCGGAGATGGAGCTGATCGACGAGCTGGATTACAGCGATATCGACTCCATGCTGGCGAAAAAGATCCAGCAGCTGATGATCTTCTTCTCCCTCCTGATTCCGGATATGTCCAATGAAGAGGAGCAGTTGCTGGACGAGGCGTTGGTAAAAACCTACGCCAACTTCGGCATCACCCACGACAACAGTTCCATCTATGAGGATCCCGGCAGCGGAAAGGTCAAGACCATGCCCATTCTGGGCGACCTCTATGAAGTTCTCAAGGAGAGCCCGCTGACTGCCCGCCTTGCCACCATCGTCAGCCGGTTCGTCACCGGCAGCGCCCAGAGCTTTAACCGCCAATCGAACATCAATCTGAGTAACCGCTATGTTGTCCTGGACATTTCCGAGCTGAAGGGCAAGATGCTCCCCGTTGGCATGATGATCGCGCTGGACTATGTGTGGGACCAGGTGAAGGCCGACCGAACAAAGAAGAAGATGGTATTCATCGACGAGATCTGGAAACTGATTGGTGGCTCGGCAAACCGGCAGGCGGCGGAGTTTTGCCTGGAGGTTTTCAAAATTATCCGAGGGTACGGCGGAGGTGCTGTTGCAGCGACACAGGATCTGTCCGATTTCTTTGGGCTGGAGGATGGCCGCTACGGGAGGTCCATCCTCAATAACTCAAAGACGAAGATCATTCTGAACCTGGAGCCAGATGAGGCGGAATACGTCAAGGATGTCCTGAAGCTCACCCGCACCGAAATCCGCAGCATCACCCAGTTCGAGCGCGGCGAGGCCCTGATCTCCAGCAACAGCAACAAAGTGCCGGTCATCATCAAGGCGTCCAGGGAGGAGCAGCAGATGATCACCAC
>CASFCW010000102.1 GCA_949293165.1 uncultured bacterium
AAGAAAAGGGCCTCGATCTCCTCTGGCGGTGGGCACCCGGCAAGCTGGGCCAGGCGGAGAAAGCGCGAACACTGTGCGGGGCTTAAACAATATTTCTCCAGCACGCCGCCCTCCAAAATCTGCCACAAGAAAGATGCGCTCCCGTCGTGCCAGGCGGGGGCTGGCCCAATATTGGGCGTCCATGGTCCTCCAGGCCAGATCGGGTCGTCCCCCTCGTACCATTCCGGCGTATCCCCATCGTCCAGAGGCAGGCATTGGAATTTCGGCGTCCGGCCGGAAAGCCCGGAGGACGGCAAGAAAATCCAGCCGGTCATTTGATACCATCGCTCCGGCAACGTTCTCCCAAACAGCGATAATTGGAAACTGATCTCCAGTGGCATCCCTCATTTCTTGGATAATTCGGATCGCCTGATAGAACAGGCTGGACTTGGCCCCTGCCAGACCTGTGCGGTCTCCCATCTTTGAGAGGTTCTGGCAGGGTGAGCCAAAGGTGATGATGTGGACGGCGGGGATGGTCCCGCCGTCCAGTTTCGTAATGTCCCCCAGGTGCTCCATGTGTGGGAAGTGGCGCTTGGTGATGGAGATGGGGGCCTTTTCAATCTCGCTGGCCCAGCGGGGGACGATCCCGTGCCGGCTGGCTGCCAGGGGAAACACGCCGATACCGTCAAAGAGGCTCCCCAGGGTCAGGGGACCGGCGATTCGCGGCTCACGGTGAGATTCATTTTTCGACGCCATTTTACTTTTCCCCCGGCGTGGTGGACAGGAGCCGGTAGAGCTCGGTGTCCCTGGGAATGGTGTTGGAGAAAGGCACCAGGGAGCCGCCGATGCGGAGCAGTCCGTGGCCGGGTTCGGCGTTGGTAATGTAGCCCAGCTGGGTGTCAGAGATATGCAGGAGTTTCGCCAGCTCCGCCCGGTCGGTGGCGGCCTGATTGAACAGCAGGAGAAATTCAGAGTTTGCAAGCATGAGGCGGGCCGTCTCGGAGCGCAGGCACTCCTCCACATTTTGAGTGGCGGCAGTCATAATGCCGGCGTATTTGCGGAACCGTTTCCAGGCCCGGTAGAGAAATTCCCCGGAGTAGTAGAACTTGAAAAACAAATACGCCTCGTCAATGAATACCCAGGTGTACTTGCCCTTTTTACGGTTTTCCATCACCCGGTTTTGGATGGCCTCCAGAGTGACCACTAGGGCGGTGGGTCGGAGCTGTTCCCCCATCTCGTACAGGTCAATGACGGTGAGCCGGTTGTTCATGTCCACATTCCCAGGGTGGGCAAAGACATTTAGACTTCCCTCGGTAATCAGCTCGGCGGCCAGGGCAATCTCCCGCGCCTCCGGGTCCACCTGCTTGAGTACCTCATTCCGCCAGTCGGTGAGCAGGGGTGCGGGAGCTTTCCCGTGGCTGTGGAAGTAGTTGTGGTAGACATTGGCGGTACAGCGGTCGATGATAGATTTGTGGCTGCCCGTCACCCGGCCCGCCCCCATCTGCTGTTCCAGAATGGTGGTGATTAACTCGGACTTGACGGCGATGGGGCTCTCCCCGTCCTCGTAGCCGTCTCCCAGCTCCAGAGGGTTGATGTGGTGGGGGCTGTGGGGGGAAATCTCGATGACAGTACCCAGCAGGGCGCGGGCCAGGTCGCCGTACTCTCGCTCGGCGTCGATGATGATAATGTCATCATCCGTCGCCATAGCCACATTTTCAATGGTGGACTTCATGGCGACGGATTTGCCGGAGCCAGACACGCCCAGATAAAAGGCGTGGGGGGAAATGAGCCGCTTGCGGTCGCAGATCAGCAGGTTCTTGGAAATGGCGTTGACGCCGTAGGACAGGCCGCCGGGGTCCTGAATTTCCTGCACCCGGAATGGCATGAGGACGGCGGCGCTCTCGGTGGTGAGGGTACGCAGGGCCTTTACCCGGCGCAGGCCATAGGGCAGGACGGTGTTCAGGCCGTCCTCCTGCTGGTAGCGCAGGATAGAGAACTGGCACAGGTGCTCCCGTCCGATGGACATAAGGGTTTCCGTGTCGGCGTCCAGCTGCTCCATGCTGTCCGCGATGTGGACCAGAGTGACCACGGCAAAGATCATGCGCTGATCGCGCTCGGTGAGGTCGGCCAGAAACTCCTTGGTCTCTCCCCGGAGCTGTTCCAGCTCGTAGGGCACAGAGGCGGTGAAGTTGTTCTTGTCGTTCTGCCGCTGCTGCCATCTGGTAATGTCCGTCTCAATGCCCAGGATTTGATTCTGCACGTCCCGTACTGCCTCGTCGGTTGGGATGGGCAGAATGTCAATGGACAGCATGAGGCTCCGGGAAAAGTCAGACAGGTCGGAGATCATGCTGTCCTTGATGTAGCTGGCGTAGTCCTTCAGAAACAGGACGCGGCCCACCTTGTCTCCCATCTCGAAGTAGCCGGACTTAAATGAAATTCCGTCCGGGCAGATCAGGTCCCGGAAGTCCATGCCCCGCCGGATGCAGGCGCTCTGGTCAAAGGTGAAGTATGCCTCCTCACCAGGGCGGAAGAAGTCATGGAGGATGCGGAGCCGGTCATGGTTGGAGAGGGCCCGCGCCCCGGAGTCCAGGCGGCCAAAGCTCTTGGACAGGTTGCCGTCCACCCGGCGGAAGTAGGAGCGCGTTTCCTCAATCTTCCTCTGGGCGATGGAGAGAGTGATGTACTTTTCCTGGACCAAATTATTGCTCTCCGCCGCCCGCTGGGTCAAAATCTGGTTGGCCTCCCGGCGGTATTTGTCCAGGCCGTCCCCCTTTTCTTTCATCAGGATATTGCGGCGGAAGTCCACCGGGTCCAGGCGGCGGTTGATGATGGTGATTTTTGCAGCGGCGTCAGTGGGCAGGGAGTTGAGGACGCCGCCGTAGGAGAGAAAGATGGCGCGCTGCTCGTCCTCGGAGGCGGCGGCGTAGTTGACGTCGGCAAAGCGCCACGTCCGGCTGTGTTTCCGGCCCACCTGCCAAATGCCGTCCCCATATATCCGCCGGATGGGGATGGATGGCTGGACGCTTCGGGGGATGAAAAAGCTGTCCCGTTCGCTCTTGTTGGCGGCCAGGAGAGATTTAATCAAAGTCCTGGCCTCCTTTCCGCCGCAGGAGGTTGTAGTAGAAGTTTTCGGAGGCAAAGGGCCTGCCCCCGGCAAAGAGAAATTCCGATTTGACCACGGCCCACAAAAATTGCTCCAGGGTCATGCCATTGTAGTGGAAGAAACCGGCCAGGGCTACCGGGGCGGCGGCCAGGATACACACCCAGCTTGCCGTCTCTTTTCCGATGACCGGCCCCAGGCCCAGGTAAATGCCGGCGGCCGCTCCCACGGCGATCACAGCGCAAAAAAACTGCCGGGCGGTCAGGCCGAAGAATATCGTCTCCTTGTGCTTGCGGACTTCCTTGGGAATTTTGATCTCGATAAAAAATCACCTCATATTCTTGCGAAAATTTGACAAGGATTTTGAAACGCGGGATAATATTGATAGGAAAAGTTGCGAAAATTCAAGAAAACACTTGACAAGGAGGGCTTTTGTATGTTGGAGCTGCTGATCCTGTTCGCGCAATTCTGGGGTGCCCTGTTCGTGGTGGGCCTGGCCGGGACCCTCCTGGCGAAGATCCACCTGCTCCCGGCGGTGCTGTATGTGATGATCGTTAAGACGGTTGCGCCTGCGTGGGTGGAGGCGGAGCACACCAAATACCTGCTCATTCTGGCGGCGCTGATTTTGTACGCCGTCCTGCGGTGGGCGCTGAAGATCATCCGCTGGCGTCAGGAGGAACGGGCGGCGCGGGGCTATCTGCTGGCAACCGCCCGTCCCATGTACGAGATCACGGAGGATGGGCAGTATATCCCTATCCACTATGATGATACATAGCAACTATTTTGACAAAACGCGATTTGCTCTCTATACTGAAATTAAGGAGGTAAAGCATAGTAAGGATTGTAAGAAAGGAGCTTTTATGATTCTAATTGACAGTTTTGTGGTTGTAAAAAATTTGAATGGAACAACGGATAATAAACCGCCCAAGGGATATGGTTCATGGTTAGAATGGTGGATAGCGCAAACGGGCAAAAAATCTCCGTATTGTTCCTGTA
>CASFCW010000103.1 GCA_949293165.1 uncultured bacterium
AATGTCGATCAGATGATGGAGGAGCTGCTTGCCGATGTATAACATAAGACCAACCACAAAATTTCAGAAGGATTTGAAGCGCGTGAAAAAGCGCGGCTTCGATATTTCTTTGCTAACGGATATTATTAAAAAGCTGGCAGCGGGGGAGCCGTTGCCGGAGAAGAACAGGGATCACCAGCTTTCCGGGGACTATGCGGGGTGTCGTGAGTGTCATATTACCCCGGACTGGCTGCTGATCTACGAAGTGGGCGGGGACGAGCTGATTTTATATCTCACCCGGACAGGTTCGCATAGCGATTTATTTTAGGGGAAGGAGGAAAGGTCTATGAGCTGGGATAAAGAGAGGATCGCGCAGATACAGCTTCCTGATCCGGCAGACGATGATCCGCACCCTCGGCTGCTCCTGGAAGGGCGCGGCATACACGCGGGAGAAGGATTTACAGCTTTGTTTCCAGATGGCTGGCATGAGATTACCCTTGAAGTAGCCTGGGAGCCGACAGGCCCCGCTTGTTGGTACATATCTACGCCTGGGTTTAAGGGTGTGTGTCCTGTGGGCCTGTTCGTGAAGGTATGAAAACAATCCGGCAGATCGCCGACGAGATAGGGGTATCAAAGCAAGCTGTTTTCAAAAAAATTAAGCGTGAACCACTGTCAACCAGTTTACAGGGGTTGACGACAACGGTTGACGGTAGGTTGATGGTAGAGGTTGACGGTGAAAAGCTGATAAAACAAGCGTTTTCTGAAATTACATCGTCAACCACCGACAACCAGTTGACAGGTGCGGTTGACGGTTTGGTTGACGGCGCGTCAACCAAAAATGAAGAAAAAACGGTGGCGGTTGATGGTGTGATTTCTGTTTTACAGGCCACTAATTGACACGCTGCAAGGACAGCTTAAAGTGAAAGACCGGCAGATTGAACAGCAGGTGCAGACCATTACCCGGCTTACTGACGCACTGGCCGCCGCTCAGCAGACAGCAGCAGCGGCCCAGGCTCTTCACGCGGGAACTATTAAACAACAGCTATCTGATGGGAGCGGCACTGAGCAGGAGGAACGAAAGGAAAGTTGGATTAGTAGATTGTTTAGGAAAAATGAATGATATGCCCGGCGGTATGTGCTCCTGGTGATTTATGATGTGCTGGACGGCGAGAGGGTGACTTACCAAAAGGGAGAGGAGACCATTGTGGCCAAAGCGGAGGCATACGGTAATCCCAGCACCTTTTCCATCTCTGCTGAGGAGCAGGAGATGGGTACCGAGCTGAAGGTCACCCTGCTGCAGCCCTGCGAGGGCTTGTCCAAACAGGGAAAAGAGTGAGCCATAACCGCCGTGGCGGATCGTACGGTATCTGGAAAACGAGCTTTTGATACACAGCAGCGTGGTCCAGATCACCAGCGACTGCTGGTCACTCCGCCTGACCATCCATCGGGGCCGTCCCACACAAGCACACAGCATTGTCAGAAAGGAAGGAAACAAACGATGAAAGAAAAACAAAGCATTATTAAGTTCCTGATTCTGGCGGTCATCCTGGCAGTGGCCCTGACCGCCGGCTTTGCCACTGGTGCCATGAAAACGGCGGCCCTGACCGCCGACTGGACCCTCAGCCTGAGGGCTATCCTGCGTCTGGCGGCCATGGCGGCAGGGGTGCTGCTGGCGGAGTGGGTGGCGGAGTTCTTCTTGACCCTCTGCAAGCCCAGGACCCACCGGGCCCGGTCCATCCTCTCCATCACCCGTAGCCTCCTGCGCTATGCCGCAGCCATTGTCATCCTCTGCTGGGGTCTACACCTCCTGGGTGTGAATATTCTGGCTATTGTGGCCAGCCTGGGTGTTTTGGCCTTAATCGTCGGCTTTGCCGCCGACAGCATCATCGCCGACCTGGTCACGGGCGTGTTCATCCTCTTTGATAGCCAGTACAATGTGGGGGACATCATAGAGGTGGACGGCTTCCGGGGCGTGGTGACGGACATCGGCATCCGCACCACCTCTATCACCGACGCCAGCGAGAACATCAAGATTGTAAACAATGCGGATATGCGGAACATCCTCAACCGTTCCGACCACGTGTCCAAGTCCTTTTGCGACATCTCCATCCCCTATACCTGTGATCTGGAGGCACTGGAGGAGAAATTCCCGTCCCTGCTGGAGGAGATCCGGCAGAAGCGTGCGGACGTCATGTTGGACACGCCGGTCTACCTGGGGGTGCAGCAGCTGGCTGACAGCGCCGTGGTGCTGCGTTTCTGCGTGGACGTGAAAGAAAAGGACATCTATGGCGGTGCGCGGATCCTCAATCGGGATCTGCTCTTGGGCCTGCGCCAGCTGGGTGTGGAGTGCCCCTTCCCCCAGCTGGACGTCCACTCTATGTGAGCCATGGGCGGGCAGAATCTGCGGAACGCGCCGCCGATGGAGCGGAGCGCACCGCCAAAGGAATGGAAACTTCCCCCGGAGTTCATCCTGCCCTGGGAGCCTGGCGTCCCGGAGGAGCCCCGCCCCGGGGCGGAGGCGGCCCCGCTTCCCCCGGAGTTTCAGGGCGGCGGCAGGGGTGCGCCCCGGAATCGGGAGCGCCGGCGGGGCTGGCGGATACTGGCCTCCGTCGCCATGGCCCTTCTGTTGACAGTAGCGGCCGCCGTCCCGGCAGCGGAGCTCCCCTCTCCCGAGCCGCCGACGTCAGCCGGGGACCCGCTCCCCACGGTGCCGCCGGAGACCACGCCTCCGGGCGGAGAGGAAAGCCCCGGCCCAGTCCAGACGCCGGAACCCATCACTTTTTTCTCGGCCATGATGAACGGATCCGAGGGTTTTTTGCAGGTGGCCTTCCCGGAGCCAGAGACCATTGCCTCGGCCAAGGTCACCCAGTTTGACACCATCACCCAGCGTCCTTTTTATGAGGATACTTTCGGTGAGGGCATCCCCCGGGCGGACATCGATGCCGGGCTGTATACCGCTTTCTATGTGGTTTATCCCCCGGATTTCGACGACTACTGGGCAGAGGCGGGGGCGGACACCTACCCCACCTTTGAGATGCGTCTGACGGTGGAACAGGTAAATGGGGAAACGGAGACCTACACCGCTGCCGACTTGGGCCGATGCCCCCAGCTGCGGGGAGAGTATGATGAAACAACCAACACCGTGACGATGAAGGTCTGGTGGGACGACGGGGAGGACTTCCCACAGGTGGTGCCCGTCGCGCCGGAGCAGGCCGAGGGCGACACCCTAAGCGTCACCGTCTATGTGGACGGGGAGCCCCTGCCGCCGGAGGCCTATGCCCTGAGCCAGGTGCGCGAGGAATCCCAGTACTCCACCTCGGACAATCCAGATGTGCTTCTGACGAGATACACCTACATCACCGTGGCCACCGCCTCCCTGCCCCAGCCTCTGGCTGCGGAGTCCGCCCTGAGCTGCGCCGTCCACATGACCCTCTCCGGCCAGCCTTTTACCTATAGTCTGCCTATCAGCACTGCCCCGAGGGACATCTACTGGTAAGTTTTTATGATGAGTAATTTGTATCAACTGAGTCCAGTGTTTCATCGGACAAAGGCATCCGATATTGGTGTGGTCGACTCCATGGCCTTTGCAAAAGCGCATATGCATATGAAAAGGCAGGTATTGCCGTCGCAATACCTGCCCTA
>CASFCW010000104.1 GCA_949293165.1 uncultured bacterium
AGCACTATGAATCTTCCCGCACCTCTGCCTCCCGCAGAGCAGGCCCACTGCCGCCGCACGGCGGCACTATCCGAACTGCTGGCCAAGCTGGCCGGCTTATCGGACTCCGAGGTGAGGACGGTTACCCAGTCCGCCCTTGTCCACGACATCGGCAAGACGGCCATCCCGCCCGCCATCCTTGGCAAGACCGGGCCGCTGACTGAAGAGGAGCATGCGATCATGCGCATGCACACTGCCATCGGCGCCCATATCCTGATCCATACCCACGGCGCCATGCGGACCGCATCCGCCGTGGCGCTCCAGCACCATGAGCGCCTGGACGGCAGCGGCTACCTGGGCCTGCGCGGGAATGAGATCCATCCCCATGCGAAGCTGGTCGCGGTCGCCGATGTCTTTGACGCCCTGCTTTCGCCCCGCCCCTATAAGCGGCCGTGGAGCATTCGGCGTACCTGCGATTACCTCTCCAGCCTCGCCGGCGTGAAACTGGACGCCAAACTCGTCGGACTTCTGCTGGACCACCTCCCGCAGGCTCTGGCGCTGCGCCATGAGGAAATACGCATAAGGAGCAGATTACGCATTCCTGGAGATTATGCACACAAGGGGAAGGGGGTGATTGGCCCATGCTGCTGCAGGAGGAACAGTACATTATCCATTGGCTGACGGAGTATGGCGCGCTGACCAAGACGCAGGTAGTCCGCATGCTGAAGGACAAGCCGCCCCAGACGGCGGAGAAGATCATCCGGGGGCTGAAGCGTGACGTGTTGCTCTATGACATTTCCGGCGGGTACTATCTGGGAGTTGACCCCATGTGCCAGCCGGACCCGCGCATGATCCTCGCGGTGTGGGTGCTTTTGCAGTTCATTGACAAGGTGGAGCCCATGGCCCACTATCCGGCCACCTATCCGTCCCAGATCTTTTTCCTCAAGGAGGACATCGGCTATGAGATCGTCGTCCTCTACGACGGGGAGCAGCATCTGGCCCGCCTGCTCCAGCCGCAGGAGGATCTGCGGTACATCTTTGTCCTGCCTCATATCCGCATGGCGCAGGAGCTGGTGTTGCCGAGTGTCCCGTGCCTGTTTGCCACGGTGGACTACAACGGTCAGGAGGTGCCCGATGTGCGCTTTTACACAGAGAGCGAGAGCAGCCGGGATGGCGCAGTCTGACTTTGGGCGGGCTTTGGCCGGGGCCGAGCGCCGGATGGAGCGCGCCGCTGTGGAGCTTGCCCGCACCCGGCGCCTGCTGGAACGGGAGGATATGGCGGGCGCGTTCGGTTCTGCCTTTGCCTTCTCCGCGGAGGTGGAGAAGCTGGCCCTGCTCGCGCGGGTGCTTCCGGCCTATACCGGGCATCCGAAGGCAGCGGAATTGACGGAACAGATGCTGTTGGACACCGTGCCCATTGAGATGGGCTACGCCAGGCGGGGATGGTTTCTGCTGAAGATCCCCGCGCTCCTTCCAAAGAAGGGGGCGGGATCGCCTATCTATATCCAGCAGTATCTCTATCCCGCCCTGCGACGCTACTTCGACGGCAAGCCGCCGGCGTGCTACCGCAGCTGCGTGCTGGCTTACCGGCATGTGTATCAGCGCGGCAGGCCGGAGCGGGCCTACCGCGACCATGACAACATTGAGGTCAACATGGTGACCGACATCATCACGCTCTACCTGCTGCCGGATGACGCCCCCCAGCGGTGCGCCCATTACTACTGCAGCGCGGCCGGGGAGGTGGACTGCACAGAGGTGTATGTGGTGCCCACCAGCCGGTTTCCCGAGTGGTTGGCGGCGGAGCAGGCGGACAATCTGAAGGAGGATGCTCTGTATGAAACGAGCGAAATATGGGCCTGAAAAGATACGGGATTTTAGGCCCGTTTCCAGGCCGCAGGCACACGTAAATCCGAAACGGCGGAAGATCCCCGAAAAGACAGGGGTTCCCAAGCGCGACCGGGAGCCGATTTGCGGCAAAGAGAGCAACAGCCATGCCTTAAATCCCGATGACCCCGGGCAGTCCGAATGATCACGCTCCGGCCCGGCAGCCACGTCTGGCGCCTGCTGCTCCTGCTGGCCATCTGCGGGGAGTACCCCCACCGTTCCCTTCACCTGCTGGGTAGTGTCCGGACGCTGGAGGAGCTGGTCAGAAGGCTGGAAGTGGTGCAGCACTTCCGCACCCCCGCCGGGGCAGACCTCGGCACCTGCAAAATGCTCACCACCAGCGGGAGGGGGAACAGGCGGACGATCCGGCTGTATAAGAGCGCCCTATCGCTCCTGCAGGCCCTGCACCCGGCAGCCCTCAGCTGGTATCTTGCCGCCACCGGCGGTCACCGCTTTTCCGGGAGTACAAGCCATGTGGAGCGAAATCATCGGGTCGCGGAATCGGTGGCAATCTGTATGGGAGCCGGCGTGGAAACACGCCCCTTCCTGCTGCCGCCCCTGCAGAAGCAGGCGATCCGGCAGGTCGTGCCGGCATATGCCTGCTTTTACCCGGCAAAATCGGTCAAGCAGCTGGACAATACCGAGATGAACAAGACCATCTTCACCCGCCTCACCGGCGCCATCTTCAGCCCGGGGTACTGTTACGCCGTCTACAACACAAGGGACGCCGTGATGAAGTGGAGCGGGATGGGCGAGTTCAAGACCGCCCGGCATCTGGAGGAGCTGGCCCGCATGAATGCGGGCCCCGCCCGGGCAGACCATGCCATCCTGCTGGGGGAGCATATGGACCTGGCGCTGCAGACCCTGCTGGAGTCCGACAAGAGCCGGCGCATGGAGCTGCGCTTTGACCGGATCTATCCCCATGTGCATTTTATCCCCATGACCGAGCAGGGCACCCGCCTCCTGCGCCTCCTGACGCTCCCAGACTGGCATGAGCAGGTGCTTGCCGCGGTATTCCCGGAGCGGATGCGTGTGAGGATGCCCGGCGTGATGGAGTATGACGCACAGGATGGGAACACCCTGATCCTCTCCCACCTGGACGGCGACATTGCCCGACTGGTGCGGGTGCGGCAGGCGCTGGAGCACAGCGGCGCGCCGTATGAGATCCTGTGCTACCCCTGGCAGAGTCAGTTTGTGGACAGGTACATAGGCGGTCGGGCGCAGCTGCGGGAGATCGGCTTGCCGGATCTGGAAGATGCCCTCGGACTCAGAGTAGGGGAGGGGGCAGACGAAGGGAGTTGATGCGATGAAAAGTAAGTCTGTGCGCGCAGCGGGGATCGTCCTCGCCGTGATCCTGGGTGTGGCGGCGCTGCTCTATCTGGGCGGCCTCATCAGCCAGCTCACCATTGGCTACCAGAAGTGGCTGGCCGACGGCGGCATGACCGGCAAGGCCACCATGGGGACCATCTATTTCTCGCCCCTTGCGTGCTGGCGCAGCGCCATGACGGGGAGCGGCCTGAAATGTACCTTCTTCACGGCGGTGCTGGCAGGCGGCCTGTTCGTATTCGTCCGGCTCCAAAACCGATTTGGGAGCAACGACTACGACCCCCGCAACTTCACCCGCAGCAAGCGGGGCACCTACGGCACATCCGGCTGGATGAGCCGGCTGGATGAGCGAGAAGGAGATGCGCTCCGTGCTGGAGGTGGCCGGTCCGGAGCGTGCAAAGGGGATCATCCTGGGCAAGACGGAGCGCGGCTCCGTCATCTGTCTGCCGGAGGACACCCGGCTCAATAAGCACATCGCTGTCTTCGGCGCCAGCGGCACCATGAAGTCCAGGGGCGTCATCCGTCCTGCCCTGTTCCAGAGCATCCGGCGCGGCGAGTCGGTGGTGGTCGCGGATCCAAAGTCGGAGATGTTCGCCGACACGGCGGAGCTATTCAAGAAGCACGGC
>CASFCW010000105.1 GCA_949293165.1 uncultured bacterium
ATTCCACGCCCGGCTCTATACCACCGCCGACATGCGGGAGCATATCTTATCCGCCCTGCTGATCGTTGCCGCCATCCTGCTGTGGAAGGGAACCGTCTCCCACCGGATGATCCGCCGGGATATCCGCCGGGCGGTGGGTGCGCTGAGCTGGCTGATGGTAGGGTGGCTGCTGCTGCGCCTGTTCAAATATCAGCTGCCGCAGGAAGGAGCCCTGTGCCGGATGTGCTGGTATGGCTACTATCTCTTTCAGCTGGCCCTCCCGGTGGCGCTGCTGTATCTGACCGTGATTTCGGACCGGCCAGAGGGGGAAAAACATCTGCTTCGTCCCCTGTGGCCACCCCTTGTGGTATATGTCCTCTCGGTGCTGCTGGTGATGACCAACGACCTTCATCAGATGGTATTCCGCTTTGTCCCGGGAGGGAACTGGGTCTCAGACTACCATTACGGCCCGGGCTATGGGATCGTGATGGTATTCTCCCTCCTGTTTCTGGTATCCGCCCTCTGGAACCTGCTCCGCAAGGGATACAGGATCCATAGCTGGAGAGGCCGCATCCTCCCTTGCCGCTTATATCAAGCGGGTGCCGCTGGCCTGGGAGAGCGACCTCACCGTCAACATCTGCATCCTATCGGTCCTGTTTTTTGAAGCGGTACTCCATGGAGGACTGATTCCGGTAAATACACAGTATCAGCGTCTGTTTGCGTCCGCCCCCATCAGCCTGACGCTGCTGGATGAGAAGGGGCGTACTGTTCTGTCCTCTCCCGGTACCCGTCCCATCTCCCGCTCCGTCTGGAAGCGGCTGAACACGGACATACAGCAGCCCCTGCTGCGGGACAGGGATACCCAGTTCCATGCGGTGCCCATCCGCGGCGGTATGGCGGTGTGGCAGGAGGACCTGTCCCAGATCAACCGGCTGCGCAGGGAGATCCAGGATATGCAAACTCGTCTGGAGGCCGCCAACGCCTTGCTGCGGGAGGAGGGCGAGGTGAAAAAGCGCCTGCTGGCTGCCCAGACCAATCAGGCCCTGTTCGAGCAGCTGGACTGGGACATGGAGCGCCGCATTACGTCCCTGGCAAATCTCATCGAGACCCTGCCGGAGGCGGAGCGCCCTGGGAATTTGACCGCTTACATCACCCTGTGTTTGTGTCACATCAAACGCAGATGCAACCTGTTTTTCCTGGCCCGTCAGGGGGAACTTCTTCCTGGCGATGAACTGGGCATGTATCTGGACGAGCTGGCAGAGCTGGGGCGCTACGGAGGGCTGAAGACCCTGCTTCGCTGTGGACAGATCGGTGCTCTGGAAATCCGCAGCGCGGCGCTGTGCTATGACTTTGCCTTTGAAACCATATCCTGGACTCTGCGGGAGGAGGCTTCTCCGCTTATGGGTTATCTGGAAATAGAGGGCAGCCAGCTGGCCTTCCGCTTCCTTCCCGGCGGCGACCCAGGACATTGGCAGTTCTCTCGCGAGCTGAGGTCGGCGGTGGCCGCCCTGGGTGGGCAAATCGTCTGCAAAGACCTGGACGACGCCTTTGGAATCTGCCTGACGATTCCCTTGGGAGGTGAATCCTGTGGCTGAATTTTACCGCTTTCCCCAATGGGTGGTGACCGCCCTGGTCATGGTCACAGCAGTGTGCATCGCGCTGCAGACTCTGATCGTTTCCTTCAGCTTCCGCCGCCTGCCGGCCGGCTGGGGGCGAAGAGCGGAAAACGGGATGGAGTGTGCCGTTCTGGCGGCGCTGTTCCTCTTCGCCGCCCTTCTGGGGCAGGTGCAGTACGGTCTGTACGGCGGCTTTCTGCTGCCCAGTGCCTACGGAAATACCCGGCAGGTGGTATTTCTGCTGTGTGCGGTGCTGGCTACCGCCGCCGCCGTGGGGACGGAGCTGATCTGGCCCTTTTTCGTCATTGGTGGGGCGGCGGTCCTGCTGCCTCTGACCGAGGTCGTCACTGGGACGGCCTATCCCTTCTTTTTTCTGGCAGGCATTTTGTTCTTTCTGCTTCGCAGCGCCCACGTCTGCCTGATCCGCCGGCGGGAGCTCTACACCCGTCTCTCCTCTGTATCCGTCAAGGAAGCCATCGACACCCTGCACACCGGGCTGCTGTTCTTCCGACAATCGGGGGAACCCCTGCTATGTAACCGCCGGATGGACGCCCTGGCCCGGCAGCTCACCGGGCAGCCTCTCCGCAGTGGACTGGAATTCCAGCGGCTTCTGGAAAATGGTCAACTCCAGAGTGGCTGTGTCCGGGAGGTGTTGGGCGATCAGCAGGTATTCCGCCTCTCCGATGCCTCCGTGTGGAGCATCACTGCCTACACCATTCCCGTCGGCCGCCGGGCCTGCGTTCTGCTCACCGCTGACGATGTGACGGCCCGATGGGACGCCGTAAAGCACCTGACCCGGCAGAACGAGGCCCTGGAACAACGGGGGAGGGAACTGCGCCACACCATCGAGCATCTCCAGGCCATTTGCGAAGCGGAGGAGATCGCCCGGAGTAAGGGCCGGGTCCACGACCTGCTGGGCCAGCGTATCAGCCTGCTGCTCCGTGCCCTGCGGGACGGCCAGCAGCCAGACGAGGCACTGCTGATGGACTTTGCCCGCAGTCTTCCCACGGCTCTGCGGGAGGACGATACGCCGTCCCCCGCCCGCCGCCTGGCGCTGCTGCGGGAGACCTTCCGTGGCATGGATGTGTCGGTGGAGGTACGGGGGGCGCTGCCGGAGAACGCGGCGGTGGCGGATGCCTTTGCGGAGATCGCCGTGGAGTGCGTCACCAACGGGGTGCGCCACGGCTACGCCACTCGCATCCAGTTCCACCTGTTCCACAACGACTGCTGGCGCATGACAGTCACCGACAACGGCATTCCCCCCGCCGGCCCCATCCGGGAGGGTGGCGGCATCGGGGGGATGCGCCGCCGCATGGCCCGGCTGGGAGGCAGCCTGGAGCTCTACACCTCCCCCCGGTTCCGCATTGAACTCTCTGTTCCAAAGGAGGCTGAGCGAACATGACCAAAGTACTGATCGTGGAAGACCACGCATCCATGCGGGAATCTCTGACCACGGCGCTGACGGCGGCGGGGGACTTTTCTGTAGTAGGAGAGGTATCCAATGCCGACTACGCTCTGGACTTTTGCCGCCACCTGCACCCCGACCTGGTGCTGATGGACGTCTGTACCGAGGGGGGCGCCTCCGGGCTGAAGGCGGTGGAGGACATCCGCAAGGCCGATGGGGCCATCAAGATTATTGTCATGACCGCCTTTGACGAGATCACCTACATCCCCCGGGCCAAAGCTGCCGGAGCCAATGGCTTTATCTACAAAAGCCGCAGCCTGAGCGATTTTCTGGAGGTGGCCCGGGCGATACTGGCGGGGGAGAGCCGCTTTCCGGAGCCAAAGACCATCCCTCTACCTCAGGGGGAGGCCCCTCTCACAGACCGGGAGATGGAGGTGCTGCGGCTGATGTGCAAGCACATGACCACCAAAGAGATTGCCCAAGAGCTGTTCATCAGCGAAAACACCGTGAAGTACCACAAGGTGAATATGCTGGGCAAAACCGGCTTTTCCAAGGCGGTGGACCTGGCCTTTTACATGATCGCCAACGGCTGGATCAACCCCCTGTACTGAGCATACATACCTTTCCCATCCACCGGCTTTGTGCCGGTGGATTTTTTTCGGGTCAAGACTACCCGCTGCGGGTAGGGCGCAGGCAGGAAAAATCGCTATAATAAAAGTATCATAGAGCCTCCACAACGCAAAAAGAAAGAGAGGTCTCCAAGAAAAAGCGAATCTCTCCGGGATGCCCGGGAGGATTATGACCAGGTGAGAAATGTGACGGCGGAAATGAAGGCTCAAATCGGCATGGAGTAACCGGGAAAAGCTGCATATTTGTTTTCA
>CASFCW010000106.1 GCA_949293165.1 uncultured bacterium
GCGCGAGAAGTGTCATTTCCCAGGTACACGCCCCCGGAAATGACGGGATTTCATGTTATTCCGTCGCCTGCGGGCGCCGGAACTCCTTGCAGGAGGGCTCTTTTGACAAGCTGAGGCCGGGGCCTGTACGGCCCCGGCCTTTCATGGTTGATTCACAGACTGGCCAACTCCATCAGTAGGAAATCCGCTGGTAAATGTCGATGTACTGCTGGGCGGAATGATCCCAGCTGAAATCGGCGGTCATGGCCTCCCGCTGCAGGCCGCGCCACGCCTGCTTGTCATTGTGGTACAGATCCACCGCCTCCCGGATCACCCACAACATATCGTAGGCGTTGATGTCCGCGAAGGTGAATCCCCGGCCAGTCCCCTCAAAGCGGTTGTAGGGCAGCACGGTGTCCTTCAGACCGCCGGTCTCCCGGACGATAGGCAGGGTGCCGAAACGCATGGCGATCATCTGGCTCAGGCCGCAGGGCTCGCTGACCGAGGGCATGAGGAACAGGTCGGCGCCGGCGTAGATCTGGTTGGACAGGGGGGCGGAATAGGTAATCTGGGCGGAGAACCGGCCGGGATACTGCCACTGGGCGTTGCGGAAGGCCTCCTCAAACTGCCAGTCGCCGGTGCCCAGCACCACCATCTGCACATTCATCTCCATGATCTGATGGAGCACATCGGTAATCAGGGAGAAGCCTTTGTGCCCCACCAGGCGGGAGACACAGGCAATGATGGGGACATCGGGGTTTTCCTCCAGGCCCACCGCCTGCTGCAGCACCCGCTTGCAGGCAGCCTTGCCCTTCTCCACCGTCTTGGCCGTGAAGTTGGCGGCCAGGTCGGTGCGCTTGGCCGGGTCATAGAGGTCCATGTCGATGCCGTTGAGGATACCCTGGAGCTTGTCGCTCTGCTGGTTGATGACCCCGTCCAGCCCGTGGGCGTAGAAGGGGCTGCGCAGCTCCTGGGCATAGGTGGGGGACACGGTGGTGACGAAGTTGGATGCCATGATGGCGCCCTTCATCAGGTTCACGTCCTTATGATAGGCCAGCATACCCTCGTTGAAATAGTTCCGGCCCAGGCCGATCACATCCTCCAGCACCTGGTCGCCGTAGCGGCCCTGGTACTCGATGTTGTGGATGGTAAAGACCGTTTTCGTGCCCGCCAGCTGGGGGATGCGGTATTTGTCCTCCAGGAGATAAACGGGCACCAGGGCGGTCTGCCAGTCGTTGCAGTGGATCACGTCGGGCGCCCAGTCCAGCTGGCCGGGGGTCTCGATGATGGCCCGGGAGAAGAAGGCAAACCGCTCGCAGTCGTCAAAGTGGCCGTACATCTGCCAGCGCTTGAAGTAATACTCGTTGTCCACAAACCAGTAGGTGACGCCGTTGTACTCCAGCTGGAACACGCCGCAGTAAACCTGCCGCCAGGACAGGGTGACATTGAAATACTTCAAAAACGTCATCTGGCTGCGCCACTCGCCGCTAATCCCCTCGTACAGGGGCAGGATGACCCGCACCTCATGGCCGGCCTTCACCAGAGCGTTGGGCAGAGAACCGGCCACGTCAGCCAGTCCGCCGGTTTTGATAAAGGGCGCAACCTCCGAGGCCGCAAATAAAATCTTCATATACATTCCCCTTTCTGAAGAAAACCAGCCAAAGGCCGCCGCCGAGAAGGGAGCTTCCCCCTTCCCGGCGGGACGGCACAGGCTGATGAATTATACCGTGGCCCCCTTGGTAATGGCCAGGGGATAGGTCAGGTGACCCATCAGCATACGGTTTTGGTTGACGGTGACGTCCTTGTCCGTAATCACATAGGCCAGGGAGGCGCCGCTCTTAACGACGGTGCCCTGCATCAGCACGCTGTTGACCACCTTGGCGCCCTTCTCCACAATGACGCCGCGGGAGATGATGCAGTTTTCCACCTCGCCCTCGATGATGCAGCCGTCGGCCACCAGGGAATAGGCGGATCTGGAATCCGGGCCGTAGTAGGTGGAGGGGTTGGACTGGTCCTTGGTGCGGATGGGGCGCTGGGGATTGAACAGGTCGTCCCGCACCTTGGGGTCAAGGAGATCCATGGAACGCTCAAAGTAGCCGCTGACCGACTGGAAGCGGGCCACGTACCCGTTGTGGATGTAGGACATGAGCTTCAGCGTCTTCAGGCGGGGCTGGAGCACGCCGCGGCTGAAATGATAGATGTCGTGGGCGGAGCAGTAGTTCACCAGCTCCATCAGCAGCTTCTTGGACAGGACATAGACCTCCAGGCTCTCCAGGGCCTGGCTGGCCATCACGGGATGGACGGACAGGTCGGTGACACGGCCGGTCTCATCCACCTCCACATACTCGGAGAACCGGGGCGCGCCCTTCAGGGTGGGGGTGCACACCATGGTCACGTCGGCGCCGGTGTCCAGGTGCTGCTGCAGCACCTGAGCCACGGGCAGGTTCACCGCCGTGTCGCCCCAGGCCAGGATCACATACTCCTGGCGGATGTTGCGCAGGTAGTCGGACACGCCGTGCAGCGCGTCCATGTCGCCGCGGTAATCGCCGCCCCGCTCCGCGTAGCCGAAGGGAGGCAGAATCCGCAGGCCGCCGTGCTTGCGGCTGAGATCCCAGTCCTTACCGGAGCCCACATGATCCAGCAGGGACTGGTAGCTCTGATGCACGATAATGCCCACGTCGGTGATGCCGGCGTTGACGTAGTTGGACAGCATGAAGTCCATCAGGCGGTACCGCCCGCCGAAGGGCAGAGAGCAGGTATTGCGATGGCGGGTCAGCTCACCCAGGTTGGCGTCGGAACGACAGGCCAGCAGAATTCCGTGCAGATCATTCATGCCTGCTCACCTCCCTTTACATCCTCTCGAATCATTGCCTTGGGCTTCACCTGGGCGTTCTCCCCCACGGTGACGCCGCTGGCCACCACCGCGATGCCCCAATCCGGGTCCTCAGAGGGGGGCGCGCCCACCTTGGCGCCCGCCTCAATCACGGCGCCTTCCGCCACGATGGAGTAGGACACCTGCGCGCCCTTCTTCACCACCGCGCCGGGCATCAGGATGGAGTAGTGGACGCCGGCGCCCTCCTCCACCGTCACAGAGTGGAACAACACGGAATTTTCCACCGTGCCGTCCACCTGGCAGCCGCCGGTGACCAGGGAGTGGGAAATGCAGGCGTTCACGCCGGTCACATGGGGCGGACGGATGGGCGTCCGGGCGTAGATGGGCCAGCTGGTATCGTAGGGATTGATGCCTTTTTCATTGCCGGGGGCCAGCATATCCATGTTGGCATCCCACAGGGAGTCAATGGTGCCCACGTCCTTCCAGTAGCCCTGGAAGCGGTAGGTCATCAGCGTCTCCCCGGCGTCCAGCATCTTGGGGATGATGTTCTTGCCGAAATCGTTGGAGGAGTTGGGATCGGCCTCGTCGTCGATGAGG
>CASFCW010000107.1 GCA_949293165.1 uncultured bacterium
CCGGAGTTCAGCGACTCCTGGAACTGCATGTTCGACCTGGGCGGCGACACCCTCATGGCCCAGATCCTCACCGACGTGATCATCTCCAACACGAAGGGCGATGAGAAAGGCGACCACTTCTGGGACAACGGCGAGAGCAATCTGCTCAAGAGCCTGATCCTTTATGTGGACCTGGACAGCACCCGCACGCCGGAGGAGCGGAACCTGGCCGCCGTCTATCAGATGCTCACCCAGCACACGGAGAAGGAACTCACCATGCTCTTTGACCGGCTGCCCATCGGCCATCCGGCCAAGGGGCCGTACAGCCTGTTCAGCCAGGCCAGCGACACCGTGCGCGCAGGCATCGTCCTGGGCCTTGGCACCAGACTCCAGGTGCTCCAGAGCGAGGCCGTGCGGCGGATCACCCGCAGCTCCGACATCGACCTGTCTGAGCCGGGCTGGAGCAAGTGCGCTTATTACATCATCCTGGATGATCAGAACTCCTCCCTGGAGTTCCTGTCAGCCCTGTTTTTCGCCTTCCTGTTCATCAAGCTCGTGCGCTACGCCGACAGCACTCCGGAACAGCGCTGCAAGGTGCCGGTCAACATCATCCTGGACGAGATGAACAACATCGGCACCATCAAGGATTTCGGCAGGCGGCTGTCCACCATCAGGTCGAGAGCGCTCCAGGTCATCATGTGCTCGCAAAGCCTTCCCCAGCTGCAAAACCGCTACCCCAATAACCTGTGGGCGGAGCTGCTGGGCAACGCCGACACCCAGATCATGCTGGGCGCCACGGATGACGTGACCGCGGAGTACTTCAGCGCCCGCAGCGGGGACATGACGGTAGAGGTCAACTCCACCATGACCACACGGCAGAGCCTCGCCCTGGCGCAGGTCATCCCCCAGTACCGCTACACGGAGGGGATCGGCCGGCGGCGGGTGCTGACCCCGGACGAGGTGCTTCGGCTGCCCAATGATGAGTTGCTGATCATCCTGCGCGGCCAGAAGGTGCTCCGGGCCAAGAAGTTCGACTTCACTGAGCATCCCTATGCCAAAGAGTGCGAGCGCACCAGTATCCAGCGCTACCAAACCGACCCGGCGCCGGCTCAGCCGCTGGAGCCACCGGCTCAGTCCATGCCTGCTGAACCCGACATGGACAAACCGCCCGGACCGGCGCCTGCCGCCGCCGCAAAGCCGCCCGTTAAAGCGAAACCGTCACAGACAAAGCCGAAGGCGCCCGTCCCCAAGTCACCGTCATCCGGCGGTCAGCCCTCGGAACTCCCTGCAAAGCCCGCCAAACGGCCCAAGACGCTCTACGAGAGCTCCCGGCCGCCGGCGGATTTTTAATTGTCCGCCCCCATAACCCACATCATCAACCAAAGGAGGAACCCATACCATGGCAAGAACCAAGAAAGAGATTGAGGAACAGGCTCCCGATGCGGAGCAGGAAACCACCGGGACTGAGTCTGATCCCGTCCCCCAGACTGAGCAGGAAACGCCGCCCGGCGAGGTGGCCAATGCCGGTGTGACGGACCTGGAGCTGGCGGCTGCCAAGAGCCTGGATCCCGACGCGCCCCAGACCGACCTGGAATCGGGCGACGATCCCGATGGCCAGGCAGCTCCGCCCCAGACTGACCCGGAATGGGACCCGGATAGCCAGTCTGAGTCTGGCCAAGGAACCTTTTCCTCCCAGACTGACATGGAATCCGCCGACTCGAATGCCGGTTCCCAGACTGACCTGGAACCGGCTGAAGAACCCGGCGATGGCCAGGCATTTGATCCCACGGCCGATCTTGGTTCCCAGACTGAGCCGGAAACAGAACCGGACGACGAAGCCTCGACTCAGTCTGAAGGGGACGCTGCGGCTGAAGGGGACGCCGAGCCGCCTGCCCCGCCCCGGCGCCGGCGCACCTCCCGCAAGAAGGCGGCAGAGGTGCAGGAGGCGCAGGATGGGGGAGAGGATGTGCCCGCGGAGGAGGAGCAATCCGAATCCGGGCAGCCCCAGAAACTCCGCATGCCGGGCAGGCGCCGCCAGCGGGTGGTATCCATCGACGCTGAGCGGACGGTGGAGACGGATACGGACCGGCTGCGCAACGACCTGCTGGACCTGGTGGAGTCCCTCAAGAGCAAGAAGATCCTCACCGGTACGATCCAGGGCGTGGAGCGGCTGGCGGATAACCCGGAGATGTCCTATGCAGTCATCTACCACGGCGACTTCAAGGTCATCATCCCGGTGCTGGAGGCCATCGAGGAGCCGGAGGACTACCGCGGCCAGCCCAAGGGCGACGTGCTCCACTACCTGCTCAACAAGCGGCTGGGCGCGGAGGTGGATTACATCGTCAAGGGCATCGACCAGGAACACAACGTGGTGGCGGCCAGCCGGCTGGAGGCCATGGCGCTCAAGCGCAGGGAGTACTACTTCCGTACCGACCGGGACGGCAACTACCAGATCTATGAGGGCATCCGCGCCGAGGCACGGGTCATCTCCGTCATCCGGGCGGGCATCTTTGTGGACCTGTTCGGCGCGGAGTGCTATATCCCCCTCCGGGAGCTGTCCTACCAGCGCTGGGTGGACGCCGCGCAGCACTATCAGCCCGGCCAGCGCGTGCTGGTGCGGGTGCTGGAGGTGGACCGCAGCGACCGCAGCCGTCCCAGGGTGACCGCCTCGGTGAAGCAGGCGATGGAGAACCCCTATGAGAAGGCGCTGAAGAAGTATGTGGTGGGCAACCGCTATGTGGGCACCGTCAGCATGGTCGATCTCAACGGCGTGTTCGTGTCTCTGGACGGCGGCATCGACTGTCTGTGTACCTATCCCAAGCGCGGCCGGCCGCCCCGGGGCGCCAGGGCGACGGTGCGAATCCTGGGTATCAACCACGAAAACAACCGGATTTGGGGCGTCATCACCCATATGTCCACGACTCGCTGAGAAGGGAGGAGTGAGCCATGACCATCCAAAAACGGCTTCGGTTGACCCTCCTGACGGTTATGTGTCTTTCCATGTGCCTTTGCACTACAGCTTTTGCAGACACGGACGGCACCGAGCCGAAGGTCACCCAGCAGCCGGACCAGCTGGTACTTCAGCTAGGCACGCGCTGGGCGGGCGTGGAGTTTGAACTGCGCACCGATGCCGGAGTCTTTCCGGCCCCCATTGTGGTAGACGAGACAGGCGTGTTGACCATGGACCTGGGTGGGAGCACCACCTATACGCTCAGCTGCATCAACTCCACCGTCCCTATTCCAGATCCGTCCGCAGAGCAGACACCGGACACCCAGCAGTCATCGGAAGAGGTGCAGCAACCGCAGGAACAAAATGCCGCCACAGAGCCCGCCAGCGGTATTCGCATCGTTCCTCTGGTGG
>CASFCW010000108.1 GCA_949293165.1 uncultured bacterium
GGAGAAATATTGTTTAAGCCCCGCACAGTGTTCGCGCTTTCTCCGCCTGGCCCAGCTTGCCGGGTGCCCACCGCCAGAGGAGATCGAGGCCCTTTTCTTAAAGCAGGGGGGCGTGTACCCGTCACCCGACCCTTTCAGTTGTTCCGTATGCGGGGCGCCGCCAAGAACCAGGAACACGTCCAATTCCGGGATAGTTTTGGATTTCCAACTGACCCTTTTCCCACCCTTTTAGCTGGAGCGGTGACGCCCTTCGCCTTCTGGTTTGAGGATGATCCTCTGGACGGCTGCATTCGCTTTCCAACAGAGCGGGAGTGTGAGCGGCTTATGGGGCTGCCGGAGGGCTGGACGAAATATGGCGCAGACGGAGAAAAAATCCTCCCGGCCAACCGCTATAAGGCCCTGGGCAACGCGATTGCCCTGCCTTGTGCCGACTACATCATGGCCGGGATCGCAGAGGCGCTGAACTATGCCGGAAAATAAATCTCATAGTGAGATCCAAATTTCAGGAGGTGACAGCCATACCGAAACCAAGAGAACGAGACCCCAATGATAAGATCAAGGGGAAACGCGGCGGACGGCCCCAGCGGGATCTCCGCCGCCAAATGACCGCCAAATTCCGAAAGGAACTGGTGGAGCGCAAACGGGCCGGACAGGAAACCCCAGCCGACGCCCAAGCGGTGGATCAGGTGGAACAAACCGGAGCAGCGGCTCTGGAGGAAGCCGGACAGGAGATAGAGTACCTGATTGACCGGGCCGCTCGTCCGGGCAGCAGGCCCAAGGAACAGACAGAAACCGCCAAGGGAAAGGGGCGGCACCCCCAGGCACACCAGGAGGGTGAGAAAATCAACCGCACGGGTGGAAAAGAGACGGCTGCCGGGCCTTCCGGCACACAGACAGGGGCGGCAGAGGCCGCCCCTGCTTCTCTCTCCCATTCAGACACGCCTCCCGCCCCAGGGGAACGAATGAAGCAGAAAGCGGCGAAAAGTCTGGAGCAAGCCAAACGCGCCGGGAACTCTTCCCAGGGGCGCACCGCATCCCCCGGCTCTCTCCACTATGAAAGCCACCCAACTGGAAAGGGGGCATCAAAAGACGCTCTTTCTCTTAAAAATCCATCAATCCATCCATCCAATCCATCTCCCAACCGGCCAGTGATCAAGGAGCGCATCCGGCGCTCCATCGGCCCCAAGGAGAAGCCTCCGGGCGGAGCGTTTGTCCCCAAAACGCGCCAGCGGATAGAACAGGCAGCCGGGAAAAAGGCCGTCAAGGCAGCAGGCAAATCTACCGGAAAGCGGGCCATGGAGCAGGCGGGCAAACGGGCCAGGGCCGCTGCTCAAAGGAGACTGGCCCAGCGGGCCAGACAGGCCGCCAAGGTTGCCGCAAGCCTCTCCAGAAAAGCGGCAATAGTGGCAGCAAAGGCCGTGGCCGCCATAGTCAGCGCCCTGGCCTCATTGGTGGGCGGCACGGCTCTGGTGCTGATCCTGGTTGTGGTACTGATCATTGGCGCTCTGCTGGTCTCTCCCTTTGGCCTCCTCTTTTCCAATGAACCGACCAGAGACGCCGTACCCCTCAGCGCCGCCGTCGCCCAAGTCAATATAGAACTGACGGACAGGCTTGCAGACCTTCAGGACAGAGACGGGTATGACCGTGTAGAGATACTCGGCCAGCCCCCGGACTGGCGAGAGGTTGCCGCTGTGTTTGCCGTCAAAACCGCCGGAGCGGCGGACGGCGCAGATGTGGCCGCGCTCACCCCCGAAAAAGTGGAGCTTTTGCGGGGCGTATTCTGGGATATGTGTACCGTATCATCCGAGATCAAGACCGTGGAACACCCCGCCAGTGGGGACACCGCGGCCTGGAGCGAGGAGGTGCTGTTCATCTCCATCTCCGCCAAAACCGCGGAGGAAATGCGAACCACCTATGCCCTCACGGAGTTTCAGAGCCAGTCTCTCAATGAGCTTTTGGCACAGATGGACACCCTGGGCAGTCTGCTGGGCGACCTGACCATCTCCCAGGCTGACGCCCTGGAGCTGCTGCAAGATCTTCCCGCCGACCTGGCCCCGGAGCGCCGGGCCGTGGTGGAGACCGCCTGCAAGCTGGTGGGCAAGGTCAACTACTTCTGGGGCGGAAAATCCCTGGTGATCGGCTGGGACTCCCGCTGGGGTACGCTCCGGGAAGTCACCGCCGCAGGCAACTCCACCTCCGGCACCTACCGCCCCTACGGGCTGGACTGCTCCGGTTTTGTGGACTGGACTTTCTATAATGTCAGCAGCGGCGAATACATCATCGGCCATGGCGGAGGGGCACACGCCCAGCACACCTACTGTACCGCCATCTCCTGGGAGGAGGCCCAGCCGGGTGATCTGGTGTTTTATCCAGAGGACTCCCATGTTGGCATTGTGGGCGGCAGGGACGAAAACGGCAATCCGCTGATCGTCCACTGCGCCAGCGGAGCCAACAATGTGGTCATCACCGGCCTGGAGGGCTTTACCTCCATTGGACGCCCCCTGTATTACGGGGCATAAAATAAATCTCACGATGAGACGCAAATGCAAGCAGAAGGCATATTTAGGACTATCTTGATATAGATGTGCTGTACCCCGCTATCCCTTATGTATGTAAAAGCAAAATGCTTGGAGCAAGCAGCTACTGGAATTTTTGCAGAACCTATGCTATAATGCAAATTCAATCAGAGGGAATTGCTGTTGGGGGTGAAGTCGTGGCAGGAGCGGAAAACCATAAATATTGGGGGATCACCAGGGAGCAGTGGTTCCAGGCCGTCTGCTTTTCCCTGTGCTTTTTGGCCTTCATGCTGGCAGAATCGGCGGTCAACGCCCGGGCGGCAGATCTTCTTGGCCCGGGGCGGGTCAACGCCGTTTACGCCCTGGGCTTGGTCTGCACCGGCCTGGGATTTCTGTCTTTTTCCCTGCTGCGCAAATTGGTCGGGAGGGAGCAGGGACGGAAATACGCCGCCTTCCTTGCGGGGGCGCTGTGCGTGGCCTCCGCCGTCCTGCTCCTCACCACCGATCAGACTGCGCTGTTTTCTCTGGGCGCCGCGCTGTGCCTGCTCTCCTGCGGCCACATCGGCGGCTGCGTCTACTACAACCACGCCATGACGTTCCAGGGAAGCAGATGTGCCGGCCGGGTCACCGGCATCGGGATGGGTCTTGCCGTACTGCTCCAGTTTCTGATCCAGAGCGTCATCCCTCTGGATGTCATTTTCCTCATCAGCATGATCGGCAGCATTTTCCTGGTGGTGTTCCTGATGTCCAGGGCGCCCCGGGACTGGGTGCTGGCCGACCCGCTG
>CASFCW010000109.1 GCA_949293165.1 uncultured bacterium
GCCGGCCTGGGCCAGCGGATTGAGGGCATGGTGAAGGAGCTGTACGCCGGCCCCGGCGCCGTGCGGAAGACCCTGCACAAGTACGTCTCCGCCCGCTGATTGCTGAAACTATGAAACAGTGCCCGCCGGAACCCCGGCGGGCACTGTTTTTATGCCTTTCCCTTGTCCTGCTCAATCAGCAGGCGCAGCGCCTCCACCCCCACCTGGATGGCGGAGGAGGTATCGTGGGACTCCTTTTGGTCCAGCCCCGCCTTCTCCCGCTCCTGGTTCCAGATCACATGGAACACCGAGCCGCACCGCACCCCCCGGGCCGCGGCCACGGTAAACAGGGCGGCGGACTCCATCTCGCTGGCCAGGACGCCCAGGCGCTTCCATGCCTCCCACTTCTCCTCCAGCTCCCGGGCAACGGGCATCCGTCCGGGGGAATGCTGGCCATAGAAGGAGTCCTTGCATTGGACCACCCCCGTCCGGCACACCTTGCCCAGCCGCCCAGCCGCCTGGACCAGGGCCTGGGTGACGGTAAAATCGGGCACGGCGGGATATTCCAGTGGGGCATACTCCCGGCTGGTGCCCTCCATACGGACGGCTCCCGTGGCCACCACCACATCGCCGCTTTCCACCTCCAGCTTAATGCCCCCGCAGGTACCCACCCGGATGAAGGTGTGGGCCCCCAGGTTGCATAGCTCCTCCATGGCGATGGCGGCGGAGGGCCCGCCGATGCCGGTGGACACCACGCTCACCCGCTCCCCCAGAAGCAGCCCGTTGTATATGGTGTATTCCCGGTTGCTTTGGAGAAATTCCGGCTGCTCCAAATACTGGGCAATGGCTTTACACCGCCCAGGGTCGCCCGGCAGGATGCAGTATTCCCCCACCTGCCCCGGCCCGCATTGGATATGGAACTGCACATTTCTGCTCTGCTCATCCATAGGAAGGCCCCCTTTTTCTCTTTGGCTGCTCCCATTATATCCGGTTTTCCCCCGCCCGGCAAGGGAATCCCTGGCACCGGCGGGCAGGCACTTGACAATTCCCCCCGCCGGTGATATAGTAGCCGTGCAAAATGGCTTTGACGGAGAAGAAACTGCCGGTCCCGCCCAGAGAGGGGCACAGATGCTGAAAGTGCCCTGCGACCGGTCGGCAGCCGTACCACTCCTGAGCCGTCCGGGATTGAACCGGAACGGGCCCGCCCGTTACAGCGGTCACAAGCGACGGCCATGGGCCGTAAGCAGGGTGGAACCGTGGGATTTGTTCGTCTCACCCCTGGAACCGTTCAGGGGTGAGCTTTTTTATCCTCGCCCCACATTACAAGGAGGATTTATCATGGCAGAAGAAAACAACCTGTATACCTTCGAGAACCCGGAGTACCGGAAAACCTACTGGCACACCTGCTCCCATGTGCTGGCCCAGGCCATGAAGCGGCTGCACCCTGAGGTGAAGCTGGCCATCGGCCCGGCCATCGAGAATGGGTTCTACTACGACTTCGACACCCCCCGCCCCTTCACCCCTGAGGATCTGGAGGCCCTGGAGGCGGAGATGCGGAAGATCTGCAAGGAGAAGCTGAAGCTGGAGCGGTTTGAGCTGCCCCGGGAGGAGGCGATCAAGTTCATGGAGGAGCGGGAGGAGCCCTACAAGGTGGAGCTGATCCAGGATCTGCCCGCCGACGCGGTGATCTCCTTCTATAAGCAGGGGGACTTCACCGACCTGTGCGCCGGCCCCCACCTGGACTCCACCGGCCGCATTAAGGGCAACGCCATTAAGCTGACCAGCGCCACCGGCGCTTATTGGCGGGGCGACTCCAGCCGGAAGATGCTCCAGCGGATCTACGGCGTGGCCTTCCCCAAGAAGGACGAGCTGGACGAGTACCTGGCCAAGCAGGCGGAGGCCCTGAAGCGGGACCACAACAAGCTGGGCCGTGAGCTGGAGTATTTCACCACCGTGGACGTCATCGGCCAGGGCCTGCCCGTGCTGCTGCCCAAGGGCGCCCGGGTGGTCCAGCTGCTCCAGCGGTGGATTGAGGACACCGAGCAGAAGCGGGGCTATCTGCTGACCAAGACCCCCCTGATGGCCAAGCGGGAGCTGTACAAGATCTCCGGCCACTGGGATCACTACCTGGACGGCATGTTCATTCTGGGCGACCCCCACGACGAGACCAAGGAGTGCTTCGCCCTCCGGCCCATGACCTGCCCCTTCCAGTACCAGGTGTTCCTGAACCGCCAGCGTTCCTACCGTGAGCTGCCCATGCGCCTGGGCGAGACCTCCACCCTGTTCCGCAACGAGGACTCCGGCGAGATGCACGGCCTGATCCGGGTGCGCCAGTTCACCATTTCCGAAGGCCACCTGATCCTCCGCCCCGACCAGCTGGAGGAGGAGTTCAAGGGCTGCCTGGATCTGGCCAAGTATTGCCTGGACACCCTGGGCCTGCTGGACAAGTGTACCTTCCGCTTCTCCCAGTGGGACCCCGCCAACCCCAACAACAAGTACGAGGGCACGGCGGAGCAGTGGGAGCACGCCCAGAACGTTATGGCCCAGATTCTGAAGGATCTGGACGTAGAGTACACCGTGGGCATTGACGAGGCCGCCTTCTACGGCCCCAAGCTGGACATCCAGTACAAGAACGTCTACGGCAAGGAGGACACCCTGGTCACCATCCAGATTGACATGCTCCTGGCCGAGAAGTTCGGCATGTACTATATCGACGAAAACGGCGAGAAGAAGCTGCCCTATATCATCCACCGCACCTCCATGGGCTGCTACGAGCGCACCCTGGCCTACCTCATTGAGGAGTACGCCGGCGCGCTGCCCACCTGGATGGCGCCGGAGCAGGTCCGCTTCCTCCCCGTCACCGACCGGGCCGGCGACTACTGCGCCCAGCTGGCCGGCAAGCTGTCCGACCTGGGCTTCCGGGTGGAAGTGGACTACCGCAACGAGAAGATCGGCAAGAAGATCCGCGAGGCCACCATGGAGAAGGTGCCCTACATGCTGGTCATCGGCGACCGGGACATGGAGAACCAGACCGTGTCCGTCCGCAAGCGTACCGGCGAGGATCTGGGGGCCATGTCCTTTGAGGACTTTTCCGCCATCCTGGGCAAGGAAGTGGCGGAGAAGGCCAAGCAGTAAAACGCAGCCAAAAAGCTCCCGGAGGCGATGCCTCCGGGAGCTTTTTGTCGCGGGGAGGGGCAAGCCCCTCCCCGCATTTAT
>CASFCW010000110.1 GCA_949293165.1 uncultured bacterium
GGATGTGGTGGCGGAACCTGAGGCGGGGACGTCTTTCATGGTGTCGGTCACACTCCTGATGATTGATTTTTAGAAATAAAGGGGGACCCCTCCCCCGGAACAACAGAGAACTGCCATGCAATGAAAAATGGAGGTACGCCATGAGCCGCGCGGACGAATTGTTTATTGAGAACTGCAAAGACATTCTGGCCCACGGGGTGTGGGACACCGATCAGCAGGTGCGCCCCCGGTGGGAGGACGGCACCCCCGCCCACACCGTGAAGAAATTCTGTATCGTCAACCGCTACGACCTGCGGGAGGAGTTTCCCGTCCAGACCATCCGGAAAATGGCCTTCAAGAGCGCGGTGGACGAGCTTTTGTGGATCTGGCAGAAGAAGTCCAACAACATCCACGACCTGAACAGCCATATCTGGGACGCCTGGGCCGACGAGAGCGGCTCCATCGGCAAGGCCTACGGCTATCAGCTGGGGGTGAAACACCAGTACGCCGAGGGCATGTTCGACCAGGTGGACCGGGTGCTCTATGACCTCAGGCACAACCCGGCCTCCCGCCGGATCATGACCAACCTGTACAACCACCACGACCTCCACCAGATGGCCCTCTACCCCTGCGCCTACTCCATGACCTTCAATGTCAGCGGGAAGACCCTCAACGCCATCCTCAACCAGCGGTCCCAGGACATGCTTACCGCCAACGGCTGGAACGTGATGCAGTACGCCGCTCTGGTCCACATGATGGCCCAGGTGTCCGGCCTGGAGGCGGGGGAGCTGGTTCACGTCATTGCCGACGCCCACATCTACGACCGCCACGTACCGGTGGTGGAGGAGATCATCGCCCGCACCCCCTATGAGGCGCCCAAGCTGTGGATAGACCCCACGATCACCGATTTCTATGCCTTTACCAAGGACAGCTTCAAGCTGGAGGGCTATCAGTTCCACACCCTGGACCAGCCCATTCCGGTGGCGGTGTAAGGAGGAAGGGAAATGAATCTCATTGCAGCGGTGGACCAAAACTGGGCCATCGGCAGGGACGGGGACCAGCTGTGCTATATCCCCGCCGACCTGAAGCGGTTCCAGGTGCTCACCACCGGCCACGCCGTGATCCTGGGCCGCAAGACTCTGGCCACCTTCCCCGGCGGCCGGCCTTTGAAGAACCGGCGCAACCTGATCTTGTCCCGCAATACTGCCTTTGCCCCGGAGGGAGCGGAGGTGTTCTCCAGTGTGGAGGACCTGCTGAAGGCCGCCCCGGCGGACGCCTTCATCATCGGCGGGGAGAGCGTGTACCGGGCGCTGCTGCCCTACTGTGACAAGGCCTACATCACCAAGATCCACAAGGCCTGGCCCGCCGATGCCTTCTTCCCCGACCTGGACGCCGACCCGGCCTGGGCTGTCACCGAGGAGGGGGAGCCTTTGGAGCATGAGGGCCTGACCTACCGCTATGTGACCTATGAGAGGGTGAAGTGATGTACCGGGAGGAGATCGAGGCCTATGTGCCCCAAAACCAGCAGGAGGTTGGGGACAAGAAAATGATGCTGGAGTACCTGCGCCTGTTCCCTGACGATATCCTCACCCGTCAGAATAAAATCGCCCACTTCACCGCCTCCGGCTTTGTGGTCAATTCTGACGCCACCCGTGTGCTCATGGCCCACCACAACCTGTACAAGGTGTGGGCCTGGACCGGCGGCCACGCCGACGGGGAGGGAGACCTGCTGTCGGTGGCCCTGCGGGAGGCCCGGGAGGAGACGGGAGTGGTTCACATCCGGCCCCTGAGCACCGCCATGGCCTCCCTGGAGATCCTGCCGGTATGGGGCCATGTGAAGCGGGGGGAGTGGGTGCCCTCCCACCAGCACCTGAACGTGACCTACCTGCTCACCGCCGACGAAAGCGACCCCCTCCGGTATCGGGAGGGGGAGAACACAGGGGTGGCCTGGCTGCCGGCGGACCGGCTGCTGGAGCTCACCAATGAATGGCAGATGGACGAGGTGTACACCAAGCTGCTGGAACGGGCCCGGCAGCTGGTGGGCAAAGAGCAGTAAAAGGTCTGCCGCACAGGGCCGCAGGGGCGCTCCGGGGCAGACAGTTACCACCAGGTAATGGTATCATGCCCGTCCCTCCTGCGCAAGTGCCGACTTGCCCAAAAACCGTCCATATTTTTTGACGTCCTAACAAAAAATCTGATACGTCCATTCCCTTTGACAGGATGTATACAGAATGATATGCAATGTAAAAAAACGGTAAGGAAACGGGAAGCGCTTCCCTGCACAGGGTTTTCCACATTATCCACATGGTTTTCCACACTTGTCCACAGGGGTGGAAAACAGCCGTTATGCATCTTTTGGTCGACATAAGAAAAGTCAAGGGGAAAATCCACGGCAGAATCGCCAAAGTTTCCGATCCCGTCGGAAACAGGAAGGGAAGACCATGTCCGATACCATCGCAGCCATTGCCACACCCGCCGCCCCCAGTGCCATCGGCATCCTGCGTCTCAGCGGGCCGGAGGCCATCGGGGCGGTCTCCGCGGTGTTCCGCCCCCTGGGGGGCAAGGCCCTGACGGAGTACGGGGACCGGCGTCTGGTGCTGGGGGAGCTGCTGGGGCCTGAGGGGGAGGTCATCGACCACGCCCTGGCCACCATCTCCCACGGCCCCCACAGCTATACCGGGGAGGACACGGCGGAGGTGCAGTGCCACGGCTCCCCGGCGGTGCTCTCCCTGGGGCTGGAGGCCCTCTTTGCCCAGAGAGTGCGGCAGGCCGGGCCGGGGGAGTTTACCCGCCGGGCCTTCCTCAACGGGCGGCTGGACCTGACCCAGGCCGAGGCGGTGGCCGACCTTATCGACGCCGAGACCCCCGCCGCTGTACGGCAGGCCGCCGGGCAGCTGTCCGGGGCCCTGAGCCGCCGGGTGGGGGCCATCTACGACGGCCTTACCGACCTGCTGGCCCACTTCCACGCCGTGCTGGACTACCCGGACGAGGACATT
>CASFCW010000111.1 GCA_949293165.1 uncultured bacterium
CATCCTTGTCAAGCACTTTTTTCAGGTTCTTTCGAACCTTTTCAAGCCCTTCGCCAAGTCAGCCCTGTAAGCTCCTTTTTTCGTGCCGCCCTTGCGGACGACTTGCTTATATTACCACAGCGCCTTCCGGCTGTCAAGCACTTTTTTCAAGTTTTTGAAATTGTTGCCTGCCCTCCGTTGACGGTGGCCGCGTCTGTCACTGACAGGCGCTCGGCTATCTTAGCAGAGTTTTCCCCTTCTGTCAACCCCCAAAATCCGACATTTTCAAAAAAAGATGGAGGGCGGCCGGCGCCCTCCATCTTCCACTGGATCTGCTCAATCGTCCCGCTCGAACTCCAAAATGGAGCCGGTGGACCCGTCAATCTTGTACTCATACTCCCAGCCGCCCACGGCAAACTCAATTTCATACTCCAGACGGCCGTCGTCGTAGTCCCGGCTGACCTCCAGCTGATAGACCTGCCCTTCCTCGTAACCGGCATGGGACAGGGCAATCTCCTTGGCCCTGGCCTCCCCTATATCGCCGGAGGACGCCGACGCATGGGTCTCCCGCTCACTTTCCAGCACGGCGCCGGTGGCCCCGTGGATCACGTATTCGTACTCCACATTGTCCTTCCAGAACTCGATCTCATATTCCAGGCGGCCGTCGTCATAGTCCCGCTCCACCTTCAGGCCGGATGCCTGGCTTCGGGCCACGCCGGCGTCGGACAAGGCGGCGTCCACAGCGGCCTGCTGGCCGATGTCGCCGGTCTGTCCCTGGCCTCCTCCGCCGGTCTGGCTGCCGGTCTGGCTGTCAGGCCGTCCGCCCTCCACCTTGGATTTGACCACCTGGCCGCTCATGGCGTCGATGTCGTACTCATATTCCGTGGTTCCAACCAGGAATTCGATTTCATAGACCATCCGCCCATCCTCGTAGTCGTATTCCGTCTCCAGCACCACCGCCTGTTCCGCGGTGACGCCGGCGTGGGCAAAGGCCGCGGCCTGGGCCGCCTCTATACCGATGTAGGCGCTGTCATTGGCCCGGCCGGAGGACTGGATGGGGACGGCAGCCGTCTCCCCTCCGCCCTCCCCCTGGGTTGTGGAGGCACTCAAGGCGGAATAGAGCAGGTTCAGCTCGTTGATGGACAGCCCCACCAGCTCCTGGAAGGTGTGCAGCCCGCCGCTTCCATCCACCACCGCCTGGATCAGGGCGGCCTTCCCGGCGGAAATGCCGTACTCCGCCGCCAGCTGCTGCAGCTGCTGGCTGTCCTGGATGGTTTGGGAAAGGATGGCGCCGTTGATCTGGGCGCTGGACAGGATGGCGTCAGCCTGGGCGGTGAGGGCCTGCTGCAGCCGCTCCCCCCGGGCCGCATCGTTGTCCTCCACGGTGATGAGGATGGAATTGGCCAGCTCATCCACGTATCCGTTTTTCAGCAGGGAGCCCACAATGGCGTTCATGGCCACGTCCACCTTGGCGCCGGTGAGATCCATCCCATCCAGAATAATCTCCGCGTCGGCGTTGGCAGGGGTGGCAGACAGTACGGTCTCCTTCCGGTTGACCGTCAGCTCCACGCTGGGATTGACGTCCAGGGAAACGATGGAGGCCACCACCTGGTTCTGCACGTAGTAGCCCGCGCCGCCGCCCACCAGGACCAGCGCCAGGCAGGCGGCCACCGCCGCCGGAATCCATCCCTTGGTCTTTTTCCGTTTCTCCATGGAGATCACCTTTCCCTCTCTAGGCGCGCAGCGGGCGAGCACCCCTTCCACATCGTCAGGGGCGGCGTGGTCCAACGCGGTTATCAGGCGCTGCTCCAGTTCCCGATCTGTCATAGGGCCTCATCTCCTTCCAGTTTCTGTTTCAGCTTGGCCAGCCCCCGCCGGTATTTGGACAGCACGGTGGACAGGGGCAGCTCCAGCAGATGGGCGATTTCCCGGTGCTTCAATCCGGCTGCGGCGTGGAGCATGATGATCTGCCGCTCCTGGTCCCCCAGGGCGCTCAGCGCAGCGGAGAGCACCGTGCGGTCCTCCGTGGTCACCTCATGGGACTCCACGGCAAACCGCTCCCACTCCTCAGGGGCCAGATCCTGGGTCTTTTTCTGCTGGCGCAGGCGCATCAGGGCCAGATTCCGGGTGATGGACAGCAGCCAGGCCATAGGCGTGCCCTGAGGCTGGTACTGCTCCCCCTTCTCCCAGGCGCGGACATAGGTATCCTGGGTGATGTCGTCGGCGTCGTGCCCGTTTCGCAGGATGGACAGGGCCAGCCCGTAGACCGCCCCCCTGGTGGCGTGGTACAGCTGGGCCAGGGCTTCCTGATCCCCCTGGGCCACCCCCAGCAGCAGGCGTTCCATCTGAACGGCATCCAGCCTGCCGAATTCTTCTTCAATGGCAGCAAGGATACATAACATACGCATTTCTCCCGTCATACAGATAATGCACAGCGCCGCCGTTTTATTGCACGGCAAGGGATATTTTTTCGGCCACACACTCTGTTTCCATTATACGGATCTTCCTCCCCCGTGACAAGTGGCTGTTGCGCCGGGGACAGCCGTGTGCTATGCTGAACAAAAAGAAAAAGGGAGGGGATTCCCATGGCCGACGGCGCTGTGCGGGGCCGCTTCGCCCCAAGCCCCAGCGGGCGGATGCATCTGGGCAACCTGTGGTCATCCCTGCTGGCCTGGCTGGCCGCCCGCAGCCAGGGGGGCGGCATGGTGCTCCGCCTGGAGGATCTGGATCGGGACCGGTGCCGGCAGGAATACTGCGACCAGGTGATGCGGGACCTGGAGTGGCTGGGGCTGGACTGGGACAATGAGCCGGTGTATCAAAGCCGCCGGACGGAGCTCTATCACCAGGCCTTCCAGGCCCTGGCGGAGCAGGGGCTGCTCTACCCCTGTTACTGCACCCGGGCGGAGCGGCTGGCCGCCTCCGCCCCCCACCGCTCCGACGGCGCCGCCGTTTACGACGGCCGCTGCCGCCTCCGCCCTCCGGAGGAGCTGGCCG
>CASFCW010000112.1 GCA_949293165.1 uncultured bacterium
GAACTGCCAGCTCCCCTGCTGGACATAAGAGCGAAACAACAGGTACAGCAGGGAGATCCACCCCTCGGATACCTGGTCCAGTTCCTCTGCCCGCTCCGCGTCCAAGGTCAAGCCGCACAGGCGGGCATAGTCCATGATCTCCTCCCGGCGCAGCCGCAGATCCTCCATGGTGATCTGGCACAGCCTGCCTCCCAGCCGAAACCGGTCAGCTTCCCGGAAAATCCGGTTCCGAGACAAGAGGACCAGTTTCACTTGGCTTGGCAGGCTCTGGGCCAGCAGGCTCAGCAACTCGGAGAAATCAGGCGCGGTGACGCAGTGGATGTCGTCCAGGATATAAAAGATTGGCTGTGTCTCCCCCTCCAAGGCGTCCTCCAGAAGTTCGGTCAAAAGGAAGGCAGATTCCCGATCTCCGGGATAGCCCAGCGACGCCATCTTCTCTGCCAGATCAGGGAACTTCCGCAGGGCCCGGCAGAATCCCCGCCAGAAGGCCTCCGCGCTGTCTATCGTCAGGGTCTGTCGGAGGATGACCGTCTCCGGGTGAGCCTGGACCCAGCGGTCCATCCACCACCGCACGGCGGTGGATTTTCCGTAGCCCATGGGGGCCACGATGGTGGTCACCTGGCCGTACTCCGCCTCCGCCAGGCGCGACGCCAACCGGGGACTGATATATATGCTGTTAATTTGGGGTATCTGTTCCATAGCCGCACTCTCTCCCATTTCTTCCGCCGCTTGGCAGCAGGCGGTTCTTTCTCCCACGGCGCCCGGTGGCGCCGGTCAGCCCGTCTCTCCGAAGACGATTTCATAAAAGTCGTTCTCCACGATGTGGGCGGTGCTGTCCAGTTTATGGCCCACCAGCTGTTTCATGGCATCCACATACTGTGCCTGCTCCTCCGCTGTCATGGTGACGTCTTCAGCGGGCGTAAAGGTCTGGGTAAAGCGGTTGTAGAAGCCCCGATCCGTTTTCCAGCACCGGGAGGAGAACACCACCAGCCCCTCGCTGTCAGAGAGGATGTCACTGCCCGCAAGCATCCGGGAGTCGTACTCCAGCCCCAGGAGGTTGGACACGGTAGGCAGGATGTCCACCTGACAGCAGACCTTATCCACCTCCACCGGCTCCTCCATGCTGGCCGACCACATGATGAGGGTGTTCTTGTACACGTCGAAGTCGATGGAGGACTCGTTGATGGCGGAGAGGGCCTCCGAGGTGCCGAATTCCTTGCCCGCCAACTCCTCAATCACATCCACGTCAGAGTAGGGGATGTGGTCGCCGGTAGCGATGATCAGCGTGTTCTCCAGTTTGCCGGCCTCGTCAAGGCGCTGAATCAGATACTCCAGGGCCCGATCCACCTCTATAGCGGCGGCGGCCACGTATGCTTGGGTAGTTTCACTGTATGGCAGTTCCGAAACCAAATCCTTGTACTGGTTTGCAACCCGGTTCCAACCGTAGCGGGTGTGACCACTGACGGTGAGATAGTAGACATGGAAGGGGGCATCGCTGTTGATATAGTCGTCCACACTCATCTCCACCATGTACTTGTCCCGCTGGGGCCACAGCCGGTCGGTGCCGGAGGAATTCTCCTCACAGGTGAGGGTGTCCGGGTCGTCGTTGCGGCCAGGGACATACTGCTTCCATGTATAGCCCAGATTGGTGTGGGATTCGTAGCGACCGTACATATTCTGATTGTTGTGGTAGCCGTAAACCTGGTAGCCCAGCCGGCCCAACTGCTGGGCCAGGGAGAAGTAGACGTTGGTGCCCAGTTCGCCGGTGCGCTTCATGGTGATGGGGCTTCCGTTTTTGGGGTAGAGGCCCAACAGGGTCTGGCACTCCCCGTTGGAGGTGCTGGTGAAGTGGAGGGCGGTGTAGTAGTTGTTGAATACGAAGCCCTCGTGGGCCAGCTTATAGAGGGTGGGGGTCAGCTCCGGGTCGATGGCGTAGCCGGAAAAGCCCTCCATCACGACCTGGATGACGTTATACCCCTCGAACATCCCGGTGTACTCGTTTTTGTTGGTGGGGGCGACGCTGTTGAAATAGTTTGCCAGCCAAGCCACACTATCGCTGGACGTGGACTCTGCCAGGGCGGCCAGATCCACGTCCATCACGTTGGGGGATGTGTCGACCACCGGCTCCTCCTCGGCAGGTTCTTCAGGTTCCGCTGGTGCGGTGGAGCCGGCAGAGTCGGCCCCGCCAGTGCCCCCGCCATCGTCGGAACTGCCCAGCCCCTCGATGGCGCTGAAGTCGTTGCTCAGATTGCTTTTTGGTGGGATGATCATGTGCTGCACATCCAGGCGCAGCATGGTCCAAAGCCCCAACTGCTCCACCTGGTCATCAATGGCGCTGTCCATCTGGTAGAGGGCGCCGGGCGTCAGATCCCCCTGCCAGGGGAGATGGACGATCCCAACCCCCAGCAGATGGAATGCGGCCGCCGCGGCCAAGGCGAGTCCGGCAAGTCGCCGGTTGGGATGCAGGTCGCCTATTATCCGCCCAAAAAAGATCAGGAGCAGCACAAAAGGTAGGAGCAGCAACGCCAGGACAGGCACCATGACGGCCACCTGCTCTGCAATTACGTTAGCGTAGTCTGTCAGCCGGTTCCCGGAGGCCGTCCCCAGGATGCTCAAGGGGTAGTAGGTCTGCAGGATGGACTTAGCAACCAGTTCCACGCCGTAGAGCAAGGTAACCAGCCCCGCCGCCACCCGGATTGTCACGTCTCCCGCCCGTGGGGGAAGAACCAGAATCAGGGCGGAAAAGAGGCACCCGGCCGCCAAGCTGAAAGTACCGCATTTCCATCCCCATGTAGAAGTGGAGCACCAGTTCCAGATACAAAATCAGTGCCGGAAACAAGAAGAACCGCCCCGCCCAAGGCTTGACAGTATCGGCTGCGGTGCGGCAGATGCCCTCCCAGCCAAGCGTTTTTTTCTTTATCAGCCGGCGTCCGGCTGGCTGAGTTGATATTTTCTTTCCTTTCTCCCGCGGCGTATGTACGGTCTTATTCTCTATCTCCATCATCCTGGTTTGTCCTCTCTCCCCATTTATGGTCGGTTCTTTCTCTCTTGTTGCCCAACGCCCTCCGGGCAGCGGGGCCTGTTTCCGGTTCCATTTGGAAGGGGTCTACGCCGCTGACCGTATGGCCCGGTGGGTTAAGAGCCATGAGCACCGCCAAGCGGATGCCGAACTGCACATCATGGTCTACCCCTTTTCCAAACAGCAGCCGCTCCCCGTCTGTGGAGACCGACGCCATCAGCGCCTCGTCCCGAAGGGGATAGTATCGGGTGGAGTTCAGACGGTTGGCCATGTTCAACTCCAGCACACTGCCAGTACGCAGCATGATTCGCAGTCGGTGGCCGGGCAGCGCGGTCACGCTGGTAATGACTTTTTCTTCCTCCCATGCCCATTTCTGCGCCATGGCGGTCCCTCCTTCAAGTATTTCAGTGCGCTGAACCTGGGGGTATTCCATCAAAGGCGCGGTGTCCCTGCGCACAAAAAAACACACCCTATGATTCCATTCAAATCATAGGGTGTGAAGTAAATTTTTGATATGGTACGATGTACTTTTATTTTCCTGTTTTCGACATGATCG
>CASFCW010000113.1 GCA_949293165.1 uncultured bacterium
CTGCCCTCATACATAGACCTTGCAAAAGAGGCTGGGAGCAGCCCGGAAACTGTCAGAAAGGCGTTCCGGGAACTACAACAGCACGGTGTGATTGAGAAAACACGGCGCGGATATTTTGTGACTTCGGATAATGCTGTGGTAGCGGCGTTTCGGGAACGATACCTTGCTTCCGTCGAAGAAGAATATCGCCATGCGAAAGCAAAAGTAGAAATCTGAAAATCATAAGAAGCGATCCTGCCCCGCCCGACGGGGAAAGAAAAAAACCGTTGCAGGGCAGGTTGCTTTTGTGCGCTCAATATACATATCCCTACGGCGGTTTTGAGAAAATCAAGGCCGCCGTTTTTCAAAAAAAGGAAATACGGAGGGTGTGTTAAAGTCGCCCTTTTTTAGGATACGGCGGTGTCCAGGAGGTATCGCCGTGTCCTATTTCCTTTTCCATCCCCCTAATTTGTCAAAAAAAGCCCATCTAATACCCAGAACCATCCCGCCTATGAATATGAACTGTATGATTACATAATTGCTTCTGCTGCTTCCGTTGCGCCCATCCGCATCCTGCGGATGGGCGCTTTTTTCTGTTTATGTGAGCCTCCACCATACGGCGGAGCCTTTCATAAAAATTTTCTTCCTTTCGCGGTTGCCAAAATCGCAAGCCTTGCATTACTGAGGCGAAAGGGAGGAGATCACCACCCCGCACCCGTGCGGCGCGAAGGGAGGTGAGAAAATGAAAGACTCCTATGAGCAGCGTATTCAAAATCAGTTTGGCGCTTTCTGTGTCAGGGTTTTGAAGAATGAGGCCCGGTACATCCAGCGCGAGCTTGCCAGTCTCCAATCCCAGGAAAAATCCTTTGGAGAGCTGACCGCCTCTGAGCTGGAACAGACCGCCGTGTGGGACAAGCACTTTATGGGCGAGCATGTCTTTGAAGTGCTGGGACTTCCGGTAGTCGTGGCCGGCGATCTTCTGGCTGACGCCTTGGCGCAGCTGCCGGAGGGCAAGCGGGATGTGATCCTGCTGTCCTACTTCCTGGGCATGACGGACCGTGAGATCAGCGAGAAGCTGAACATCGTCCATCAGACCGTATCCAAGCGGCGGCTCGTTACACTGAAAGAATTGCGCGAGTATCTGATGAAGGAGGGATTTGAATGGCCGGACAAGTGAAGCCGATCCCGGTGCCGGTGATCCTGGCTGCCGTGAACGGCGACGAGAACGCCCTTGCCGCCGTGGTCGCTCACTATCAGAAGTACATCCGGGCTCTTGCCACCAGACCTGTGAAGGACGAGTATGGGAACGAGTACCTGTATGTGGATGAAGATATGCGGCTCAGGCTGGAAACGAAGCTGATCCATAGCATTGTAACAGGTTTCAAGGTACTGCCGGTCTAAAATCGTCCGGGGCAAGTTTCACGGCTCCCTTTCCTTGCCCCAGCGATCCGACAGCCAAGACGAAAGTTCCTTGACAAAGAAAGCCCGGCGGGAGGCCTCCGGCGCAGCATAAGGCAGACGGATACGATCTGTCTGCGTGGAGCCGGTCGGCCGGTGCGCCATGACCCTGTTGCAAGTCCGCAGGACGGGACCCCTACCAAACAGGTGAGCGACAAAACTGGGCCGTAAAACAGGTGTGGCAGCTTGTGGGCGATGATATGCAGGCAGGATAATGAGACTCGCGCATTGGACGCCCGCAAAGCATCGTGCGCCGCACCCATCAGCATGGGCCGGGGTGAAATTCCCGTGGAGCTGTGCCAGCAGCCGTCCGTTTTCTGTGCTGCCGGCAAGACCGGCACATCCAATAAATCATTAGATGAAAAGACGACCTATCGCTTCGGCAATAGGTCGTTTGTCGTTGAACCTGTTTTTCGGCAAGATGGCCCGGATACCCTGGGCAGCATCCTTCTGCGGCTGATGAAGTCCGAGAGCGAAGCAAAGTAAATCTCCCGGACCCGGCTGACAGGGACGGCGGACGGCGGTATAATGAACATAGACAAGTTATATTTGCTATTCGGCTGTCCCGGAGGAAGGAGGACTGAATGAGACAGTCGAACAACCGCAAATCCCGTGATGTGACCGCGTTCCTCTATGAGCGGCTTTCCCGCGATGACAACCTGGAGGGCGAGAGTTACAGCATCGGCAACCAAAAGAAACTGCTGACCAAGGTGGCGAAGGAAAAAGGATACACCAACCTGGTCCACTTCCTGGACGACGGCATCTCCGGCGTCACGATGGACCGCCCCGGTTTCAACGACATGATGGAGCAGCTTGCCGCCGGCAAGGCCGCCGCCGTGTTTGTGAAGGATCTGTCCCGGCTGGGCCGCAACTACATTGAGGTGGGGCGGCTGACCGAGGAGTTTTTCCCGGAGCACGACATCCGCCTGGTGGCGGTTTCGGACAACATCGACACCGCCGAGGGCGAGAACGAGCTGGCGCCTATCCGCAACCTGTTCAATGAGTGGTACGCCCGCGACATCAGCAAGAAGCGCCGGATCAGCAACAAGATCAAGGGCAATGCCGGTGAGCCGATGGGGCCGCCGCCTTATGGCTACAAGAAAGACCCCGACGATCCCAAACGGTGGATCGTGGATGAGGAGGCCGCCCAGGTAGTCCGCCGAGTATTCCGAATGACTTTGGATGGTTATGGAACGGAGCAGATCGCCACAATATTCTCCGAGGAGAAAATCCTTACCCCCATCGCCTATTGGCGTGAAAAGGGCGTCAATCGTCCTGGGAAAAGCAAACTCCGCGGACCGTATATGTGGAACAGCTCCACCATCACTCATATTCTCTCTTTACAGGAGTATTGCGGTGATATTCTTAACTTCAAGACCTACTCCAAGTCATACAAGAACAAAAAGCGGCTTGCCAACGACCGGGAAAACTGGGTCATCTTCCAGGATGTCCACGAACCCATCATTGAGCGGGCGGTCTTTGAACAGGTCCAGCAGAAGCGCGGCAAGATCCGCAAGCGCCGCACCCACGAAGGGGAGCGCAATATGTTCTCCGGCCTTCTGGTCTGCGCTGATTGCGGACACAACCTACACTTTCATTTCAATCAGGGCAACCCCGACATCAAGTATTTTAACTGCTCCAACTACAAGGGCAACCGTGGGACCTGTACTTCCACCCATTATGTCCGTGTGGACTTCTTGGAGCAGGTGGTGTTAGGCGAGATCCGGCGGCTGACTAAGTTTGCCAGCCAGTTTGAGGATGAGTTTGTGAAGGCTGTGATCGGCCATTCCCAGCAGGCGGAGGCCACCGACCGAAAACTGAAGGAGAAGGAGCTGAAAGCCCTGCAAGCCCGCGATGAGGAACTGGATGGCCTGTTCGAGAGGATCTATGAGGACAATGTTTCCGGCAAACTCTCCGATGACCGTTTCGCCAGAATGTCGAGGCGTTATGAGGAGGAGCAGAAGGAATTGGCGGAGAAAATCAAGGCGCTCCGCGCCGAGATTGACAAGCAGAACAGCCAGTCCATGACCACGGATATGTTCATCTCCCTGGTCCGCAAATACACCCGCGCCCGCAAGCTAACGCCCAGAATGCTCAACGAGCTCATCGAGAAAATCGAGGTATTCAACGCCGAGAAGGTAGATGGGGTGTGGGAGCAACGGCTCCGTATCCACTACAACTGCGTGGGCGCCATCGAGATCGCCGACCTCATCCCGCTGCCCGCCCCGGAGGTGTCCGTAAACACAAGAAAGGGCGTAGTCGTCAACTACGCCCCATCCACCATCGCCGGATGAAAACAATAAAAAAAGACGAGTGTTCTTACAGCTTTTCAAATGCTATAAGAACACTCGCCATGGTGCGGATAAGAGGACTTGAACCTCCACCGAGTTGCCCCGATTAGAACCTGAATCTAACGCGTCTGCCAATTCCGCCATATCCGCATATATTTTGTTGTTGTTCCGTTTGCGTTTTGTGTTTGCGTTGCTCGGAACGTTTGTTATTATACCACGGGCAAGGAAAATGTCAAGCACTTTTTTCAAGTTTTTTAAAACAAAATACAGCGCCTGAGAAAGGAGGAAAACTCGGGCGCTGTCTGTATGAAAACTCCTGTGGGTGTAGGAGAGGGTTGGTAGTCTGTCCGCCGTCCGGCGATTGCCTGGCATGGACGGGGGAACAGGAAATCATTTGATCCCGCGGGGCTCCCCGGCTGGGCGGGCCCTCGGCGGGCGGGAGTGTGCTTTGCAATCCATGTTGGGGTTGTTTGGCCTGCTTCCCTGACTGCACCCTTATTGTACCGGAAATATGTGGCAGTTTTTTGTTGTGAATTTGAACGAATTGCAAAATCATACCCCGCATCTCACTTCCATGATATGCGGGGCAGGATCTGTCCTATACGTTTTTCTTTTTTTACGATACGCCGAAGAAAGCCCGGGCGATGTCGGCGCTCTGCTTGGCGTCTTTGGCGTACCAGTCGGCGCCGATCTGTTTGGCGTAGCTCTCGGTGAGGACGGCGCCCCCCACCATCACCTTGCAGTCGAGGCCCGCCGCGTGGAGCGCCGCGATGGTCTCTTCCATGCTCTTTAAAGTGGTGGTCATCAGGGCCGAGAGGCCCACCAGATGGATCTCTTTCTCCCGGGCGGTTTCCACCACCGCTTCCACCGGCACATCCCGGCCCAGGTCGATCACCTCGAAGCCGTAATTCTCCAGGATCACCCGGACGATGTTCTTGCCGATGTCGTGGACATCCCCCTTGACGGTGGCCAGGAGGATCCGGCCTTTGCTCCCGCCTGCGGCGCCGTTTTTGGCGATGGCGGTCTTGATCTCCTCAAAGGCGCTCTGGGCCGCGCTGGCGGCCTGGAGCAGCTGGGGCAAAAAGAGGGTCCCTTTCTCGTACTTGGCCCCCACCACGTCCAGGGCAGGGATCAGCGCCTCGTCCACCACCGCCAGGGGCTCCTTTTCGGCCAGCAGGGCCCGGGTCTGGGCCGCGGCCTCCCCTTTCAGGCCCTGTTCCACCGCCTTCATCAGGGGAGCGTAGATCCCCCCGGGCTCTGCCCCTTCCGCCGGGGCGGGGGCAGACGGGGCCGCGGCGGCCGCCTGGGGCAGGGTCCGGCCCGCATACCGGGCGATATAGGCCGCGCTCTGCTTGTCCCGATTGGTCAGGACGTTATAGGCGTAGACCGCCGCCATCATCTCCTCGCTGGCGGGGTTCATGATGGCCAGGTCCAGCCCGGCGGCCATGGCCATCGTGAGAAATGTCGTGTTCAGGTAGGGGCGGCAGGGCAGCCCGAAGCTGATGTTGGAGACCCCCAGAACCGTCCGCACCCCGAGAGTCTCTTTGCACTCCCGCAGGGCCTGGACGGTGGCCAGAACGTCCTCCTGCTGGGCGCTGGCGGTCAGGGTCAGGCAGTCAATGTAGATGTCCTCCTGAGGGATGCCGGCTTCCAGGGCCGCGTCCCGAATCCGGCGGGCGATCTCCACCCGGCGGGCGGCCTCCTTGGGGATGCCGTTCTCGTCCAGGGTCAGGCCCACCACCGCCGCGCCGTATTTCTTGCAGAGGGGGAGGATCTTTTCCAGCACCGCCCGCTCTCCGTTCACCGAGTTGACGATGGGTTTGCCGTTGTAGACCCGCAGGCCCCGGGCCAGGGCCTCAGGGTTCGAGCTGTCCAGCTGCAAAGGCAGGCTGACCACGCTCTGGATGGCCTTGACGGCCCGGGCCATGACCGCGGGCTCGTCCACCCCGGGGACGCCCACGTTCACATCCAGCACCGCCGCGCCGCTCTCGGCCTGGCTGACCGCCACTTCCAGGAGGTAATTCATGTCCCCCTCCCGGACGGCCTGCTGGAACCGCTTTTTGCCGGTGGGGTTGATCCGCTCCCCCACCACCGTGATCCCGTCCACCCTGACGCAGTCCACCGGGGTACAGAGCACCGAGGGCATGGGGTGAATTTCCCGGCCCGGCTTGCAGCCCGCAAAGACCGAGTTCAAAAGCCGGATATAGTCGGGGGTGGTGCCGCAGCACCCCCCCGCCGCGAAGAGCCCCAGGGCCCGGTAAGGCTTCATCTGATGGGCGAAGAGCTGGGGGGTGACGTCGTAGCCGCTGCCGTCGGCCCGGGGCAGCCCGGCGTTGGGTTTGACAAACACAGGGTAATCCCCCGGCAGGGCGGCCGCCAGCCGCTGGGCCATGGGGAAAATTTCTTTGGGCCCCAAACTGCAGTTGATGCCCAGGGCGTCCGCCCCGAGGCCCCGGGCAGTGGCGGCGAAACTCTCCACCGTGCAGCCGGTGAAGGTCCGGCCCCCGGCCTCGAAGCTCATGCTGGCCAGGATGGGCAGGCTGCAATTCTCCTTGCAGGCCAGGAGGGCGGCTTTCAGCTCATAGAGATCGGTGAAGGTCTCGAAAAAGACCAGATCCGCCCCGGCGGCCGCGCCGGCCCGGACGATCCGGGCGTATTCCTCCACCGCATCCTCAAAGGCCTGGGTTCCGGTGGGTTCCAGCAGTTCCCCCAGCGGGCCCACATCCTGGGCCACCAGGGCGCCATAGGGCGCCGCGGCCCGCTTGGCGCAGCCGATGCCCGCGGCGATGACTTCCT
>CASFCW010000114.1 GCA_949293165.1 uncultured bacterium
GAGAAGGAGGAGATTGCTGAGGTACAGAAGCAGCTGGCTCCCTACGGCTTCAACATGGATGTGGTGGAGTCGGTGAACGTCCACGACGATATCAAGGTGGGCCTGCCCAGCCGGGACAAGTATATCGCCAACTATATCCAGACCATCCGGAACCTGAAGGAGTTCGGGGTGAAGGTGATCTGCTACAACTTCATGCCCATCTTCGACTGGACCCGGACGGACCTGTTCCATCCCCTGCCGGACGGCTCCACCGCCCTGTACTATGAGAAGGCCAAGATCCAGGACGACCCCAAGGCCATGGCCGACTATATCCTCAACAACCTCAACGGGCTGACCTTCCCCGGCTGGGAGCCGGAGCGGATGGCCCGGCTGGACGAGCTGTTTGAGCTGTACCGCCCGGTGACCAAGGAGAAGCTGTGGGAGAACCTGAAATACTTCCTGGAGGCCATTATGCCTGTCTGCCATGAGTGCGACATCAAGATGGCCATTCACCAGGACGATCCCCCCTGGGATATCTTCGGCCTGCCCCGGCTGCTGGTGGACGAGGCCTCTGTGGACCGGTTTTTGAAGATGGTGGACGACCCCTACAACTGCCTGACCCTGTGTTCCGGCTCCCTGGGCGCCAATCCCAAGAACAACATCGCCGACATCGTGCGCAAGCACTGCGACCGCATTGCCTTCGCCCACATCCGCAACGTCAAGCACTACCCCAACGGGGACTTCACCGAGGCCTCCCACCGGGACTGCGACGGCGACACCGGAATTCTGGACATTGTGAAGGCCTACCACGACTGCGGCTACCAGGGCTACATCCGCCCCGACCACGGCCGCCACATCTGGGGCGAGGGCCCCGGCACCTGCCGCCCCGGCTACGGCCTGTACGACCGGGCCCTGGGCATCATGTATATCTGGGGCATCTGGGACATGCTGGACAAGCTGGACGGAAACAAGTGAGAAAGCGGAGGTACGGTTATGAAGCTGTGTGACATGGAAACGGGAACCTATAACGCCAGGGAGTGGGCGGACAAGGGCTATGAGCTGCCCCAGTTCGACCTGAAGGCCGTCCGGGCCAAGACCCACGACCAGCCCACCTGGATTCACTTCGGCGCGGGCAACATCTTCCGGGCCTTCCCCGCGGCGGTGCTGCAGACCCTGCTGGACAAGGGCGTGTATGACCGGGGCGTCATTGTGGCCGAGGGCTTCGACTACGAGATCATCGACAAGGCCTACACCCCCTACGACAACCTGAGCCTGCTGGTGGTGCTGTGCTCCGACGGCACCATCCGGAAGAAGGTGGTGGCCTCCGTCACCGAGAGCCTGAAGGCCGACCGGCAGTTTGCCGCCGACTGGGCCCGGCTGGTGGAGATTTTCCGCAGCCCCTCCCTGGAGATGGTGAGCTTCACCATCACTGAGAAGGGCTACTCCGTGGCCCCCGCCGACCTGGAGCGTGGCCTGGAGCCCCAGCTCATCATGGGCAAGGTCACCGCCCTGCTGCTGGAGCGGTACCAGAATGGGGCGGCCCCCATCACCGTGCAGAGCATGGACAACTGCTCCCACAACGGGGACAAGGTAAAGACCGCCGCCCTGGCCTACGCCCAGGCGTGGGTGAAGGCGGGGCTGGCCCCCCAGGGCTTTGTGGATTACCTCACCGACGAGAGCAAGGTGACCTTCCCCTGGTCCATGATTGACAAGATCACCCCCCGGCCCGACGCCCAGGTGCAGGAGATGCTGGCCAAGGACGGGTTTGAGGATAACTACACCATCATCACCCAGCGGGGCACCTACACCGCCCCCTTTGTCAACGCCGAGGAGACGGAGTACCTGGTCATTGAGGACAACTACACCAACGGCCGGCCGCCCCTGGAGCAGGGCGGGGTGCTGTACGCCGACCGGGAGACGGTGGACAAGGTGGAGAAGATGAAGGTGTGCACCTGCCTCAACCCCCTGCACACCGCCATGTCCATCTACGGCTGCATGCTGGGGTACACCCTCATCTCCGCGGAGATGAAGGACGAGGACATCAAGGGCCTGATTACCAAGCTGGGCTACGTGGAGGCCATGCCGGTGGTGGTGGACCCCGGCGTGCTGAAGCCGGAGGCCTTCATCGGCGCGGTGCTGAACAAGCGCCTGCCCAACCCCTTCATGCCCGACGCCCCCCAGCGCATCGCCACCGACACCTCCCAGAAGCTGCCCATCCGCTTCGGTGAGACCATCAAGGCCTATCTGGAGCGGGGGCTGGACCTGGACGAGCTGGTGCTCATCCCCCTGGTGCTGGCGGGCTACGCCCGGTACCTGAAGGGCATCGACGACCAGGGCCAGGCCTTTGCCCCCTCCGCCGACCCCCTGCTGGCGGAGCTGCAGGCCATTGTGTCCGGCCTGGAGGTGAAGGAGGGGGAGCAGGACTTCTCCTGCCTGAAGGCGCTTTACAGCCGGAAGGACGTGTTCGGCCTGGACCTGTACGAGGCCGGCCTGGGCCAGCGGATTGAGGGCATGGTGAAGGAGCTGTACGCCGGCCCCGGCGCCGTGCGGAAGACCCTGCACAAGTACGTCTCCGCCCGCTGA
>CASFCW010000115.1 GCA_949293165.1 uncultured bacterium
CCAGCTTGGCTGCCTGGGCGGCGGCCTCATCGGCAGGGAGGGAACGGATGGGTCCCCGGGCGTAGGGGATGATGCAGTAGGTGCAGAAGTTGACGCAGCCGTCCTCCACCTTGAGCATGGCCCGGGTGCGGCCCTCCAGGCCGCCGGCGGGCAGCCGCTCAAAAGTGCGGCGGCGGAGGGCGTCGTCCACGTCCACCACCTGGCCCCCGTCGGGGCTCAGGGCCTCCAGCCGGTCCAGAAAGCCCATGCGGTCGTTGGTGCCCATCACCAGATCCACCTCCAGCTCCTCCACCGCCTGGGGGTCGGTCTGGGCGTAGCAGCCGCACACCGCCACGATGGCATGGGGGGAGCGCTTGCGGGCCTGCCGGATCATCTGGCGGGACTTCTTGTCGCTCACCGCCGTGACGGTGCAGGTGTTGATGATATAGGCGTCGGCCTCCCCGTCAAAGGGCACCAGGGTGTGGCCCCGGCGGGTGAGCTCGGCCTCCATGGCCTGGGTCTCGTACTGGTTCACCTTGCAGCCCAGGGTGTAGATCGCTGTACGCATACGCTTTCCTCTCTTTGCAGGTGGGATTTTGGTTGAAAATCCATGGTCGCCTGTTTATAATAGAATTCAGAACGATTGGTTCTATTATAAAGACTCGCCCCGCTGTTTGGCAAGTACTCATTCAGGAGGTGCCCCATGTCTGAATTTCAGGTCTCTCTGGCCTCTATCGAGGAGGTCCGCCAGTTTGTCAACGCCGCCACCCGCTCGTCCTGTGAGGTGGACGTGCTCTCCGGCCGCTATGTGGTGGATGGCAAGTCCATTATGGGGCTATTCTCCCTGGATCTGTCCCATCCGGTGACCATCCGCCTCCACGGCAACGACGGCGATCAGGCCGCCTTCCGCCAGGCGGTGGCCGCCTTTGTTCCGGCAGAATAACAGACAAGCGGGGCGCTGCTGATGCAGCGCCCCGTCTGTTTTTTAATCCTCGATATAGGCCCGGATGCGGAGGGTGACGCCCAGATCTTCGGTGATCTTGCGGCAGCGCTCGATCTCCTCGGGGGTCTTGTCCTTGTCCACGATGGTCATGACCACATGGGGCACATGCTCCCTGGCCTTTTTGGCAAAGTCCAGCATGGCCTCCCAGGCCTTTACGCCGTCCCTGGGCTGGGTGACGGCACAGTACTCCTCCGGCGTGGAGCCGTTGAGGGAGATGGACACGGTGTCGATGCGCCCCTTTAGTTCCGGGGTCACGTCCCGGCCCAGGATCAGATTGGCGTGGCCGTTGGTGTTGATGCGGATGGGGGGCAGGTTGGGCACCTGCTCCTTCAGCTGATCCACCAGCCACAGGATGTCGTCGGTGCGGTACATGGGCTCGCCGAAGCCGCAGAACACCAGCTCCCGATACTTGGCATAGTCCCGGGCCAGCAGGTCATCCAGGGCCTCCTGCCGGGTGGGCTCGTGGTCCAGCCACAGAGCGTCGGCGTAGATGGAGCCCGTGTGGCCGTGGTGCCGCAGGCCGAACACACACCGGCAGTCGCACCGGTTGGTCAGGTTCACATAGAGGGCGCCTTCATACTCGTAGGAAATGGTCATCATAGGACATTACCTCCATATCAATGGGCGGCCTGCGGGCCGTCCTTATGCGATTCCAAAAAAGCGCTTTCCGTTCTCCAGCGTGATGGCCAGCACTTCCTCGGTAGTCAGCCCTTTGAGCTGGGCCACCGTCTGGGCCATCAGGGGGATCAGGCTGGAGTCGCACCGGCGGCCCCGGTAGGGCTCGGGGGCCATGTAGGGAGCGTCGGTCTCCAGCATGAGCCGGTCCATGGGCATCCAACTGATCACCTCGGGAGCCCGGCGGGCGTTCTTAAAGGTGATGTTGCCGGTGAAGGAGAGCATCCAGCCCCAGTCCACCGCCCGCTTGGCGTCCTCCGGCCCCAGGGCGCAGCAGTGGAACACACCCCGGGCCTTGGGATGGGCCTTAACAATATCCATGCAGTCCTTGTGGGCGTCCCGGTCATGGACGATGACGGGCAGGTCCAGTTCCTCCGCCAGGGAGAGCTGGGCGTCAAAGAAGTCCCGGGAATTGGCCCGGTCCTCGGGGGTCTTGACCCAGTAGTAGTCCAGGCCCACCTCACCCACCGCCACACATTTTTTGTGGGCACACAGGGCGCGGATCTGGTCCAGCTGGTCCAGGGTCACTCCCTCCAGGTTCTCCGGATGGAAGCCGGCGGCAAAGTAGAGATAGTCGTATCGCTCGGCCAGGGCCATGGACTGCTGGCAGGACTCCAGGTCACAGCCAGGGCACACCACCAGGTCCACCCCCTTGCTGGGCAGGCCGGCCAGCAGAGCGTCCCGGTCGGCGTCAAAGGCGTCGTCATAATAATGGGCATGGGTGTCGAAGATCATAATTGCCTCCCTATGGTCATTCTCTGTTTCATCTTACTCCCTTTTTCCCTTGTTGACAAGGGGAACAGCCTGTGGTATACTTCCACCGAAATATCGGGG
>CASFCW010000116.1 GCA_949293165.1 uncultured bacterium
GCTGCGGGAGCGGCAGGGGCAGCCACGGGAGCGGCGGCCACAGGGGCGGCAGCGGCCACAGGGGCGGCGGCGGCAGGGGCGTCAGCCCGCACCACGGACACCTGGAAGGGCTTTCCGTCGATGGTGATGGTGAAGTTGCCGGTGCAGTCCTCCCCGCGGCCCATCTTCAGATGGGGGGGCTGGTAGGAGGCGGCAAAGGGCGGGATGGGGCGGGTGGTATAGCCGGGCACCACAGGGGAGGGTACCTCAGCATAGTACACATGGCCCTGCCAGGCAGGGATGGGTGCGGTCTCCACAGGAGCGGTCTTTTTGGTCTCCACTTTCTTCGTTTCCTCCTTCACAGGGAAGCCAGCCTCACGGTCTTTGAAAAACGCCATTGCAACCTGAGGGAAGGCAATATAGGACAGGACATCCTCGTCGCTCTTAGCGGTGGCGCCCAGCTCCTTCTTGGTCTTTTCGAACTCGGGCTCCAGGGAGTCGGCAAAGCGGCCCTCCACCAGGGGGGTGTCGCCCAGGATCTTCTTCTGGATATCGGGATCAATGGGGGCGGGGGTGCGGCCATACTCGCCGCGGCAGTAGGCCTTGATCTCCTTGCCCACCACCTTATACCGCTCGCCGGCCAGCACGTTCTGCACGGCCTGAGAGCCCACCATCTGGCTGGTGGGGGTAACCAGGGGAGGATAGCCCAGATCGGCCCGCACCTTGGGGGTCTCGGCCAGCGCCTCGTCCAGCTTGTTCATGGCGTTCATCATCTTCAGCTGGGAGATGAGGTTGGACAGCATGCCGCCGGGGATCTGATAGTTCAGGCACTGGGTGTCGGTGGCCATGGAGATGGGGTCCAGGGTGCCGTCCTTCAGGAAATCGGCCCGAACGCCCTTGAAGAAGTCGGCCATCTGCACCAGGACCTTGTCGTCTAGATCCACCTGGTAGCCCAGCTGACGCAGGGCATAAGCCAGGGTCTCGGTGGCGGGCTGAGAGGTGCCGCCGGAGAAGGGGGAGATGGCGGTGTCGATGACATCGGCGCCGGCTTCCACAGCCTTCAGGTAGGTCATAAAGGCCAGGCCGGTGGTGCTGTGGGTATGTACCACCAGAGGCAGCTCAGGCACGGCGTCCTTAATGGCGGAAACCAGGTCATAGGCCTCCTTGGGACCCATGATGCCGGCCATGTCCTTGATGCAGAAGGAGGAGACGCCCATCTCCTTCATTTCCTTAACCATCTGGACGTACTTATCCAGGGTGTGGACAGGGCTGGTGGTGTAGGAGATGGTGCCGGAGGCGTGGGCGCCGCGCTTGACCGTTTCGTCAATGGCGACCTCCAGATTCCGCACGTCGTTGAGGGCGTCGAAAATCCGGATGATGTCAATGCCGTTCTTTACGGAATACTCCACAAACTTCCGCACCACGTCGTCGGGATAGTGCTTGTAGCCCAGGATATTCTGGCCGCGGAGGAGCATCTGCAGCTTGGTGTTGGGCATCTTGGCGCGGATCTTCCGCAGACGATCCCAGGGGTCCTCCCGCAGATAGCGCAGACACACATCAAAGGTGGCTCCGCCCCAGACCTCGGCGGAGTAGAAGCCGGCCTTGTCCATGGTCTCCAGAATCGGCTCAAACTTGCTATAGGGAAGCCGGGTGGCGATCAGCGACTGGTTGGCGTCACGCAGCACGGTTTCGGTAAACTGTACCTTTCTCATTCTGAATCGACCTCCAATGTTGTTCCCGGGCCGGAGCTGGGGCCCGTAGGGTTGTCACAGACACAGACCCTCGTCCGATCCGTGGGCCGAATGTCCTTCGGCAGATTCCAACTTGTGCTTATTGTATTATATCCTGGCGTTTTTCGCAAGACTTTACGTGCAAAAAAACTTGCATATCTTGCTCTCCTCCCCTGCCGGGCAAAAAAAATACACCGCCAGCAGTGGGAAGCCTTCTGCCGCGGTGTATTACTGAGCTACGGAATCAGCGCTACGGTACTCCACAGAGTGGCTCACCGCTCGCTGCATGCCTTAGTGTCCTCGTGTCCGAAGTACGCGTACTCGTCCCGGAAGATCAGATCGTCCACGTCCCTGTCCTCACGAACCTGACGCCAAATGTTATTGGGATCACGCTTCAACATCGTCATGCGTTTCACCTCCTGTTTCCTTCTCCCCCATCTCCATCAGCTTTGCATAATGTGCGGGCGTTTCCTGCATCCAACAGGCCGCCGGCTGATCTTCCCAATTCAGATACCGGGGGGATTCAAAGCCTTTTTTCCGGCTACAAGCGAATTATACTCCTGTTTTATTCTTCCGTCAAGTTAAGAGCTCGTTAAAATGAAATTAAATTACTTCAAAATTGCAGGGTAGACATAATCTGACGCGTATAGAAAAAGGACAGGAGGCGAAGCCTCCTGTCCTTTCAGACTGTCGAAGAACCCCTGTTTTCATTGAGCGAAAACAGGGGTTCTGGTCGTATTTGGGGAAATAACGGCAAATATCATGCACAAAATGGAGTT
>CASFCW010000117.1 GCA_949293165.1 uncultured bacterium
CCGGATGCCGTCTGCCTCGCTGTAGAAGTTACAGGAGACGTAGGGAAAGTCCGCCGCCTCCATAGCGGCTATACAGCCCTCCATATCGTAGTCGAACTCATGGTTGCCCAGGGTGGCAAGGTCATAGCCGGCGGCGTTCATCAGCTGGATGATGGTGGCCCCCTGGTCCATCCCGCCGTAGGCGGTGCCCTGGATGTGGTCCCCGGCGTCCACCAGCAGGGCGTTCTCCAGGGAGTCCTTATAGGCGGCCACCAGGGAATAGGTCAGGTCCTGGTCGATATAGGTGTGGATGTCGTTGGTGTAGAGGATGGTGACGCCGCCGTTCTCCTCCGCGGCTGCCGCGGTCACTGTCAGGCTTAACGCCATGGACAGCGTCAGCAGAAGGGCCAGAAGTTTTTTTCCAGTTCCCATACGCATTCCTCCGAACATAATTTCTTATGTATCCGCCCACAAAAGTTTGTGGGACAGACCACAACAAAGGGAAACGGGGGACAGCCGCACCCGGCAGGCACAGCCAGACGGCACCCCTGCGCTATACGCCGGCGGTCTCCGGCTCCTCGCCCAGCAGCTCCGCCAGCCGGGCGCGCTTGCTGCGCTCGGTGCCCGGGATACCTAACTTGTCATATACCCGGTTCAGGTGGTTTTTCACCGTGCGTTCTGAGAGGAAGAGAGCGTTGGCAATTTCCTGGTTGCTCTTGCGCTGTGCCGCCAGCCGGGCAATCTCCAGTTCCCGGCGGGAGAGGCCCCAGTCCCGGTGTACCGCGGACGGCGCCGGCGCCTCCCACAGGATGCCCCGAACCCGATCACGTCCCAAACGGAACTGGCCGGACAGGGCCAGCAGAGTCTCCAGCTCCGGGGCAGAGGTGTCTGTCCCCTCTGTCAGGCGGGGTACCAGGCAGTCGTCCACCTCGGCAAAGGGCAGGTAGATCCGGTCGGGCAGAGCGGTCTCCCAGGCACTTTTCAATAGTGCCTGGGCCTCCTCCAGACGGTCCAGATGAAACAAGGCCGACGCTGTCTGGAGTTGCAAATAGATATCGCACAGCAGGTAGTGGAACTGCCCGCACAGGTCATGAAGCTCCTGCCACCGGGCAGCCACTTGGCTGTAGGAGCCTTGGGAGAGCAGCAGCTGGTTTGTGATAAGCTGGAGCATGGGCAGAGCGGGAGTTAGAACCGACGAAGCGGCGTCCTCCTTCAGGAGCCAGGCGGGAGCCTCCTCTGGATGGCCTAACAGGGCGTATAACCACCCCCGGCACATATCCAGAGTGGGCAGCAACACATACTGGCGGTTCTCCTTGAGTGGGAGAAACAGCCGTTCCAGGGGAGAAAACACTCCCGCCTCTTTCCCTGCCAGCAGGGCCAGTCGGGCCACCAGAAAGGCCGCCGTAATCAGGATGCTGAACTGTCCCTTGGAAGCGGCTGCTCCCATGGCCTGGTGATAGGCAATCTCGGCGCTGGCCGTCTCCCCCCGTATGAGGAAAACCTCGCCACCCATCACATACTCCGCTCCGGCGCCATGATCCTCAGTAACCCGGCTGTAATAGGGTATGCACACCTGCATTTCCTCATTTTCCAGATCCATAGCCCCCACCGTCCGGTGATAGGTCATCAGGATGGAGGGACAGCCGAAGGTCCATGGGCTCTCGTTACCCATGCTGTAACTGGGTCGATCCATCAGTTCACAGGCACGGCGGTGGTGGGCGCTCATGGCGGAGATGTCGTTGAACTCCAGGAAACTGAGCATGATCTCCGCCTCTCCCAGCAGATTGTTGCGCTCCTGGGGGGTAAGCGTCTGGTTCTCCTCCATACTTCGTTGGAACAGGCCATAGATCCGCATCATCTCATCAATGTTATTGTAGGTGTAGAGGTTCAGCATCAGCACCAGCAGGGCGTCCGGCCTGCGCAGCAGCAGCTGCTCTGGGCACTGTGTACTCCACTTGGTCAGCATGGGGCCATGCTCACCGCCAAAACTTTTGCTGCGATCCAGAACAATAGCCTCTAACAGCCGCTCCCAGTCGCCGGCATCATAGAATGTATTGGCGGCCTGGATATACTCACCCTGCTCCATCTGCCACTGTCCAAGCAGGCCAAGCAGTTCCCGCTGCTCCCCCTTCGGTATAGCCTGGAAATGCCAGTTCACCACATCCCGGAGCATATTGTGATAGCGGTAGACGCCGCTCTCGGCATCGTGGGAGATAAAGGCATTCTCCTGAGTCAGTGCGTCCAGCAGAGTGTCGCTATCATCCCCCTGCCAAAGATGGCCAGCCTGCTCCCGGGTAAAGGACTCCGCCATGCCGTTGACCAGCAGGAACCGCTGCTTTCGCTCGTCCAGGGGCTGGTACATCACCTGATCCATCAGCCGGAAAATATCTGGTGTCTGGAACTGCCAGCTCCCCTGCTGGACATAAGAGCGAAACAACAGGTACAGCAGGGAGATCCACCCCTCGGATACCTGGTCCAGTTCCTCTGCCCGCTCCGC
>CASFCW010000118.1 GCA_949293165.1 uncultured bacterium
TTGTGCAAGGGAGGAGGAAATTACGGGGAATTCTCTTTCGCGCTGCGGCGTGGAATTTCATTTAAGCTGTAGGCGGAGCGAAGGAAAGCGCAGCTTTCCGCGAAAATTCTTTGCCTACTTTCTTTTAAGAAAGTAGGTAGGTGTAATAGGGGACGAGGAAGTCAAAGCCCTCAACCACCCGCTGGACCAGCTGGGGCTGGAACAAGATCCCCTCGCAGTTTTCGTCGTGAGTCAGGACGATCTCCCGGCGGTTATACCAGGGGGCCAGCAGCGGCCCGGGATCTCCCTTGGGCCGCTTGTACTCCCGGCCCTCCAGAGAGAATTCCGACCCGTTGAGCTTTCTGGCCAGATTCTCCAGGGGTTTGGGCTCCCGGTCAATGCGGGCCCGCAGAGCAGCCATCACCTCCGGGGCGGCGGAGTAATACCCCATGCCATAGCTGAAATACTCCGGAGCAATCTCAAAATACAGGGCGGGACGGCTGACCCCAGGCTCCTTGGGCGGGCCCAGGGTAAACCACAGATGATCCTTGTAGGGCCCCCGTCCGTGCAGGCGGCGGGCGTCCCGATAAATCCGGGAGATCCGGAGATTCAGTCCCAGCTGGGGATACTTCTCCTCCATCTCCCGGTGTACCTCCGCCCCCAGGGCCCGGAGGGGCCCGTCCACCAGCTCCAAATACTCCTGCTTGTGGGCCAGGAACCAGGCCCGCTCATTGTTGAATCGAATCCCCCAGAGGAAATCCACCGACGCCTGGGAGAAGCCTTGAAAGTCCGACATGCTCTCTCTCCTTCCTCCCCGCCTGCGTGTGATCCGGGGATCAGAATGCAGGATGTATTGTACCACAGTTTCCCCCGCCTTACAACCAAAGGCGTTCCGCCGCCGGATTCTCCGTGGCGGCTTTACTTTTTTTCGGAAAGATAGTATAATGGCCTGGAAATCAACCTGGAGGTCATGTCTATGTCCAGTCGTTCCCCCTCCGCCAAAAAGATGCCCCCCATCTTCTGGGTTTTGGTGGTGTTCCTGTTTTTCACCGTCCCCCCTGCCGCCATCATCCTGCTGGTGCTGTACTTCACCGGCGCCATCGGGAAGCGCCGGCCCAGCGCGGCTCCCGCAGGCTCCAACCAGCATCTGGGCGCCCGCACGGGAACAATCGGCGGAACGGTCTCCCGGACGGGCCAGCCCAAGCAGGCCGCCCAGCTGCTCCAGGAGATGCAGGCCAAGGCCAAAAAACTGACCGTCATCGCCGGCGCTTTCACCGGCATTTTCGGCATCGCCTTGGCAGTTTCCCTGGCCAACAGCCTGTTCTGGCTGACTGACGGGCACTTTGTCTGGTTCCTGGAGGACATGATGGCCCCCCTGTGCCTGTTCGCCATCCCCTTCGCCCTGCTGCTGGTGGGGCTCCACCGCCGCCGGGATGTGCGCCGGTTCCGCACCTATCTGGCCATGGTGGGCCGGCGGGACAGCGTCTCCATCTCCTCCCTGGCCGCCGCCGCAGGCGTCAGCCAGGCCAAGGTGCTGGACGTGCTGGAGGATATGCTGGACGCAGGCCTGTTCCCCGCCGGCTACCTGGATCTCAGCAGCGGCCAGCTGATCGTCAGCGGCCAGGGGGTGTCTGACGCCCCCAAGGAGCCCCCCAAGCCCAAGGCTGAGGCCGATCCCCACCAGGCCATGCTGGCGGAGATCCACGCCATCCGGGCGGACATTGACAACGGGGAGCTGTGCGTGAAGATCGACCGGATCGCCGACATCACCGCCCGCATTCTGGACTACCGCCAGGACGCTCCGGACAAGGCGCCCCAGCTCCACAGCTTTTTGAACTACTACCTGCCCACCACCCTGAAAATCCTCCGGGCATATGCCAAGCTGGAAAACCAGCAGGTCAGCGGGGAAAACATCACCGCCGCCATGACCCGGATTGAGGGGATGATGGACAAGATCGTGGAGGGCTTCGAAAAGCAGCTGGACCAGCTCTTCCAGGGGGACGCCCTGGACATCGCCTCCGACGTGGCGGTGCTGGAGCGGATGCTGGCCAAGGACGGCCTGTCCGCCTCCCCCCTGAATTTCGACTGACAGACAAACAGCCCCCGCCAACCGGGATTGCACCGGCTGGCGGGGGCTGTTTTGCTGGCTTATTTCAGGGCGGCCAGGATCATGGCCATGCCCTCCTCCCGGGTCATGGCGCTGCGGGGCCGGCTGCCGTCGGAAATGCCGGCCTCCACCGCCCGGGGAACAACGCTGGCTTCCACCGCCCAAGAACTGGCGGGCTGCTGGGCCCGCTCAGCCTCGATACGGGCCAACTCGTCCCGCACGGCCATGCGGATTTCATACTCCGTCATTCTGTCCACCTCCTTCCCAACCTCCGTCCGGAAATCGTCCATGGTTTTCCCGTGGCGGGGGAACCAGTGCAGTACGTCGCCGTGGTTGCTGGCAATCCCCCGGTCATGGCCCTCCGCGTGGCAGAGCACCACC
>CASFCW010000119.1 GCA_949293165.1 uncultured bacterium
CCTTGCCACCTACGGCGGCGCGGCAAAGACCATCCTCCAGGACCTGCAAAGCCGGAATGAGCGAATGTTCAATCTGACCTTCCTGGTCATGCACATGGCAGAGACTCGGCAGAAGCTGGAGATCGCTGTATCCCAAGCGGCCAGTGTGGCGCAGACCTACAACTGCCTCCTCACCCGGCTGGACTTCCAGCAGGAGGACGGGCTGATGAGCAGCCTTCCCCTGGGCCTGAACCGTATCAAGATCGAACGCAGCCTCACCACATCGGCCCTGGCGGTGTTCGTCCCCTTTGTCACCCAGGAATTGTTCATGGGCGGCGAGTCCATATATTACGGCCTGAACGCCCTCTCCAACAACATGATCCTGCTGGACCGCAAGCAGTCGCGGTGTCCCAACGGTCTGGTGTTTGGTACGCCGGGCAGCGGCAAATCCATGAGCTGCAAGCGGGAGATCACCTTCATCATCCTGACCACCAAAGATAATGTCATCATCTGTGACCCGGAAGATGAATACTCGCCCCTGGTGAAACGGCTGGGCGGTCAGGTGATCCGGCTGTCCCCGTCCAGCACCGACTATGTGAACCCCCTGGACATCAATCTCAACTACTCGGACGAGGAGAACCCGCTGGCGCTGAAATCCGACTTTGTCCTGTCCTTCTGCGAGCTCATCATGGGCAGCAAGACCGGGCTGGAGGCCATCGAGAAAACCGTCATCGACCGGGCTGTGCAGAAGATCTATCAGCCCTATTTTGCCGACCCCAGACCGGAGAATATGCCGATTCTGGGCGATTTGATGGAGGCACTTCTGGCACAAGGCATCCCGGAGGCCGACCGGGTGGCTCAGGCGCTGGATCTGTATGTGAACGGTTCGCTGAACTTCTTTAACCACCGCACTACCGTGGACATCCGCAACCGCCTTGTCTGCTTTGACATCAAGGGCCTGGGCAAGAACCTGAAAAAGCCCGGTATGCTCATTGTCCAGGACGCGGTGTGGAACACCGTCACCATCAACCGGGCCATCGGCCGGTCTACCTGGTATTTCGTGGACGAGTTCCACCTTCTGCTGAAAGAGGAACAGACCGCAGCGTACAGCGCCGAGATTTGGAAACGGTTCAGAAAGTGGGGCGGCGTGCCGACCGGGGCGACGCAGAACCCCAAAGATCTGCTTTCCTCCCCGGAGATCGAGAACATTCTGGAAAACAGCGATTTCATCTATATGCTCAACCAGGCCGCCGGCGACCGGAAGATACTGGCGGAGCGGCTGAACATCTCCCCGGAGCAGCTTGCCTATGTGACCAATTCCGACCCCGGCCACGGGCTGCTGTTCTTCAACAATGTCATCCTGCCCTTTGCGGACGACTTCCCCAAGGACACGGAGCTTTACAAGCTGCTCACCACCAAACCCAGCGAGGTGGAGCACGCGGCGGAAACGGAGGCGTGAATATGAAAAACAAACTGTATGTCATCAACGGCAAGACCTATCTCTCCCACATCAACGATGAGGTCCACCTGTATGGGTTCCTCCACCAGCTCGCTTTTCTGGCTGGCCGCATCAAGGATGAGGAGGATGTGTTCCATGTGCTGGATACGGCGAAGCGGTACGGTGAGATCGCCGAGGAGAAGTTCCAGAGCTGGGGCATCCCCGGCCGCTACCTGGTGTTCGGCGACCCTAAGGATTTGAAGGGGCTCATGGACAAGGAACTGGACGAGGTGGAGGCCGTCCCTGAGGAGGAGCCGAAGCCCAAGAAGTATAAGGATGAGTACATTATCCCCGGCAGCGGCTTCCGTATGCTGGTGGGCGACATCCATAACCTGATCGTTCTCTATCACTCCCTGGCCCGCTGCCTGTCGGAGGCGGAGACGGAGAAGGATTTTCTCCGTTTGTAAAAGCGGGCCGTCAATTATGAGAAAGAGATGAAGCGGATCTACCGCAGCCTGGGGCTCCCGGAGGGCAGCGGCGTCGCACATGATACCCTGGAGGAGGCCATCATCAAGCGCCATAACCTGATCCCCCTGGAGGAAGTGGAGGACGAACCCCAGGATGACGGCCTTGAAGGGGATGAGGTATGGAGCGACTGACTCATGTGAGCCTGTTCTCCGGCATCGGCGGTCTGGACCTTGCGGCGGAGGCAGCCGGATTTGAGACCGTTTGCCAATGTGAATGGGCGGACTACCCCTATTCTATCCTGGAGCGGCACTGGCCGGATGTGCCGAAGTTCCGGGACATCACCACATTTACGAAGGAGGCGTTTTTTGAGAAAACAGGACTTGAAACAGTCACCATCAT
>CASFCW010000120.1 GCA_949293165.1 uncultured bacterium
TTTTGTGGGGAGCCCTGTCCGGTAGGGGATGGACTCAGGATGTGAATTCTGCAAGGAAGAAGCACTTTACAGATACTGTATTTTCAGGCGCTGGTGCGCTGTAGAGAAAGGACGAAGACAATGACGAACCTGAAAGAAATGGAAATCGCCCAATTCTGCGGCGTGCTGGGCTCCGACGCCCCGACCCCCGGCGGAGGGGCGGCAACAGGGCTGGTGGGGGCTGTGGGTGCGGCATTGACCGCCATGGTGTGCAGCCTGACCCTGGGCAGGGAGAAGTACGCGGCCTGGCAGGAGGAAGCCGGTGAGGCGCTGGAGCGAATTACCCGGCTCCAGGCCCGGTATCTGGACGCAATGGAGCGGGATGCACTGACCTACCACAAGGTTAGTGACGCATACAAGCTGCCCAAATCCACCCCGGAGGAGCAGGCTGTTCGGGCGGAGGCTATTCAGCGGGGGCTGGAGGGGTGCACTGTGCCGCCCTTTGAGATGATGGAGCTGGCGGTGGAGGCGCTGGAGCTGACCCGCTCCCTGGTCGGGAAGTCCAACCCAACCGCCGTCAGCGACCTGGGCGTGGCTGCCCTGGCGCTGGGGGCCGCTGTGCAGGCTGGGTGGCTGAACGTGCTGGTAAACATCGGTATGCTGAAAAACCGCTCCCTGGCGGAGGATTACCGCAGGCGGGGGGAGGCTATGCTGGCCCAGGCCCTGCCTATGGCCCGGGAGATCTACCAGGAAGTGGCCGAAATCCTGGGGGCGTGACTGCCGGCGGGGAAGGAGGGAGAAGATGACTCCTACGGAAGCGGTGGAGCGAATCCACCAATGCGCATGGGTGGGGCAGACCCCCGGCCTGGCCCGGATCGGGCAGCTGCTGGATGCTTTGGGCCGCCCCCAGGAAAACCTGAAATTTGTCCACATTGCCGGCACCAACGGAAAGGGCTCCACGGCGGCCATGACTGCCTCTATCCTGACCCAGGCCGGGCTGCGGACAGGCCTGTATACCTCGCCCCATCTATGGCAGTTTCAGGAGCGGTTTCAGATCGACGGCGTGCCTATGGACGAGGGGACGCTGGTGGAGATCGCCGGCCTGGTGCTGGACATGGCGGAGCGGCTGCCCATCCGGCCTACAGAATTTGAACTGATGACCGCCATGGGCATGGTTTATTTTGCCCGTGAGGGCTGCGATATTGTGGTGCTGGAGGTGGGTCTGGGCGGGCGTCTGGATTCCACCAACATTATCCCGCCTCCGGAGGTGGCCGCCATCACCAACATTGGCCTGGAGCATACCCAGCTGCTGGGAGACACCGTGGGAAAAATCGCGGGGGAAAAGGCGGGTATTATTAAGCCGGGCTCAGAGGTAGTGCTGTACCACCAGAGCCGGGAGGCGGAGACGGTGGTGGAGGCCGCCTGCCTCGGCGCAGGGAACCGCCTTACGGTTACGGACCCTGGCGCGTTGGAGGTGCTTTCCGCCGGGCTTGAGGGGAGCGTATTCCGGTACCGGGGGGATGGGCCTTACCGGCTGGCCCTGCTGGGGGAGTACCAGCTCCGCAATGCCCTGACTGCCCTGGAGATTGTCCGCGCCCTGCAAAGGCGGGGCTGGGCCATCTCGGCCCAGGCGGTGGAGGCGGGGCTGGCCCAGGCACGGTGGCCAGGCCGGATGGAGCTGGCGCGGCGCCGCCCTGATGTGATGGTGGATGGGGGGCACAACCCCCAGTGCATGGCCGCCCTGGCCCAGGCCCTCAAGGAGCTGTACCCTGGTAAAAAACTGATCTTTGTCACCGGGATGCTGGCGGACAAGGATTATCGTGGGATGCTGGGGGATTTGCTGCCCCTGGCCAAACGTGTGATCGCAGTTACCCCGGACAGCCCCCGTGCCCTGCCCGGGGAGGAGCTGGCCCGGCTGGTCCGGGAGGCGGGGGTGGAGGCCACGGTGTGCCCCTCCATCAGCGACGGGACAGACACCGCCCTGGCTGAGGCCGGGGCGGAGGACGGGATATGTGTGTGCGGCTCCCTCTATCTGGTGGGGGAGGTACGCCGCCACCTGGGACTTTGCTGAAAAAGTGGCGCAGCCACTTTTTCGAGAAGGGCTGCACGCAAGATGGGCCTCGATTCCTTGGGGAAAAGTCGGCCCATCTCGCGCGAGATGTGTCATTTCCCAGGTACACGCCCCCGGAAATGACGGGATTTCATGTTATTCCGTCGCCTGCGGGCGCCGGAACTCCTTGCAGGAGGGCTTTTTTGACA
>CASFCW010000121.1 GCA_949293165.1 uncultured bacterium
GAAGAGAAGGTGGACAGCGACAAAAAGGACATGGACACGATTTTGTCCCTGCTGCCCCAGGAGAAAGAGGTCACCACGGAAGAGGGGTTTACCGGCACCCTCACGCTGGATCTGGACAGCATCAAGACCGAAGCGGCCGGGTATGGCAGCAGCACCCAGCCGGTCACAGCCACCAGGACCTACCCCAATCTTGCAAACCAGGACCTCAACCATCTGCCGAAAAGCATCACTGAGGGCGGCCGGACCCTGACGCTCCAGGATGTCCAGTGGCAGACGGACAATACCTACAACGCAGATGATTATGAGATCGGGGATCGTTTTACTGCTGTCTGCACCTACGGCGGGAGCAAAACAGTCAGTTATGTGACGGGCTATACCACCACAGCCAACTACTCAGGTGAGGTCTACCGCACCGGGGTCACAGTGATCCGCTACACCGTCATTTTCACGGGCACGCCGATGGAGCCTGTTGCGGAGGAGCAGTCCCAAAGCGGCGGCCTCAACTGGATCATGGTGGCCCTGCCCGCGCTGGCGGCTCTCGGCGCCGGTACCGGAGGAACATACTTTTTCATGAAACGGAAGGAGCGAAAGATGTATGAGGAACTGGCTGAAAGCAACGATGCTGCTGTTGGCCATCACAGCGATGATGGCGACCCCGGCGCTGGCGGCGGAGTATGAGTTTGACGACTCGGACGGTCCCATGTATGCTCCGCCCACCTCCGTTGACCAGGTGATCGTGGTTGGCGGAGGGGTGACGGAGAGCAGTAACATCGACCGCAGCAAGAATACCGCCGTCATTGCGCCGCCCTTCGGCAGTCCGGAGTCCTATCTGCCTGGTGCCGGCACGACACTGATCCCCCAGTCCGGAACATCAACTGGCAGCAGCACCATCAGCGGTGAAACAATCTACCTGCCGCCGGCGTCCTACGATGAAAGCACTCCGGCCGCGGATACCAGCCTGAGCAGCAACAAGTTCACCCTCCCGGACGGCCTCTTTTATGAGGACGGCAGCCTGGGCCGGCTGAAGATCCCCTCTCTGGGGCTTTCCGTCAAGGTGTATGAGGACGAAAGCCTGGAGAGCCTTGCCAAAGGCGCCGGGCATTTCAAATCCACCTCCTGCTGGGACGGCAATGTAGGGCTTGCGGGCCATAACAGAGGTGTGGCCAACCATTTTGGGAAGATCCACACCCTGGAGGACGGCGACAAGATCACTTACACCACGAAGCTCGGCACGCGCACCTATGAGGTGTTCTATGTGGGGCAGATTGAAGAAACGGATTTCTCCCGCCTGGGCCGGAGCAGCGAGAATATGATCACGCTGATCACCTGTGTCCGAAATGTGCCGGAGATGCGCTGGTGCGTGCAGGCCCGGGAGATCACCTGACAGTATTTTTGCAAAACTGACCTCTTTTCGATGTAATTAAGTCAAATATCAAGAAAAGGGGGAATCAGTATGCGTAAACTGCCCATCCTGCTGTTTACTGCCGTCTTTGCGCTTTCTTTGGCCCTGCCGGCGTATGCGGCGGAAAGCAGCAACGAAGAACTAAAAGCCGCTTCGCAGTACCTGAACAGTCATGGGATCATGGTCGGGGACGGGGAGGGGAATATGAACTTCAGCGCCCCGCTGACCCGCGCCCATCTGGCCACGATTCTTGCCCGGCTGCACGGCGGCTCCGGACAGGTGGAGGAAAGCCGAGACTTCTATGCCGCCCAGTGCCAATTTCAGGACGTTCCAGACTGGGCCCGGCAATATGCCGGTTACTGCGCCTACCACGGCCTCATGGTCGGCTATGGCGATGGCCTATTTGGCGCGGAGGATCCTGTGACGCCCGCGGCAGCCTGCACCGTGATTCTGCGGTATCTGGCTCTGCCAGACCTGGTGTGGGATTACAACAGCGCCTGCAGCACCGCCTGTGATCTTGGCCTAAGTGAGCCTGCTATGACGGCTCAGGGAACCATATCCCGCGGTGATCTTGCGGTCATGCTATACCGCGCACTGACCGGAAACTTCCAGGGGACCTCCGCTGGAGCGGCCGGAGCATCTGTTTCCATCAGCAGCTACAAGGGGAACATCCTGAAGGCGGGTACACGAAGCGGCCTGCTGGTCTATCCGTCGGACGCGCAACTTGAGCTGGTATCCAGCAATCCGGAAATCCTTACGGTAGAGCAGATCGCCGGGAATTGGGTCGCGGTCGCAAAGTCG
>CASFCW010000122.1 GCA_949293165.1 uncultured bacterium
CATGGTGATGGAGTCGTCGTCCTCCGGCTCCGCCGGGGTGTCCGGGACCTCCGGGGTCTCCGGGTCGGCGGGGGTCTCCGGGGTAGCGGTGAGGATGTAGTCCTCCGTGGCCGCCGCCATGGACTCCACCGCCTGGGTCAGGGCCACGGCGCTCATGGTCATGTCCTCACCGTTCCAGGCCCGATACGCCATGGAGGGCTCCACCGCCTGGCGCACGGTGTCGGCCAGGTCCTGGCTGCTGCCCCGCTCCTCACTGAGATTGGCGTAGATGCACCAGCCGTTGTCCGCGGGCATGGCGTAGGTGTAGGTCGCCTCGTCCACCGGCTCCAGGTAGATGGTGAGGGTGACGCCCTCCCGCGCCTCACCGTAACCGTAGCCGTACCGCTCGTAGATGCCGGCGGCGGTGCCGAGGATGTCGTTGTCGGTGATCTGGGTCAGCACATCCACCCGCAGGTCGACACCCAGCTCCTCGGACAGCAGGGGAAGGGTCTCCTCCCCCTGCATGGCCAGGGTGTTGGAGCCGAGGCCCTCGGTCTCGTCGTAGATGACGCCGTACTCCGTGGCCGCCAGGGCGGGGGTGCAGAGGGACAGGGCCAGCAGGAAGATCATGGCCAAAAGGGAAAGTCGTTTCTTCATTTCTGATCCACCCTCCTTCTCACGACAGCCAGGCGCTCAGCAAGGGAATCAGCACCACGCCCAAGGCCGACAGGGGAACGGCGATGGCGGCGAACAGGCCAAAGACCCTGCCCCAGCTCACCGGCAGATCCCCCACCAGCTTGCCCGTCTGGCCGTTCATGGCAAAGAGGAAGTCCTTCCCCTTCCACTTGGTGCTCAGCATCCAGACGGGCAGCAGGGCGTAGTGGACCTTGCCCCGTTTGAGGTTGGCGCTCTCCTGGAGGAGGACGCAGGTGTCATACCCCCTGACGGTGCCGCGGAGGGCCTCTGACAGGGTCCCCACGCAGCGCTGGTCCGCCCGCTGGCGGCACTGGTCCACCGTCACATCAAACTTGTCGGCCAGAAAGCCGGGGAGATAGGCGGTGGAGAAGGGCTTGAGCTCCTTGTAGTCATAGGGCTCGATGGAGTCCATGTGGTCGTCGGGCATCTTGCTGGAGGCGTCCACCGGGATCTTCTCAAAGGCCACGGAGCCGGCCCGGTAGACTTCGTAGTGCTCCGTCTCGGTGACCTCGTCGTCGCCGGAGACGTAGGAGTGGGAGCGGGTGGCCTGGTATTGGGCGTAGCCCTCCGCCTCTCCGTCGAACATCCAAAAGGGGACGTAGACCCCCTGGATCTCCTGGACGTGGTTTTCCTGGGTAAAGCGCTTGGGCAGGAAGATCTTTCCCTTGTAGTGCTTTTTCAGGGCCTTGACGGCATCCTCCTTGTTCAGCTTGAAGGGGACCACGAAATCCGGGCGCAGTTGTCCGGAGAACTGTCCCGGCACCACCGTGGGGTTGCCGCAGTAGGGGCAGGAGGTGGCCGCCGTGGTCTCGTCGCAGATGAGCTCCGCGCCGCAGCTGGGGCAGCTGTATGCCCGCATGCTGTCCCCCTCCGCGCCCCAGTCCTCGGAAAGAGAGGAGGTGTCCCATGTCTCCCCGTCTTCGTCGGGCGCAGTCTGTTCCGCATTCGCTTCCTCCGCCGCCTGCTGGGCTGCCGCCGCCCTTTCCTCCTTCTCTGCGTAAAGCGCCTCAATCTCCGCGACGTCGTAGCTGGTGCCGCAGTATTCACACTCCAGTTTTCCGGATTCGCCCACAAAATGGAGCGGACCCGTGCAGGATGGGCACTGATAATTTGTTACCTGTGTTGGCATCCAAATGCCTCCTTTCCTTGCCGGCATTGCAGCGCTCCATGCGGAAGCAAGCCGTGGCCTGTTGGAATCTGCCGGAGATCAGCCTGTGATATTTGCGGTGAACCAGCTGTCCAGCGTCAGGGTGCAAAGCTGCGAATCGTACCGGGGCATAAACGGCAGGCTGGTCCCGGTCAGTCCCCCGCCGATGACCATCTCCTCACCGCTGGGGCTGATCACAAGGGGATATGTATCCGAGATATAGTACGGGCCGTCTGTAACGCCATAGTTTTCGCCGCCCACCAGGGACAGGCTGATGGTCACATAGCTTGGCCCATCCATGACGGATGTGATCGTCCAGTAACCGCTCCACATCTCT
>CASFCW010000123.1 GCA_949293165.1 uncultured bacterium
ATATGAGATCATCGCCGGACACCGCCGCCAGCGGGCCAGCGAACTGGCCGGGTTTGTCAATATGCCCTGTATCGTCCGCAACATGACCGATGACGAGGCCATCCTCGCCATGACGGACGATAACCTGCGGCACCGGGAGAGAATTTTGCCCACGGAAAAGGCCGCTGCGCTGAAACAGCAGGTGGAGGCCATCAAGCACCAAGGAGCCCGGCCCGGCGAGGATGACCGGGACGCCGGAAAACGATCCACGCAGATCGTCGGGGATCGCAACGGCATGAATTACAAGCAGGTGCAGCGGTATATCCGCCTGACCGAGCTTGTCCCCGATCTGCAAAAGATGGTGGACGAGAAGCAGCTCTCTTTTACCCCCGCCGTGGAGATTTCTTTCATCCGCCCCAAGCACCAGAAGTATATTGCCGTTGCCATTGAGGGGCAGGCGTCCTCTCCGTCACTCTCCCAAGCGCAGAAGATGCGTGAACTGGATAAGGAGGGCAAGCTGAACGGCGATGTGATCGACGGTATTTTGAGCGAACAGAAAAAGGAGGTTGACAAGGTGATCATCAACAGCGCCGAACTGGAAAAGTATTTTGGCAAAGACAAGACGCCCCGGGAGATGAAGGACACCATTCTGGTCCTGCTGGACGAGTGGAAGGAGAAGCAGCCCCCGGAACTGGGCAAGCCCGACAAGAAAAAGGATATGGAGAAGTAACCGACCTTGGGACAATTTGTCCCGAGGTCTTTTTCGTTCCCTCTTTCAAGGCTCTTGGGAGGGATTTATCCCCCGTCGCCGCTTATTACACGGCATGGCCGGGCGCTGCCCGTCAAGGGTGCATGGCACCGCCGCCCTGCGGCGGCTTGCCCTTTACGGGCGGCCCCGGCTGTGCCATTCCCGGGGCGTGACGGGGGTATATCCTCCAGAGCCGCCCCCTTTCCCATGAATGGGAAAGGGCGGGGGGATAGGGTTGAACACCATGAAACGGAGGTTTTCTATGAAAAGACCCCTTGCGTATATCACCGCCGCATGGTGCGGCGAGGACTACAAGAACACGGAACAGGCGGCCCGGTATTGCCGGGCGGTGTATGAGGCGGGTTTTTCGCCCATCTGCCCTACGCTGTATCTGCCTTTGTTCCTCAACGACGCCGTTCCCGAGGAGCACAAGAACGGCATCGACATGAGCCGTGACCTGCTGCGGCGCTCCCATGTGCTGGTGGTGTGCGGCCAGACTGTTACCGAGGCCATGAAGAACGACATCGCCGTGGCCCAGCGGCTGGGGATCACGGCCACTACCTTGGACGGTATTTTGACCGTCAAGGGCCAGGGGCGGCGCTAAGGTGCCGGAGATCACATTAGGGAGCCTGTTTGACGGGATCGGCGTGTTCCCTCTGGCGGCGTTCCGCTGCGGGATCGTCCCCCTGTGGGCCAGCGAGATCGAGGCCGCCCCCATCTCCATCACCCGGCGGCACTTCCCGGACATGGCCCACCTGGGGGACATCACCAAACTGGACGGCGGGGCCATCCCGCCTGTCCATGTGCTGACCTTTGGCTCCCCGTGTCAAAATCTCTCCCAGATTGGCAACCGCACCGGCCTTGCCGGGGCGAAGTCCAGCCTGTTCTTCCACGCCATCCACATTATCCACGAAATGAGGGAGGCGACAAACGATCTATATCCAGTTATCACTATTTGGGAAAACGTCATGGGAGCGTTTTCTTCAAATGACCGGATGGACTTTAGAGCCGTCCTATCCGCTTTCGTCGGCTCCGAGGTTCCAATGCCTCCTACGGGAAGATGGGCAGCCGCCGGAATGGTGCGAGGGGGATGCCCTGACCTCTCCTGGCGGCTCCTGGACGCCCAACACTGGGCAAGGCCCCGGCTGGCCCGACGCCAGCGGGTCTTTCTTGTGGCAGACTTTGGAGGGCGGCGTGCTGCGGAAATACTGTTTAAGCCCCGGCCAATGCTCCCACTTCCTGCGCCTTGCGGAGCGGGCGGGCTGTCCGCCCCCGCCGGAGATCGAGGCCCTTTTCTTGACCCAGGGGGGCGCGTACCCGTCACCCGACCCTTTCAAGGGTTCCGTATGCGGGGAGCCGCAAAGGACGGAGCCCACGCCCACTTCCAAAACAGTTTCGGACTGCCAACTGACCCTTTTCCCACTCTTTTAGCGGGCGGCGTCAGCCCCTTTGCCTTTTGGTATGAGGACGACCCGGCGGGCGGCTGCGTCCGTTTCCCTACGGAGCTGGAATGTGAACGGCTCATGGGGCTGCCGGAGGGGTGGACAAAATACGGGGCCGACGGCGGCGAGATCAGACCGGCCCAGCGGTACAAGGCCCTGGGCAACGCCATCGCCCTGCCCTGTGCAGAGTACATCATGGCGGGGATCGTGGAAACGCTGGGAGGTGTTACTTGACTTTATTTGAAGCCTACGTCACCAACATGGGGAAATACAACGAGGGTGCGCTGGTAGGCGAATATCTGAAATTCCCCACCACGCCCGAGGAGGCACAGGCCCTCTTGAAGCGCATCGGCATTGACGGGGTGCGGTATGAGGAGATCTTCATCACCGACTTTGACGGGGATGTGCTGGGCCTCTACGACCACTTGGGCGAGTATGAAAATCTGGACGAGCTCAACCACCTGGCCTGCCTGCTCTCGGAGCTGGATCAAAGCGAGCTAGAAAAGTTCGAGGCGGTCATTGACAGCGGCGAATACACCGGCAGCGTCAAAGACCTGATCAATCTGGCGCAAAATCTGGATTGTTTTGAGTTTTACTCCGGTATCTCCAGCGACGAGGAGCTGGGGCGGATGTATATCGAGGACTTTGAAGCCCTCCAG
>CASFCW010000124.1 GCA_949293165.1 uncultured bacterium
CCTTGGTGAGGAAGTGCCCGCAGTAGGCGGTGTAGGCCAGATTGTCCGGGCCGGAGAACTCCTCGTCGCATCCGGTGATCTCCAGACCGGCGTCGGTTTCTTCAAAGGTCACGTCGGTATACAGGCTCAGGGCGCAGCCAAAGGCATCAAACCCCGGGCCCAGGTTGGCGGTGGTGGCGGGTACACGGATGGTTACTCGTTTCATATTCTCTCTTTCTCCGAAGGGTTACAGATTCAGAACATACTCCAGCATGGCGTCCTTCTCAATGACGCCGGTGTGGAGTTCGGCCTTGCCTTCCAGGCTGCTCAGGTTCTTGGGGATGGGCACGCCGGTGATGGTCTCCAGCCGGTGCATCTGCTGGAATTCGGTGCCGCTCAGGTCGCCGCCGATGGCTTCCAGCACCGCCGCCGGGAACTTGTAGGGAGAGGCGGTGGACAGCACCACCATGGGACGATTGTCTCCGGTTTCCTTTACATAATCCTCCGCGGCGGCCCAGCCGGAGGCGGTGTGGGGGTCGCACAGGTAGCCGAGATTATGGTAAACCTTCCCGATGATTTCCGAAGCCCGGGCGTCGTCGCAGTAGGCCGCCCAGAACTGGGCCTGGATTTTTTTCAGCAGCTCGCCGGGGACGGTGTAGGACCCTTCCTTATTCAGCTTGCCCATGAGATCAGCCACCAGAGCGGTATCCTGGCTCAGCAGATACAGCAGCCGCTCCAGATTGGAGGACACCAGAATGTCCATGGAGGGGGAGGTGGTCTTCAGCAGGGGGCGCAGCCGGTTATAGGTGCCGGTGCGGATGAAGTCGGTGAGCACATTGTTGGCGTTGGAAGCGCAGATCAGCATTCCCACCGGCAGGCCCAGCAGCTTGGCCAGGTAACCCGCCAGAATGTCGCCGAAGTTTCCGGTGGGCACGGAGAAGTTGACCTCCTGGCCCAGGGTGATCTTCCCGGCATCCAGCAGATCCCGGTAGGCTCGGAAGTAGTACATCACCTGGGGGGCCAGCCGGCCGATGTTGATGGAGTTGGCGGAGGACAGCCGGTAGGGCAGATCTTTGCCCTGACAGGCGGCGAAGATGTTCTTCACTCCGGTCTGGGCGTCGTCAAAGTTGCCCTTCACGGCACAGACATAGACATTCTTTCCCTCCTGGGTGACCATCTGGGCCCGCTGAACCTGGGAGACGCCTCCGTCGGGGTAGAACACGCAGATCCGGACCCCCGGCACATCCCGGAAGCCCTCCAGGGCGGCCTTGCCGGTGTCGCCGGAGGTGGCGGTGAGAATGAGAATGTCCTCTTTTACGCCCTTTTCCGTCTTGGCGGCGGTGAGCAGCTGGGGCAGCATGGACAGCGCCACATCCTTGAAGGCAGACGTGGGTCCCCGGAACAGCTCCAGCACGGAGAAATCCCCCACGGGAACCAGGGGGGTCAGGTCCTCGGTTTCAAATTTTCCGGTGTAGGCCCGGTGGACCAGGGTCTTCAATTCGAGGATGTCCGGCAGCAGTGCGGACAGAATCATGGCGGACATATCCTGGCTGGAGCCGGCAAGGCAGGCTTTCCAGTCAAAGGCGGGGATTTTTTCCGGCAGGTACAGTCCGCCGTCGGGGGCAAGGCCCTCCAGAACGGCCTGGGCGCTGTCCGCGGTGAGGGTATTGCAGCGGGTGGAATGGTACAGCATATTAACCTCCTGAAACCGTGTTTTCTTTCTACTAATTGCACAAAAAGACGAAAAATCCAGGCGAATCCTTGGCTTTTTGGTGTAGTTGAAATTTGAGCAGGTATATGATATACTGTTTTTCGTAAAAAAGCAAGTGTTTTCGAGCCGGGAACAACTGTTTTTATTTCGTACATAACGGAGGATGTTTATGAAGATCGGATTGCTGGGCTTCGGCGTGGTTGGCCGGGGTGTCTATGAGATCGCCGCATCCCGGGAGGATATGCAGGTGCGCAAGGTGCTGTGCCTGGAGGATATCTCCCTGAGCGATGCGGAAGCGGTGAAGGATTTCGCCGAAATCCTGAACGACAACGACATTGACACGGTGGTGGAAGCCATGGGCGGCCTGCATCCGTCTCACGAGTTTGCGGTGGCGGCGCTGAAGGCCGGGAAGAATTATGTCACCTCCAACAAGGCTCTGGTCTGCACCTATTAT
>CASFCW010000125.1 GCA_949293165.1 uncultured bacterium
TTGGGGGCGGAGGACAGGTACTCGCTGCCCCGGACCACGTGGGTGATGCCCATGAGGTGGTCGTCGATGACGTTGGCGAAGTTGTAGGTGGGCAGGCCGTCCCGCTTGATGAGGACCTGGTCGTCCAGAGTGTCGTTGTCCACGGTGATGTCGCCGAAGATGGCGTCGTGGAAGGTGGTGGCGCCGCCGGCGGGGATCTTCTGCCGGATGACATAGGGCTCCCCGGCGGCCACCCGGGCCTTGGCTGCAGCAGGGTCCAGGTCACGGCAGGGGTCGGCGGCCCGGTCAAATTCGCCGCTGTCCTCCTCGCTCTCCGTCTTTTCGCAGAAGCAGTAGTAGGCGTGGCCCTTCTCCACCAGCAGGCGGGCGTACTGGCCGTAGGTGTCCCGGCGCTGGGACTGGATGTAGGGCGCCACCGGGCCGCCTACGTCAGGGCCCTCGTCGTGATCCAGCCCGCACTCCGCCATGGTGCGGTAAATCACCTCCGTGGCTCCCTTCACCTCCCGTACCTGGTCGGTGTCCTCAATCCGGAGGATGAAGGTGCCGCCGGCGTGCCGGGCGATGAGCCAGGTATACAGGGCCGTGCGCAGGTTGCCCACGTGCATGTAGCCCGTGGGGGAGGGGGCGAACCGGGTGCGTACCTTGCCGTGGGGGATCTTGGCCTCCATGGCGTCAAAGTATCCGTAGTCCAAAGTCATGGGATGACCTCCAGTGTAAATCATTTCACCTTATTATATCCACTTTTTTCCCGCCCCGCAAGCTTTCTTGAAAGAAAGCTTGGCAAAGAACTTCTTGCGAAACTGCGTTTCGCCCCGCGCCGCATTGGAAAGAGTGAAGAGTGGAGAGCGGAGAGATAACTTCCGCGCCCCTACGAATAGACCGAAGTCATGCGGCAAAAACCCCCGCACAAAGCCCCTTGTCTTTTGAGCGTTACCTACTGTCCTCCTACCCAGGTCATTCCACCTCCTATGGGGGACCGGGGGGAGAGCGGGGATAAGTCATGGCTTGCCATGACTTCTGCTCCCCGCGGACCCCCGGCGGTCTTTTGGTTTCTTTTCTCCCGCCGAGAAAAGAAACCCGCCCGCAGGCGGCCCTACTTTCTTAGAAGAAAGTAGGCAAAGAATTTTGTGCGAAACTCCGTTTCGCCCTCGCCGCCTACAGCTTAGATGCTATTCCACACCCCAGCACGAAAGACAACACCTCCCATGCGGGCGCACAATGTGCGCCCCTACAGAGGATTGAAGGGGCGCAATCAAAACCCCGGCACGAAAGTCGATTGACAGCCCTCCGCCTATGCCGCTACAATAAGAAAAACGAACGATGCGGAGGACAAGCGGTATGGACAATCAGCTGACAAAGCAGGGGGCGGAGGAGCTGCTCCGGCGGCAGAAGGCCTATTTCAGCACGGGGGAGACCTTATCTTATCGGTTCCGGGCGGAGAGGCTGGCGGCGCTGAAACAGGCTATCCTGGCCCGCCAGGGCCAGCTGGAGCAGGCCCTGAGGGCCGACCTGGGGAAATGCCCCTTTGAGAGCTACGCCACCGAGGTGGGCTTCATCCTCTCCAGCATCAGCCACGCCCAGAAGCATTTGAAGCGGTGGATGGAGCCGGAGAAAAAGAAAACCCCCATCAGCCTGATGGGGTGCCGCAGCCGGGTGGAGAAGCAGCCCTACGGCAGCATATATATCATCGGGCCATACAACTATCCCTTCCAGCTGCTGGTGGAGCCCCTCATCGGGGCCATCGCGGCGGGCAACTGCGCCGTGCTCAGCCCGTCAGAGCTGGCCCCCAACGTGGCCCAGGTTACCATGGAGCTGATTCGGGACACCTTTGAGGAGGAGTACGTGGCCTGCGTGGAGGGCGGGGTGGACAACAATACCCTGCTGCTCCAGTCGCCCTTCGATTATATCTTCTTTACCGGCAGCCCCCGGGTGGGCCGGGTGGTGATGGAGGCGGCGGCGAAGCGGCTCATCCCCGTCACCCTGGAGCTGGGTGGCAAAAGCCCCGTCATCGTGGACAAAAGCGCCAATCTGGCCCTGGCCGCCCAGCGGATTTTGTGGGGCAAGCTGATGAACGCCGGCCAGACCTGCGTGGCCCCCGACTATGTGCTGGCGCCCAGGGAGAAACGGGAGGAGCTGGTGGCCCGCCTGGAGGAGACCCTGGCCCGGTTCTACGGCCCCGACCCCAAGGACAGCCCCGACTATGGCCGGATCATCAACACCCGGCACATGGAGCGGCTGAAGGCCATCCTGGAACGGGACAGGGCCGCCATCCGCTGCGGGGGAGAGGTGGACATGGAGCGGCGGTACATCCAGCCCGCCATCCTGTCCCCCGACGGCTTTGACGCCGCCGCCATGGAGGAGGAGCTGTTCGGCCCCATCCTGCCGGTGCTGGCCTATGACAGCCTGGATCAGGCGCTGGATTATGTTAACTCGAACCCCAAGCCTCTGGCCCTGTATGTGTTCAGTGAGGACAGGGGGGTTACGGAGCAGATTCTCCGGCGCACCAGCTCCGGCGGCGTGTCCGTCAACGACACCATCAGCCATATCATCAATCCCAACCTGCCCTTCGGCGGCGTGGGGACGGCCGGGATGGGCTGCTATCACGGAAGGTACAGCTTCGACACCTTTTCCCACCACCGCAGCGTGCTGGAAAAGACCACCCGCTTCCCCATCAGCCTTACCTTCCCGCCCTTTACGGACAGGAAGCTGAAGATGGTGAAAAAGGCCCTGAAGTAGCCGCCCCCTTAGTCAGACGGAGAGGGCGGTTGCCGGCAGGCAATTTCCAGGCGCAGATACAAGCTGCCGCGGCCCCTTCCAGGGGGCCGCGGCAGCTTACTGTGGGGGTGGTTGCAGGTGTGCGCCGGGCTACAGCGCCCGCTGTTCCGACTCAGCCATCGGCTTCAGGCTTTCCAGGGAGTCAAGCCACAGCACGGAGAGCCTGCCGCCTGCCGGGGCCTGCTCAAACGCAAACGCCATCTGCTCCGCCGCCTGGCGGCACTGGAACGCGCAAAGCCGCCCGTCCCGGTCATAAACCGCCGCGGCAATCACGCCGCTGATCCCCAGCAACTCGTCCGCCGCCTGGGGC
>CASFCW010000126.1 GCA_949293165.1 uncultured bacterium
TCCTCCTTTCCCAACACGATCCGCTGCGCTGGGTTCGTGTTGGGGTTTTGGGGGAACGATATGACCATGCCCGAATCAGAACAGGCCGGTGATCCTGCCCGTTTCGTCAATGTCGATCCGCTCAGCAGCGGGTACCTTGGGCAGGCCGGGCATGGTCATGATGTCGCCGGTCTTGGCCACCAGGAAGCCGGCTCCGGCGTTGACCTTGACCTCCCGGACGGTGATCTTGAAGCCCCGGGGCGCACCCAGCTTGGCGGGATCGTCAGAGAAGGAATACTGGGTCTTGGCCATGCAGATGGGCATTTTATCAAAGCCCAGCTGGGTCAGCTGCTGCACCTGCTTTTTGGCAGCGGCGGTAAGCTCCACCCCGTCGGCGTGATAGATCTTGGTGGCGATGGCGTTGAGCTTGTCCTCGATGGAATCGTCCAGCTGGTAGGAGAAGCGGAAGGAATCGCTGCTCTCCTCCTCGCACAGGCGGATGACCTCCTCCGCCAGGGCCCTGCCGCCCTCGCCGCCCTTGGCCCACACCTCGGACAGGCGGACGTTGACCCCCTTCTCCCGGCACTTCTCCTCCACCAGCTTCAGCTCGGCGGCGGTATCGGTGGGGTAGGCGTTAATGGCCACCACACAGGGCAGGCCAAACACATTTTTGATATTGTCCACGTGCTGCAGCAGGTTGGGCAGGCCCTTCTCCAGGGCCTCCAGGTTCTCCTGGTTCAGGTCGGCCTTGGCCACGCCGCCGTGGTATTTCAGGGCCCGGACGGTGGCAACGATGACCACCGCGTCGGGATGGAACCCAGCCATGCGGCACTTGATATCCAGGAATTTCTCCGCGCCCAGGTCGGCGGCAAAGCCCGCCTCAGTGACGGTATACTCGCTGAGCTTCAGGGCAGTCTCGGTGGCCTGGATGGAGTTGCAGCCGTGGGCGATGTTGGCAAAGGGGCCGCCGTGGATGATGGCGGGGGTGTGCTCCAGGGTCTGCACCAGGTTGGGCTTGATGGCGTCCTTCAAAACGGCGGTCATGGCCCCCTCCGCCTTCAGGTCGTGGGCGGTGATGGGCTTGTCGTCCCTGGTGTAGCCCACCACGATCCGGGCCAGGCGCTGCTTCAGGTCCATCAGGTCGCTGGCCAGGCACAGGATCGCCATGATTTCGGAGGCCACGGTGATATCGAAGCCCTCCTCCCGGGGTACGCCGTTGACCTTGCCGCCCATGCCGCAGACAATGTGCCGCAGCTGGCGGTCATTCATATCCACCACCCGCTTCCAGGTGATGCGGCGCACGTCGATATTCAGCTCGTTGCCCTGCTGAATGTGGTTGTCCAGCATAGCGGCCAGCAGGTTGTTGGCAATGCCGATGGCGTGGAAATCGCCGGTGAAATGGAGGTTGATGTCCTCCATAGGCACCACCTGGGCATACCCGCCGCCGGCAGCGCCGCCCTTGACGCCGAAAACGGGGCCCAGAGAAGGCTCCCGGAGGCAGACCACGGTTTTTTTGCCCACCTTGTTCAGCGCGTCGGCCAAACCCACGGAGGTGGTGGTCTTGCCCTCGCCGGCCGGGGTGGGGCTGATGGCGGTCACCAGCACCAGCTTGGCCTTTCGGGGCATATCCTTCATGGCGTGGATGTCCAGCTTGGCCTTGTAGCGGCCATACAGCTCCAGCTGCTCCGGGTCAACCCCCAGCTGGTCGGCCACCTGTTGGATGGGCAGCATGGTACACTCCTGGGCAATTTCAATATCAGATTTATAACTCATATCCTTGCCTCCTTCAGCAACGCGGGCCCCGTCCGGCCACTCGTCCGGACGAACCTTCCTATCCTCTCTATTATACTGTGGGTCACATCGGTTCGTAAATAGATATTTTGCCCTTTTTCACCAGAAATCATCCCGCCGCCCCTCCTTCTTTTTTTGAGCTTCCATGTATAGATCGGCACAGCCGCGGCAAACTAGCACCGTCGGAGGTTGGATGGCGACCGCGTCCTCCCTCCGACGGCCCAGCGATTCCCTTGGGCCAAGCATGGAAGCCACAT
>CASFCW010000127.1 GCA_949293165.1 uncultured bacterium
CGGATAAGATATGCTCCCGCATGTCGGCGGTGGTATAGAGCCGGGCGTGGAATACCTGTCGGCGCAGATCCCGGCTGCTGTCCCCGGTGATGGCCAAAATCCGGTCGTACTCCTCCTCGCCCAGGGTGCGGGCTGACCGGTAATCCTCCGGAAAGTCAGCCGGTCTCTTCCCGCCCGCCAGAGGCAGGCCGGCAGTGAGAAGGGCTTCATCCAGTCCCGGGTTCAGGGTCAGCGGAACATCGGACAATAGCCCCATGCGGTAGGACAGTGTGCCCTCCACCGGCACGATGATCTCATAATTTCCACCGTTTCGATTCCATGCGGCAGCTTCATAGTCCAGGCAGATCAGAATGGGGGTATCCGGCGCCTCCAGCCGGAAGTTTCCGTTCTGACCGAGGTGTTCCAGCAGCTCCAGAGCGTCACGCTTGGAGGGCGCCTCCCGGTCCAGACCGTAGGACAGGGCGCCCAGAGCCAGCATATTGCGGATCACGGAACTGCTGCTGATGCCCACGGGGACCGGACTCTCCCGAAGGCTGTTCCATCCGGTGATGACCGCATCCGTCCGTGTGCGGTCCACCGCCAGGACCACCGTGGCCGAAACATGGGGATACCAATACCGGCCAACGCCGCGGGTCATGGCCGGGATGGCCTGCACGTCGAAGCAGGCCACAGCGCTGCCCCGGGACACCTCTGCGTAAAGGGTATCCTCCCCATCCCGGAGGGTATACCCGGAAAGAAAGGGCTCCAGCGCCTCGCTGTATGTTCCGGAGCCCTCTGCCGCGGAAATCAGGTGCCCGCCGGAAGCCGCCGTGCTGCATCCGGTCAGGAGCAGACACACCAGCAGGAGGAACCACCATCGTCTTTTCATGGCGCCACCGGCTCCCCGGGCTCCTGCATGCGACCGGCGCACTCCCGGCACAGGTCCATCTCATCGCAGATCAGGAAGCAGGCGTCACAGACCAGCCGCCGGCAGACGGGACATTGGCTGAACCGCTCCCTGGCCTCCTGTCCGGCGGCCAGCTTGGCCCGTTCCTTCTCCCGCTGGTAGATGGCGTCATAGAGCTCCTTCTTTTCCTGGTGCTGGATTGCCTGCTCTGCTTTGGAAAAGGGAATGCTGCTGCTGTACCAGTATTCTCCGCACACCTCGCAGCGAACGGAAAAACAGAAATACATCATATGGCGCGCCTCCTTCCTGCTCCTGTTATAACAGGAGCAGGGGCCGGGCGTATATGGTCTGCCGGATACTTTTTCCCGTTTTTTATAAAAGGTATCCATTGGATAATAGAGAAAGCGCACAAAACCATCTCGGTGGTTTTGTGCGCTTTGCTGTATGCTGGGTCTGACTTCAGAAAAGCTCCTGCAGCCTGCCGCAGCGGCGGAGCAGATCAATGTAGAGCATCAGCTCGTCCCGGGATGCTACCCCCAGCTTCTCGTAGATGCTCCGGTTATGCTTTCGGACCGTGCTCATGCTGATAAATGCCAGGTCCGGGATATCCGCGATCTCGTGTCCATCGATGTAGTAGCGGAGGATGTTCCGCTCTGCCTCTGTCAGCAGATCCTTCCGCGCCACAAACTGGTCAAACAGCTCCGCGATGTTGGGCGGGAGCTCGCCCTGCTCCAGGCGCTGGTTTCTGGCCCGGGCGTTCAGGAACTCTGCCAGTTCATCCACTTCCGAGATGCCGGAGGACAGGCCCTGTTCCGGCAGCTCTTCCTGCTGGAATCGCTTCAGGCTGTCGGTGATGGGCCGGACAAACCTCCGTGCCAGGAAGAAGGAGAGGGCCAGCAGCCCCAACAGCAGCCCCAGGGCTGCGATGATCCATGTCCTTTGCACCTCGGCGGTGTATGCAGCATAGCTGTCCTGGGGGATCAGGATCGCGGCGGCCCAGGCAGTGCTCTCTGCCTCTCCCCTAGAAATGGGGATGGTCTGATGCAGGCCGATATACCGCTCGGTACCCGTGTCATATTCGTTATAGTACCGCCCCTGATGGATAACAAGTGTCTCCTGTCCGTCCAGGTAGGTACCGGTGACGCTGCCCACCAATCCATCCATCAGCAGGAGGCGGCTGTCCTGAATGGGCGCCAGCGCAGTAACGGCGGAGCCGAATTGCCCATCCGCTGCGGGATAGGACGCTGATCTCCACACCGCAGATACCATATACGGTTCCATCGCTGCCCACGATGGGAACACACAGCAGCATGGCAGATTCCCAGGTACCCTTCAGGTCGATGCGGCGGGACCAGAAATAGTGCTGTGCGGGCCGGTCCAGAGGGGAATCCATCAGTTCCCGGCAACCCGGGATCAGGTCGGTGTCAAATTCCAGATTCCATCGGTTGTGCAGTTCCAGATCCTTTTGCCGGGCAATATCAGGAATCCCGCGGAAGTAGACCACGGTAGGTGTCACCGGACTGCTGGCGCTAAGGTTGGTG